>DAOOHL010000009.1:0-23396 GCA_035416185.1 Propionibacteriaceae bacterium | reverse complement strand
GAGTTTCCTGAGCACCTGCCCCTTCGACAGGCCCAGGGACCGCGGGGTTCAGACCTGTTGGCGACGGGTGAATCTGAGGCCGATTCGACGGGCGAAATCGAGGCCACGTTCCGTGGTGTCTAGTGTGCCTCAGCCTGGGTTTTGATGCTGGGCAGGGTGTCGATGCCTCGGTTGCGGAGGCGGTAGCTGCTGCCTTTGACGGTGAGGACGTCGGCGTGGTGGACGATCCGGTCGATCATGGCTGCGGCGACGACTTGGTCGCCGAAGACCCCGCCCCAGCCGCTGAAGGGCAGGTTCGAGGTGAGGATCAGGGAGGCGTGTTCGTAGCGGGATGAGACGAGTTGGAAGAACAGGTTCGCGGCGTCTTGTTCGAAGGGGAGGTAGCCAACCTCGTCGATGATGATCAGGCCGTAGCGGCGGAGCTTGGCTAGTTCGGCGGCGAGCCGGCCAGCGCGGTGGGCGTCGGAGAGCCTGGTGACCCAGTCGGTCGCGGTGGCGAACAGGACCCGGTGGCCGTGCCGGCAGGCTTGGATACCGAGGGCGATGGCGAGGTGGGTTTTGCCGGTGCCGGGTGGGCCGAGCAGGACGACGTTGCGGGCTTCAGTGAGGAACCCGCCGCCGGCGAGGGCGGCGATCTGGTTCCGGATCGCGGGTTGGGCGTCGAAGTCGAAGTCTTCGAGGGTCTTGCGGGCTCCGAACCCGGCTGCCCGGATCCTCAGCTCGGCTCCGGAGGCGTTGCGGGCTGACACTTCCCGCTCGAGCACGGCGACCAGGTAGTCCTCGAACGACCAGCCCGCGTCGCGGGCTTGGTCAGCGAGTCGTCCGGCGACGTCGAGGATCCGTGGCGCTTTGAGGGACCCGGCCAGGTAGGTCAGCTGCTTGACCGCGTCGGTGGTCTTGGGAGCCATCACGCTGCCCCCTCACTGGTCAGGCCGAACGCGGAGTCGTAGTCAGCCAGATCCCTGACCAGCCCTTGATCGACGGGTCGTGCTGGTGGGTGCTGGAACTCGCTGCGGAGCCGTTTCGCGGTCTCAACATGGGTGGTGTCGGTGATCGTCATGCCGCTGCCCCAGGCTCGGCGGTGCTCGGCGATCACTCTGCCGCCGATCCGGATCTGGACCTGGTCCAAGTCGGCGTGGGCGTCGACCATTCGGCCGATCCAGGTCGGGTCGACCGAGTAGTCGTTGCGGGCGATGGTCACGTAGTAGTCCCGACCCAGCCGGACCTGGCTGCGCCACCCCACCAGCGGCGGAACCGGCGGCAATCGCAGCATCGCCGCCCGATCGGCCTCCAACCGGTCGACCGGCCGAGCGCCGGTGGTGCGCACGATCCGCTGGTTTGCGGTATCGAGCCAGCCAGTGAACTGGTCGTTGAAGTCAGCCGGGGAGGTGAACATCCGGCCGGGCATGAACGATGTCTCGAACCAGCCGTTGCGGCGTTCCACGATCCCCTTCGACTCCGGGTCCCGCGGACGCAGCAACACCAGCCTGGTCGCCAACGTCCCCATGAACCCGGGCACTCCTTCAGCGCGGTGCGGGCCGCGGCCGATGCCGCGTTCGTTGTCCCACAACAGCCGCCGCGGGACCCGGCCCACCTGCTCCAGGAGCTGCCACATCCCCAGCAGGAGATCCTCGGTCGTCCTGGTCGGGATCATCCTGGCCAGCACGAACCGGGAGTGAGCCAGCACCATCACCAGCACCGGCAACAACACCGCGTTGCCGTTCTCCAACGGGATCTTCCGCGGCGGGAACCACAGATCACACTGCGCCGCGTCCCCGGCCTCCCAGACCAGCCGATCCGCAGGATCCGGCCGACGATACTGCGGCCGCAACCGAGCCACATTCTCCCGGAACCACGTGATCGACCCGGCCCAGCCGACCCGTTCAGCGATCACCGTCGCCGGCATCTGCGGATGCTCCTCCAGCAACACCCGCACCCTGCCCTCGACCGCGTCGAACGCAGTCGCCACAGCCGGCCGTTCGTACTTCGGCGGACCGGCCGACGCCACCGCCCGCGCCACCGTCGACCGGCCAATCCCCAACTCCCTCGCGACCTGCCGCTGCGGCACACCCTCCGCCACCAGCCGCCGGATCAACGCCCAATCCTCCACCGAGATCACCCACCCAATCGTGCTCAGGTGACCTCGATTTGGACCGTCGCTCTGGCCTCACTTTCAACCGTCGCCGACACGACTGATCGTTGTCGGGTTCCTCCTCCTCCTGATCGCTTGGCTGGCGTCCTACGATCGTGTTCGACGCGGTACCTCGAAAGGTTGGCTACTGATCTGCCTCTGGAGCCTCCCGCTGTTGATCAGCCCTCCGCTGCTCAGCAGCGACGCATTCGTCTATGCCGCAGCTGGATGGGTCCAGCACTCCGGCGCAAGTGTCTACTCCGCTGGGCTGAGCGCGTCCGGGGGTCCCTACATCGACGCGGTGAGCCCAATCTGGCGCCCAGGCGGGGTGGCGTATCCACCCGTGGCTCTGCTGGCTGCCCAGGCCTCGGCTCAGATCACTGGCTTCCATCCGTATTGGGGAGTAGTCGCCCAGCGACTCCCCGCACTTTGCGGTCTCGGACTGGTACTGGCTTGCTCGCCACGGCTCGCGGCAGCGACCCGGCTACCGCTGGCGATCACATCATGGTGGGTTGCGTCGCCGCTGATCATCGTTCACCTAGTCGGCGGCGCACACAACGACGGCCTGATGGTGGGCCTCGTAGGCCTTGGGGTGTGGGTGGCCGTTTCCGTCGGCTTCACGTCCTGGGCTGCACTGTTGGCAGGGTCGGGCGTCCTAGGACTGGCCATGCTCGCCAAGCCGCAAGCCGGTCTTGGTGTGATCGCACTCGGTCTTTGCGGTTATCGATCGGCGGGCGCAGCGATCTCGAGGCTCGCGGTGGCTTCCGCCGTGACTCTTGCTGCGTTCGCTGGAGGGTGTGCGATCTACCCCGACGGATTCGGTTGGACGCGCTGGCTGAAGCTCAATGACCTAGACGCGACTGAGAGCCCCACACACTGGTTGCTGAGCGCAGGAAACGCGTTGTCTTGGCTTTGGGCTGACACGCTGGTCAGGGCGGGCGTGATGCTCGCGGGAGTCGTGGGCATTGGAGCGCTGCTCTGGATATCGCGGAGGCACCCGGCTCGAGCGTTCGCGTGGTGCTCCCTCGTCTTCAGGCTGGCGTCCCCAGCTCTCTATCCGTGGTACTTGGTTCTACCCTGGGTCGCCTTTGGCTTTGCGGCAGTGGGATCGCGAAGCCGTACCTGGTTGATCACTGGAGTGATTGGCTACGCCCTGCTGAACATACCCCCGTTGCTCCGGGTGCCGCCCGCCCTCGGCTGGTTCGCGCTTGTACTCGCCGTCGCTACTGTCTGGTGGATCACCCAACGGCTGGGAATTCACGACGACGATGACATGCTCGAGCATGTCGCGGCCAGGGCTTGACCTGGGTGCGCTGACCTAGGCGACTCACCTCACCTCACTTCACCCGGGCCGGATCAAGTTCGAGTCTTAGGCCACCGCCCAGAGTCTGCTCAATGTAGCCACTCGTGGTGGGTTTCAGATCAGCCCGGACCACGACTGCCGGGCGGCGAGGGTCTTCGAACCTGGACGTTGGCCCAACCGTGTCCACATTGACGAAGGTCACCCCCGGCCTTAGTTCACGGATCGCGACCCGTAGGGGATACTCCCAGACGTAGACGTCCCGTCCGATCCCTACCACCGAGGCGTTGGTCGCCGCGATCCGCCTTGCCAATTCCAGGGTGGGCTCACGCAACTCCGGTCGTGCTCTGAATCGATCATCAACGTCGCTCGTCGTGACAACTGACTCCGCACCTACCAGCGGGCGCCACTTCGATGCCACCAGCCAGGGGAGGCACAGGACCACCACGAGGAGGAGCGTCACGGCACGAAGGATCATCACTCGCGCAGGCACCTCGATAGCAGTCGCTGCCACAACGCACCCGAGCACCGTCAAGGGAAGGAGGAGACGGCCTCCCCACACCTGCCAAGCAAAGAGGGTCGAGAAGGCGGTGTAGCCCACCGAAATGCACGCCAGAAGTGGTAGAAGCGGTGCCCGCACGGTTCGGCGCCCAGCGAGCACGACAAGCGATGCGAGGAACAACAGGAACTGGGGTGTGCTTGAGTTCCGATCCTCGTTGCGCTCTGAATCAACACTGAAGGCATCGGAGCCATACAGGCTGCCTGGATCATCCGGATTGATACCCGCTGCCCGCATCGAGCTCCCAAGGAATGCAGTCACGGCCCTGTTCACCGAGTCGAGCGGGGTGCCAAGGTTGTGGCCAGCGTTACGAAGCATGTTGCCGACCACGACACCGGGGGTGACCTCCGCGTTGGTGAGGTGGCTGGGCGGGCCAGCGGGAGAGCCGTAGACATCGACATTCCTCGCCAGCCAACCCACATTGACGACCAGGATCAGCGCGACCGAAATGACCGCAACGCTTATCGTTCGGGCCCATGCCCTTCTGAAACGTCGCACCATGAACCAGATCAGGACAGGCGCAACGAACAGAGCTGCCGTCGGCTTGACGGCCACAGCGACAGCGGCGGCCAGGGACACAGACATCAGTCGAGGGATCGACGCCTCGCCACGTCTGAGGTGAGCCACTAAGGCGGCGCACGTGACCACCAACGCCGACGCCACTAGGTCATTCTGGGTCGTAGGCGCTTCCGCAACCACTGTGGGAGTAGCAGCCACCAGCACCGCTGCCGCTCGCTGGGCAGCAGGGGAGGCACCAAGATCGCCAGCAAGAGAAACTGCGGCTGCAATCACCGCAACCAGGGCACCAGCCTGGACGAGGTTCGGAGCAACACTGATTCCGGTGGGCCCAAGCAGCACCGCGATACCCATCTCTGCTGCGGGTGCCAAGTAGACCTGAGGCGCAAAGTGCACCGCGAATGGAGCCAGCGATCCAGACTGGAGCCATTGATCGACCTTGACCATGTGGTAGGCCATCGAGTCAAAGTTGTTGGGAGCAGCCAGCATTGCGGTGCACAGAGAGATGAGGACGATCGAGCCAACGACCCACCACTCCCAATTCCGCACGGCATGTGGTCTAGCCAGTCGCCGGAAGCGTCTCCCCAGCACAAGCCAAACAACTCCCAGAAGGACTTGGAACGCCAGTATCTGCGGCCCCCTCAGCGCTCCGAACCATGAGAGCACTTCGCACGTCAGCACTGCCCAGGCCAGCCACACTGCGTAAGCCAAAGGCAAGCCCAGCCTCCACGAGCCCCAGGCTCGAGTGACACCCCACACGCAGCAACCAGCGGCGCAAACAAGGATGAGTACCGCGAATCCCGTCAGCGACACCGTTTGCCACTCACTCGTTCGGGGCGAGTTGCCCGGGCCAGAAGTAGTGCAGCCAGGGTCCTGACGCCTCTCATCTCGATGCGTACACGTACAGGGCCTGGACGAAGTCTCCCTCGCCCCGGACGCGTGCCTGGAACCCATGTTCCGTAAGCCATGCGAGGACGAAGTCCTTGGTCCGGCCCCAGTGATCGACATCCTCGATCCTCAAGGTGCCCGCCTTGTCTGAAACGGCGACATGAAGTGCCTCGACCTGGGGCCACCCGTTCAGTTCGACCAGCTCTTGGAGCGCTGCGTACGGACCGGGCGCGGCCTCGATCCCAATGACGCGGCCAGCCGCTCCCACCATTTCCGCCAAGTAGAAGGTCTCGCCGCCGTTCCCTGCCCCGATATCGAGGACCACATCGCCCGGTCTCGGCCGATAGGGGCGCCAGAGGAGATCCGCCATTCCGTAATAGAAGCCTCGGGTCGCCCAGCCCTGAGCGTCCCTCCAGCGGCCCGTATCGACGGCCCTACCCTCGGGCCAGCGATAGTGCCATCGTTGGTCCTTCGGGGACCAGCGGGTCACGACGGGCCCGCGATGCCGGACGCTGTCGAGTGCCGTCTTTGCAGCGCCGTAGCCCGCTCGCACGACGTCGCGAAGGAGGCCCGGCCGATCGTCCACCCGATGGGCAAGTGCCATGAGGGAGTCTCGAGCGTTCATGAGCAGGAGCGTATCGGCTCACGATGGAGGCCACTCGAGTCCTTCCAGCACCCACGAAGGTTGCCAGCCCCCGGGGAGCTCGTCGATGAAGTTCCAGTGCTGGTCGTACTCGTAGCATCGACCCACCGGGTAGGTGCTGTCGAAGAAGGCTGGCGCCCAGATCCTGCTCGATTCCCCGTGAATGGCTTGGGCCACGTACGCACCCCAGAGCGAGAAGGTCGAGTTGGTGATCACCAACCGGTTGGCCGAAGCCACGTGGAGGAAGTTCTCGGCGGGGCTGGCGTCTCCGTACGTCATCGGGGCGATCTCGGCCAGCTCTGCGAGGTGACGGCGGCACCAGGGGATGCCGTCAGATACCACGTGGATCCTTCGGACAGAACCGTCGCGCGTGACTGCACCCGCCACGGCAGCCTTCACATAGCTGGCCACGTCGAACCCGTGACGCGGCCGCCACCAATCGGCGTAGAAGTCGCCGCGCCTCACGTTGACTACCCGCACGTCGTCGGAGCTGAACTCGGTATCCGTCACATTCCTCAGTAGTGGCGCGGGCAGAAGGACCTCGTTGATGAACGCAGCACGGGTGTCCTCTGTGAAGCCCCGCTTGTCTCCGGTGTACCTCTCGTTGTCAGCCCAGTAGAAGCCCCGCCTGTCGAGGAGGCCGACTTCATGTCGGTGCATCAGCCGAGCCCTGGCAAAGTCCGGGACATACTCGAGCCACGGACCCGTGCGCTCGTTGGTGAGCACCGTACGTCGCTGCCGCTCACCAGGGTCAGCGTGGGCCCAGCACCACAGGTAGAGCTGGTTGCCGAAGCCCATGAACTCGGGAGTCCAGTTGATGTTGCGGCGGCCTGCCACCCGCCGCACGAGCGACAGCGGGCCACTCGCCGCGGCTTTGACCAGGCCGCGGAGCTGGTCAGCCGCGGCCACGCAGGGCTCCCACCACCCGACGCTTGAGCGCGCCCGCCGCCGTACGGGCCGCCACGTACGTCGTCCACACCCGTCCCGGGCGCTGCCCGTACCGCTGGTAGTGCGAGACCGTGACGGGCGCCTGGAGCACCGACGGCGAGCCCGTGCGGGTGATCTTCTCGAACGCTGCGACAAGGGACGACGCCATCAGGTCATGGGAGTAGCGGGAGATGATCAGCTCCCGACCGGCGGCCGTGGCCGCCTCGTACGCCGCACGTTCGTCGGTGAAGAGGCGCGCGATGCGGATCGTCTCGTCCTTCATGGCGATGACGTCGGACTCGCGGATCACCGAGGACACACCGGGGAGGAGGTACTCGCGAGCACCGTGGCCGGTGAACCCGACGACGTACGCCCCTGCAGCCATCGCCTCGGCCCCCGGCAGTCCGACGCCTTCGCGCTCGGCACCGAACAGGAAGATCGCCGAGCGTCCCAGGGCCGCAGCGACCTCGGGGGCCGTCATGCCGTCGATGATCTCCAACTCCCAGCCTTCGTCGAGCAGACCGGCGGCGCGGATGAGCTGGACCGCTGCGAGCAGGTCCTCCCGGCGCCGCCGAGGCATCAACGCGATCCGCTTCTCCTTCGGAAGCGGACGGAAGAGAGCCGTGTCGATCTCGACCGGCACGTGGTGGATCGGCAGCCCCGGGTCGCAGGCGGCGCGCAGGAAGTCGACGATCGAGTCCGAGACGCCGACGACGGCCGTCGCATTGGGCCAGCCGGGGTACGGGCCGGGCAGGCCTGCGGTGAAGTCGGTGTTGGCGAAGACGAAGTCTGTTCCCTGGCAGAGCATCACGACCGGAGCGTCACCGGTCAGAAA
The DNA here is from genome assembly GCA_035416185.1 of Propionibacteriaceae bacterium. Classification (GTDB taxonomy): domain Bacteria; phylum Actinomycetota; class Actinomycetes; order Propionibacteriales; family Propionibacteriaceae; genus JBHAES01. The sequence continues at coordinate 15,597 of DAOOHL010000009.1, read as the reverse complement.
CTGCCACTTCTGGCCACCCGTCTCGGGCATGACCAGCACGTCGCCCGGCTCAAGGTCGAGCGTCAGCCCGTACACCGTCGGTGCGGTCGCGTCGGGGTACTGGGCCTGTCGCGTGCCGTGCCAGGTGCGAGCGGGAAGCCCGGCGGCGTTCAACGCACGGACGTACGCGTCGATCACCTTGAGGCCGCCCGAGAACGTGGGCAGGTCGGGCGCCATGAACGTGATCACGCTCTCCTCCTCCTCGCCGACGTCGGGCGTCAGTCTACGATCCAAGACATGGCGAGGGGACCGAGCGGCAGTGGGGCGGCGGTGGTCACCGTGACCCCCTTCCTTCAGTTCGACGCCGTGCCGCATGGGGGCGGACGGTACCTGCAGCGGCTTGAGCATGCGCTCGCAGCGTCTGGTCTCAGCCAGGTGTGGGTCGCCCCCGACACGCCCTCGAACCGGCACGCGGCGCTCCAACCCGGCTGTCCGCCCCATCACCTCGTCGGCTCGCCACCGGGAGCCTCGTGGCCGATCAAGGCCGTACGTCGCGCGTTGGCTGAGGTCGACGGTCGAGGGCGCCGCATCGATCCCGGTCTGCCGAATCTGCCGCTGGCGACCGGGCTGCGCCGGGACCCCGTACGGTCGCTGTTGGCCGGAGCGCCGGTCATCGACCTGCAGTGGTCGGAGGCGATCCGGCTGGCGGGGATCGTTCGTCGGCTGGCGCCGAACGCGCGGCTCGTCGGCACCTTCCACGACGTGCAGTCCCAGCTGTTCGGCCGTGAGGCGACCCGGCCAGGGCAGACCGCAGCTCAGGCCGCGGCCTGGCGGACGCAGGCGGCCTGGGCGCGGGTGTGGGAGCGCCGGGGGGTGCGCCGGCTCGACGACGTCGTGGTCTTCAGCGAGAAGGACGCCGACCTGCTCCCCGTCGGCACTGCGCCGGTCCACATCCTGCGACCGCCGCTGGCACCAAAGAAAGCGCCGACCCACACGCAGCCAGATGAGCCCGTGGTGGTGGTCGTGTCCTACCTGGCCCGCGAGGAGAACCAGGATGCCGCGATCTGGCTGCTGACCGACATCTGGCCGCTCGTGAGGCAGCGGCTGCCGGGAGCGCGACTGCGCATCATCGGTGGCGGCGCACCCGCCGAGCTGGTGCCCCTCGCCGACGCGGCCCGTGCCGAGCTGGCCGGCTTCGTCGACGACCTCGACGCCGAGTACGCCGCGGCCTCCGTCGCCCTCGTTCCGCTGCGCACGGGCGCCGGGGTGAAGTTCAAGACGATCGAGGCACTGGTCGCCGGCGTGCCGGTGGTTGCCACCCCCACCGGAGCTGAGGGCGTGGCCGGGGAGGACCTGCTCGGCACTCTTCCCCCCACGGCTGCTGGGGTGGCGGACCGGCTGGTCGAGGTGCTCTCCGACCCTGCAGCTGCTCAGGGGAAGGCCGACCGGCTCCAGCAGTGGGCCATGGGCGAGTTCGGGATGCACCGCTTCACGACCCTTGTCCGCGGCATCTACGGGTAGGCTGCCGCTGCCTGGGGAGGAGACCCGCGATGCGCGCGTTGGTGCTGTCCGAGCACGACCTCGCCTCCTGGCGTGCCCTCTATGACAAGGGGGAACGCCCCACTGCTCTCCCGTACGGGGTTGAGGCGCTGGCCGAGGTGGGCTACCAGCTGGGCTCGGCCGAGGTCCCGTCCGGTCCGTTCGCGACCCGGGTGCGGAAGGCGATCGAGCACAGAGCGGGGTTCCCCGTCGCGCGAACTCTCGCGGCCGTCCCCAAGGCAGCCGGGGCCGACCTGGTCGTCGCGCTCCTGGAGGGACAGGGACGCGCGGCGGCCTGGGCGAAGGGGCACCACCTGCCGCCGTACGCCCGTACCCCCCTGCTGGTCTGGAGCTGCTGGCTCGCCGACGACCTCTCCCGGATGCCGGCCGACGAACGCCGCGCCTACGCCGACACGATGCGCCACGCCGACCTCGTCACCTACCTGGCGCGGGCCGAGACCGAGATCCTGCTCGACGCCGGCTTCTCGGCCGAGCAGCTCTTCCCGATGACGTACGGCGTCGCAGCCGACTTCTACACCCCGACGGGCCAGCCCAAGGACATCGACGTTCTCGCAGTCGGGCAGGACCGCGGGCGCGACTACGCCACCCTGTTCGACGCGGTCCGGGGAACGGGAATCGCCGTCGACGTGGTCTGCAAGCCGGCGAACCTCGCTGGGCTCGACATTCCGGCCGAGGTGACCGTCCACGGGCCAGTGCCCCACGTCGCCTACCGCGCCCTGCTGCGGCGGGCGAAGGTGGTGGCCGTGCCGACGGTCGAGCTGACCTATCCCACCGGGTCGAGCGTCACCCTGGAGGCCTCCAGCTGCGGCGCCTGCGTCGTCGTCTCCGACACCCGGTCGATGCGGGAGTACGTCTCCGATGACGAGTCCGGGCTTCTCGTCGGTGTCGGTGATGTCGACGGGTGGCGGGCGGCGCTGACACGGTCGCTGAACGACGACGCCCTGCGGGCGCGGCTCGGTACGGGCGCCCGCGCCTCGGTGACCACCCGCTTCAACACCCGCCACATGTGGCACGAGCTGGCACGCGTCCTGCAGGAGAGGGGGATCGTGTGAGCATCGCTGCCGTCATCCCGCACTACGGCGATCCCGCCCCGACGCTTGCGTTGGTCGCACAGCTCACGGGGCAGGTCGAGCAGGTCGTCGTCGTCGACGACTGCTCCCCCGTCGCGTTCCCTGACCACGCCCGCGTGGTCGTCGTCCGCCGGGAGCGCAACGGTGGCTTCGGCCAGGCGGTCAACGCGGGCGTCGCGGTGGTCGAGACCGACCTGGTCTGCATCCTCAACTCCGACCTCGAGGTCGGCCCGACGTTCGTGTCCGACCTTGTCGCAGCGGCATCCCCGTACCAGCCGTGCGTCGCCGGGCCGCGGATCATCGACCCGGACGGAGCGGTGGCCGAGTCGGCGCGCCGGTTCCCGACGGCGACGCAGCAGGCCATCGAATGGCTGACCCCGCTGGCGCGGTTCCGCGACACCGACCGCTGGCATTCGGCGGTCGGGCACGATCTGGACGCGCTCGGCTCGACGGTGCCGATCGAGACGGACTGGGTCGTCGGCGCAGCGCTGCTCGTGCCGACCGCAGAGTTCCGGGCCGTCGGCGGGTTCGACCCGGCGTACTTCATGAACGCCGAGGAGGTCGATCTGCAGCGCCGTCTTCGAGACCGTGGCGTGCCGAGCGTGTATGTGCCGACGGTCACCGTCACCCACGAGGGTGGGGGCTCCTCGGACCCCAGGAAGCGGCGCGAGTGGCTGGTCGACAGCCGGTGGCGGTACGCCGAGGAGTGGGGCGGCACCACCGCTCTCGCGGCCGGGCTCACGGTGGCGACCGGTCTGAACCTGGTCTGGAACGCGACTCGCCGGGCCAGGGGCATGGACGTGCACCCCGCCCGGGTCGCTGCCGAAGAGTGGCGGCTGATCCGCCGGGCTCGCCGTCGGTAGTCTGGGGTTCCACGGTCCCGCCAATCGAGGAGGCCGCATGAACCTCGCCCGGCGCCTCACCGAGGCACCGCCGTCGATCCGCTGGCGGCTCGGGTCCCTGATGACCAGCCTTGTCTACCGGCGTGCGTTCGGCCGGATCGGGGCGGGTTCGGTGATCGTGCGACCCCGCCAACTGCGCGGGGTCGAACGGATCTTCGTCGGTGATGGCGTGGCGATCTACGCCGGCGCCTGGCTGCAGTGCGAGTCGGGTGGGGGGCCGATCACAATCGGTGACCGTACCTACCTCGGCAACGACGTCCACATTCATGCGATCGACCCGATCTCGATCGGAGCCGGCTGCGTGCTGGCCGACGGGGTGTTCATCGCGACGACCGACCATGCCCGTACCGACCGCAGCGGCACCCACGGCACCGGACCGATCACCATCGGCGACGGGGTCTTCCTCGGCCAGCGCGCGATCGTGCTCGGCGGGGTCACGATCGGCGATGGCGCGACGGTCGGCGCGGGAGCGGTCGTGACGCGCGACGTGGAGCCCGGGACAGTGGTGGCCGGAGTGCCAGCGCGGGTCATCCCGTGAGCCGCGTCCTGCTCGTCTCGCCCTCGTTCCACGGCTACTCGGCCTCGATCGCCGGCGCCTTGGAGCGCCGGGGCCACGAAGTCACCATCTGTCACTACGACACCTCGTCGAGTGGGCTTGGTCGGGCCTGGACGAGGGTCAGCATCGAGCTGCCCGGCAAGCTCGGCATCGCGCCTGAGCCAAGCAAGGCGCAGCTCGCCACGCAACGCGCCCTGTCGGCGCTGGAGGGCAGCAGTCCCGATCTGGTGCTCGTCGTCAAGGGCGACCGGCTGCTGCCCGCGTTCCACGACGCCCTCGATGGCGCCGGCGGTCGGCCCAGGATCCAGCGGGTGCTCTGGCTCTACGACGAGGTGCGACGGACTAGGCACACCCACGACAGCCTCGCCCGCTACGACGGCATCGCGAGCTATAGCCCCGCCGACGTGGCGACCCTGGCCGCCGACTCGCTGCCCAGCATCCACGTCCCCCTCGCATACGACCCCACGTTCGATCCCGCTCCCCGCGCGCGCAGCGTCGAGTCGGTTCTGATCGGCGCGCAGTACCCGGCCCGCGAGCAGCTTGTCGCCCACCTCCATGCCGCGGGTATCCCCCTTCGGACGTACGGGCGAGACTGGTCGCGGCATCCGTACGACCGGGTCCGCACCATGAGCTGGGACCGCACGGACGTGCCGAGCGAGCGCGAGGTGCCGCGCCGCGAGGCGTACGGGATCATGGCCGCCGCCGCGTCGACCCTCAACATCCACGGCGACCAGGACGGCTTCACGATGAGGACGTTCGAGGCCTGTGGGGTGGGTGGCGCGCAGCTGATCGACCGCGACGACGTGGCGGACCTGTACGAGCCGGGGGTCGAGCTCGCGGTCTTCCACGACGCCGACGAGCTCGTCGAGCTGGCGCACCGCGCGGTGGTCGACCGGGGCTGGGCTGATGGCCTCCGGGCGGCGGGCCGGAAGCGCACGCTCGCGGAGCACACCTTCGATCATCGAATCGCACACCTGGAGGCCTTGTGGGACTGAGGTTCGGCTCTGATCTGGAGGCCTGGCAGCGCTGGGACGCCGGTCGTCGCCGGGTCCGGAACGGCGTGGTCTGGCTTCGCCGGCGCGGCCGGCACGAGGCGAACCCCGACCTCTACCTGGCGACCCGGGGCGAGGCCCCCTCGGTGGCGGTGATGCTCGAGTCACGCGCGGCGTCGAGCCAGCAGGCGTTCCTCACGCCCACGGCCCACCTCGACGCGGCTGCGGTGTACGCCCCGTTCGACCCGACCGAGTACCTCCCCGGGGACGGCTGGCAGGTGCGTCAGGTCCCCGGCCTTGAGCTCGACCGGCAGGTACCTGAGGTCCGTACGGTCGTCGCTGCCGGAAGCTATCTCGACCTGGGTGGGGAGGCTCACCGTCAGGCGCAGGCACGCGAGCTTCGGTTCGTGGTGGTACAGCACGGCCTGCTGACCCCGTACGCGCCACCCCTCCCGCCGGGCGCTCATCTGCTGGCCTGGTCGGATGCAGACGCCGCGTTCTGGCGTTCCGGCCGCAGCGATGTCACGTCGGCCACCGTTGGCTCGCAGCTGCTCTGGGAAGCCGCTCAGCAGCCCCGGGTCGAGGTCATGTCGTCACAACCGGTCTTCCTCGGCCAGCTCCACGGCGCCGAGCTGCCACGCACGGGGATGACCCGCGCCGCGGTCGTCTTCTGCCGCATGACCGGTGCCACCTATCGGCCGCATCCCTCGGAGCGCGACCTCCTGTCGCGCCTCGAGCACAAGGCGTTCGCCCTTGCCGGCATGGAGGTCGACCACTCCCCCGCGCCCCTGGCGTCCCTCGCCCGGCCGGTGGCGGCGGCGTACTCGACGGGCCTCCTCGAAGCCGCTGCGCGAGGCCTCCCGGCCTGGGCGTTCTACCCCTCCCCGCCCAGATGGCTGGAGGAGTTCTGGGAGCGGTACGGCCTGTCGGTCTGGGGTGGCGACCCGACGCCCGCGCCGGATCAGTCGGCTGTCGAGCCGGCCCGTACGGTTTCGCGCGGGCTTCTCGGCTAGCTCCGCTCGCGCTCCACGACGACGGGGACCCGCAGAACCGCGGCGAGACTCATCGCGAGCACCGGTACTGCAGCCAACGCCGATCCTCCGGCGCCCACGCCGAGGGCGCTCCCCAAGGGAACCCAGACCAGCAAAAGCAGAAGGATCAGGGCGCCAACAGTCCTGAGCAGCCAGCTCGTGCTGAGCAGGCAGCAGCTTGCCCAGGCCAGGAGCCAGACCGCGTGGTGCGGCCAGGAGATCGGGGCTGCCACCACGCTCGCGCACCCGACGATCGCGGCCGCCGCCACGGGATTGTCTTCCCAGTGTCGACGGGCGTTCCAGAGGGCAGCCACGGCGGTCACCGCGCCGATTGCCAGACCCACCAGCCGGCCTGCGCCGCCCTCCACGCCAGCGCGTGCCACCACGCCGGTCCAGGTGAAGTTGCCCAGGTAGTCGACCTCACCGACGCGCCCCGTCTGCCAGAGCGCGTGAGTCCAGTACGTCCAGGACTCACTCGGCAGAGCCACCGCGGCAAGGGCCGTGGCCGCGATGGCAGCGCCGATCGACCACACAGCCCGCTTGCGATCCACGAGCAGATGCAGAACCAGAAACAATCCCGGCGTGAGCTTGATCGCGGTGGCGACGCCCGAGAGAGCACCCCAACGGTGGCTGCGGAACAGGCGGCTGCATTCCACCAAGCTGAGCAGGGCGAGGATCAGGCTGATGTTCCCCGTGGCCAGGTTCGCATGCACCAACACTGTCTCGGACAGCACAGCGACCAGTGCCCCCGACACGGCCCATCTCACCGCGCGGGGCCACTCAGGCCGAGTGCGCTGGCCGAGCACTACTCCGAATGCCGCCGTGGAGACCAGCGTTGTCAGTGTCCACAGAACATCTGCTGCTCCATCACTCAGGAATCCCCACGGCGCAAGCACGAGCGCTGCGAAAGGTGGGTAGGTAAAGCCCAGGCCAAGATCAGTCGCGTACTCGTACAGGGGCTTCCCTCCGCGCCACCACCTCGTCGCCTCAAGGTAGACATGGAAGTCCCCGAGACCCATGCCTGGGCGCCCAAGGGCGAACCGATATCCGCGCACGAGGTTGATCGCAGCCGCTAACCAGACAGCCACGAGGATCGCGTTCCTGAAGCCTGTGCGTAACCACAGTCCGCCGATGGCTGCCCGAGCCTGCACGTGCACATCCTGGCACGACCGGTCCATCACCGTTCCGAATGGAATCACAGCCCAGTGACCTCGATCATTTGGCGCGATAGCGTCGGGTTCATGATCGTGGCTCTGATCCCAGCCCGTGGCGGCTCCAAGGGGATCCCCCGCAAGAACGTGCTGCCAATCGCCGGGAAGCCGCTGATCGTCTGGACCATCGAGCAGGCCCTAGCCGTCCCAGGCCTACGGGTCGTCGTGTCGACCGATGACGCGGCGATCGCCGAGGTGTCACGTTCGGCTGGCGCTGAGGTGATCGACCGACCCGCCGAACTTGCTCAGGACGCCACCGCTACCGAGCCCGTGGTCGAACACACCATCGCCGAGTTCGCCTCTCGGGGGGAACGCCCGGAGGCCGTCATGTTGCTGCAAGCGACGTCTCCCGTACGACTACCCGGAACGCTCGCACGAGCCCTCACCGAGTTCGCCGAGTCAGGCTGCGACTCGATGGTGGGCGTCGTGCCGCAAGCGCCATTCCTGTGGTGGCAAGGGGAAGCGCCAACCCCTGACTATGACATTTTCGCCCGTCCGAGGCGGCAGGACCTCACTCCCGAGCGGATGCGCTACCGGGAGACTGGCTCGGTGTACGTGACGCGCACGGAGATCTACGAGTCGCTGCACAACCGGCTCGGCGGCCACGTCCGACTGTTCATCATGGACGACCGGGAAGGAACGGACATCGACACCCCCACCGACTTCGTGTTGGCAGGGTCCCTGCTCTCCCAGGTTCGCTCATCGGGAGTCAACGTCTGGGCGGCTAACCTTAGCGTGCAGCCATGAGCAGCAACCCCATCTACCGGGCTCACACGAGCCACCGCAAGGGGCGCCATCTAGTCTGAGGATGTGTCTGATGTGGGTTTGAGGGCGAGCGTCGTCGTCCCCGTGCGTAACGGGGCCGACGTGATCGGGATCGAGCTCGAAGCACTGAGGAACCAGACGATCTCCGACTTTGAGGTGATCATCTCCGACAACGGCTCGACTGACGGCACCCGCGACGCCGCGCTGGCTTGGCTAGACCGGCTGCCGCACCTGCGAATCGTTGACTCGTCGCAGCGGACAGGTGTGTCGCACGCTCGCAATGTTGGCGCGCTGGCAGCCAGGACAGACAAGGTCATGTTCTGCGACTCCGACGATGTGGCGTGTCCGGAGTGGGTGGAGTCCCTCGCGCGCGGGCTCGACACCTACGACATCGTGGGCGGCGTGCTCGACACCCGGCAGCTCAACCCGGCGTCCATCCATTCGCTCGTGGGGGAGTTCAATGTCACAGAGCTGCCGACCGCGCTGCGCTACCTTCCGTACGCCTACGGCGGAAACATGGGTGTCCGAAAGGACGTACTCGAGGCACTCGACGGATTTGATACGTCCTACCGCGGCGGACACGAGGAAGTCGACTTCTGCTGGCGCGCACAGGAGGCGGGGTACACCATCGGTCTAGCCCCCGCGGCGGTCCTGCACTACCGCCTCAAGGACGACCTTCGGGGCATGATGCGACAGCGCTACTGGTTCGGGAGATCCAGCGCTCAGCTGCAAGCCAGGTTCAGGCGGCCTGGGATGCCACCCCTTACCTTGCGACGCCAGGTCCGTGTGCTCGGCTCCACGATTCTCGAACTTCCGAGCGCTCTATGGAACCGACGCCTTCGGTCATGGCTGGTCGGAATGTCGTGGTCCTTCGGGAGGCTGGTCGGGAGACAGCTCTACGTCCGAGCGCCGATTCACCCCCTGCCGGCCCCGAAAGCGGGAGTCGTCTGACCACCGGAGGTTGCTGGCCTCCCCCGCAGCGCCCGTGGCCCAGACCTGATCCAAGGCCTCCGTAGCGTGAAACATGCCGCCTACACCGCCAAGAAGCGGACTCTCCGTCGGGCAAGCTGGGAACTAAGGCCTGTCATGGACCTCAGCCTCCGGCTATCCGCCGCCGCCTCGCCACTCCGCTTCGCCGCCGAGCGCTACCCGCAAGCGCCCTTTCTTGCACAAACGACGCCGGCTGGACCGGTCTTGCCGGTGCCACGCGTCATCTACGTCACGTGGACCGGTACCAACGAATTATCCCCGAACCGCCGGGCGGGCCTCGATTCACTCGTTCGAGTGAGTAAGGTGCCCGTGAAGCTCATCACACCCGCCACGCTCGATTCGATCGTGCTTCCCGATGCTCCGCTGCATCCAGCCTACGAATACCTCTCCTTGGTTCACCGGTCCGACTATCTCCGCTGCTACGTCATTCACCACCACGGCGGGGGGTACGCCGACATAAAGACGTACTTCCACTCCTGGCTCCCGGCATTCCGGGCAATGGATGACGACCCTGACGCCCTCGCGGTCGGATACCACGAACAACGCTCGACCGATGTCGGCCTCGTTGGTGGCCCGCTCGAGGCTGATCTACGGCGTCACTACCGCCGTCTCCTCGGGAACGGCGCTTTCGTCATGCGTCCACGCTCCCCGCTGACCACCCTGTGGTGGAATGACCTGAACCGCCGGCTGGACTCCGTCGCTGACGCCTTGGCCCACACGCCTGGGAACGAGCGCGGGGACAACGAGGGCTACCCGATCGAGTGGACGTGGGTGCTCGGTGACATTCTCCACCCGCTCGAACTTCGGTTCGCAGACCGGCTCCGACATGACAACCGCCTGCGTCCGTCCTTCAAGAACTACTTCTGACCCCAGCGACGAACCTTCCGTGCTCCTCGATGCCTGGGGTAGTCAGCGGCGCGGATAGGTTGACCACGCGGACTGAGCGGATCGGGGCTCGCGCTCTGCTAAGCCTCTCTGCGACTGTCAATCGGGGGCTGTGCCGGTTCTTCGAGATCATCGAGCGTGACCTTCTGCTCCAGGTTGCCCAACCGCACCAGCCTGTCGAACCGAGGACTCTGGGCACGCACCTCATCGAAGGTCCCTTGGGCTGCAATCATGCCGTCCTCAAGGTAGATCACTTGGTCACACTGCCTGACCGTTGATAGCCGGTGGGCCACGATGACGACGGTGATATCGCCGTGGAGCTGGCTGATCGTTCGGGTGATGTGATGCTCTGTCTCGTTGTCGAGGGCGGACGTCGCCTCATCGAGCACGAGCAGCGAAGGATCCCTGTAGAGGGCTCGGGCGATGCCCACGCGCTGGCGCTGCCCGCCTGACAGCCGCGAGCCCCGGTCGCCGATCTCCGTCAGAAGTCCCTGCGGCAGTTTGGCGACGAGGTCCTGCAGCTCGGCCTGGGCAACGACTTCGGAGATGCGAGCGTCGTCGATCTCAGCGTCGCGCTGGTCGAAGGCGATGTTCGTACGCAGGTCGTCATCGAAGAGGTATACGTCCTGGGGCACCATCGCGAGACTCGCCTGCCAGTCCGTCAGGCGATCCTGAATGTCAGTGTCATCGACGAGAACCCGACCGCTCGTCGGCGTGTGAAGCCCGAGGATGATGTCGACAAGTGTTGTCTTACCCGCCCCTGAGCCGCCCACGAATGCAACTGAGTGGCCCTTAGGGATAGTGAGAGACACACCGCGCAGAACGTCTTCCGTTCCCGTCGGATAACGGAAGTACACGTCCTCGATGAATACCTTGTCTCGCAGCCGGAGACGTTCCGCCCGGGTCGGCCGGTCGTTCGGCGGCTCCCTACGCCATAGTTGCTCCGCGTCCCGGAGATCTTCCAGAACCATGTTCAGCCCGGGTTTGGCCGCCTTCACGGAGTTCAGGGATGCGAGGCCGCGAACCATGCTCGGCAACGTGCGGACGCCGACGACCATGACCAGAGCGAGGATCGACATCGCTGTACCCGACGTGTTGGTGCTCATGATGATCACTACCGCCAGCGCCATGCCGACGACGAAGACGATCTCCATGATGTGCTTTGGCGCCTCACTCAAGAACGCCCCCCGACGACCAGCGCGAACACCCGCCATACGCGCCGAGCGGTACTCGTCAACGAAATGCCGCCAGGCCTTTCTGAGGACCAGTTCCTTGATGCCGTGCAGCGGCCGGAACGACGCCTTGTACGTCTGTTCGCTGGCCTCGAGACCGTCCAGCGACGCCCTCAGCGCGCGGGGACGAACGACCCGCTGCATGACGAACGCAGCGAGTCCGAAATAGGCCAGCATCATGAGCGTTGGCCCCGGGATGGTGATCAACAGCACCCCCAACAGCAGTGCGACGTTGATGAACTCGATGAACGCCGCCATCATGCCGCCGACGTACTGCGAGTACACCTGCCCCACGGCGTCATTCATCACTCTGAGGAAGTCGGGAACCCCGCGCCGCAGGTGGAGGGGGTACGGGGCTGTCAGGTAGTAAGTCAGCAGCTTGCTGGCCGTTTGCGCATTCTGTTCGCCCGTGAAGCCGAGTAGCCACCAGCGAAAGAACAGAGTGAAGACGTTGCGGATCAGCATGCCGGCAAAGACCGTCGCAGCCAGCATGGCCGTGAAGGCAGTGGCGCTTGGCTGGCCTACCACGGTCCACAGCGTTCCTACGGTTCCCGACTGGTAGTCGCCGCCGGTCAGGATCTGGACGAGAGGGAGCACGGCCGCAATGCTGATCGCTTCGGTGAACGCCAGAAACGCGCTGCCCAGCGCAGCCAGGACCAGCCGCAGGCGCACCGCGGGCGAGAATAGAAGACTGATGCCGCGTGGCACGAACGGTCGGATCAACTGCTTGACCAGAGCCATTGGCGACCTCACCGGCGAACCTGTCGAAGGGTGTCGAGCGGCGGATGATCCGCATGGAGGCCAGGTGAGCTCGCAGGCAACCCACCGGCTCTGACCACGCCAGCGCCGCGAGGGTTCATCTGTTCTCCGTCGTCGTCATGGCTTGGTGGCGATGTGTGCGCCGGACAGTCTACGCGGTGACTTCGGCGCGGCCGGTCACCTCCTCCGGTCACCGATGGTTGTCAAGTTCGGGAAAGACCACCGCATTCTGCCCAATGTGCTTGAGATACTTGAGCTGCAGCGGGTTGAAGACGTCACTACCGAGCTCGATCCAGAGGATCGGGTATCCAGGATTGTCACCCCACGTGTTGCCAGGATGCTCGGCCAACTCTTCAGCGTAGTAGTCCAGACGCCGGTCCAGCTCGCGCAACCACTCCGCCGTCAACGGCGTTCCTGGGCGGCAGATGAAGGCTCCAAAGCCGATGATCGATCGGTACCGGCGCCGGATCTCATGGCCCAGTCCCGCATCGCGCCCACCGCAGCGGTCCGAGCCAACCTCCTGATAGCCGACGGCCCACAGCCTGTCGTCCGAGTCGATCTGGTCGAACGCTGCGGTCCAAGGCTGGGTGGCCACCTTGATGTCGGAGTAGCCGCCACCGTGATGGTGCATGAGGTAGGCACGCAGGTAGTCGGAGCGATGGTTGAGAGACAGGTGCTCATACGAAGGATGGATGGGCGCACCATCGACCTCGTACTCGTGCAGGTTCTCCGGTGTGACCAGGATGAGCGTTGTCGTCGGGTTCTTCTCCCGGAGCGCCTCCAGTCCACGGATGCGGTTGGGAGTCAGCGGGTTGTTGCCAGTCCAGACCGCGTAGATGACACGTGGGACGGTGAGATCCGTCCGCGCCCCCGCGGGTGGGTCGCGATGGAGGAAGTACATCCGCGGCAGCTCACCCCAGCTGTTTCGGTGCCGGTCCATGTCGAACCGATGCGGAACGAGACTGTCGTACACAGTGAAGGCCACGTCGCGGCACTGTACGTACGCCCGCCGCCCGCGCTTCCTCGTCAGGAACAGCGCGTGCTTGGCCTTCCTCGCCGCCACCAGCCAGTCCATGCGGGCACGATACCCGTACCGCCGGCGCCATCCACGGCCACGAGCTCAGGAGGGCAGAGCCCTGTCCAGACGGGCGATCAGACCTGACACTCTGGCTTCCCACCGCGGACTGAGGGTCTGCTGTAGGAGGGATAGGCATGCCTCGGCCGCCATGCGGAGCCGGCTCAGTGGAGGCACGTTCTGGAATTCCTCCTGTATCCAATGAGTCACGCAGGGGGAGCCTATCCCCTCGCTTATCCGCCCCCTCCTCAGTCCGTTGTAGCGTGCCCCTGTGACGGACGCCAACGATCCAGGCGGTGCTCGACGCCCCGACATCCAGGGTCTTCGAGCCGTCGCTGTCTTCGTCGTGATCGTGCATCACGCGGGCGGTCCCTTACCGGGCGGATTCATCGGGGTCGATGTCTTCTTCGTCATCTCCGGGTTCGTCATCACCGCGATGTTGGCGCGCGAGTGGCGCGCGACCGGCGGACTTGACCTCGTCAGGTTCTACGAACGGCGCGTTCGTCGCTTGGCCCCCGCGCTTGCCCTTGTGGTGGCCGTCACGATGGTGGCCACCAGCCTGGTGCTCGATCCATTCGAACAACAGTCTGTGGCGGCAGCCACTGGTCTCGGGGCACTGGCTCTCTGTGCTAACTGGGTGATCTCCACCGTCACCGGTGACTACTTTGCACCGGCAGCCGAGACGAATCCGCTCCTGCACACCTGGTCACTGTCGATTGAAGAGCAGTTCTACCTCCTCTTCCCGCTGCTCATGTTGCTCGGATGGCGCGTGGCTCAGCGCTCCAGACGGCCGAGCCTCGCAGCCATCGCGATCGTCGCCATCGTGGGCGCCGCGTCACTGGCCATGATCCGCGGCGCAGCACTTGGAATCCCGCTCGGCTCGTGGTGGATCGGCTATTACTCACCGCTCAACCGAGTCTGGGAGTTCGCAGCCGGTGCACTCCTCGCGCTCCTCCTTCCTTTGCTTCCACAGCGAACCTGGCTCTGCAATGTGGCCGGTCTCGTCGGTGCTGCCACGCTCGTAGGGGCCCTGTTGGTCATCGGGCCCGGCACTCCTTTCCCTGGCAGGGCGACCTTGCTTCCCGTGATGGCAACAGTGCTCCTGATCTACGCCGGCCCGCTGAGTTTGGCCAGCCGACTCCTGGCGACCAAGCCCATGGTGCTGGTGGGTGACTGGTCATACTCCCTCTACCTGTGGCATTGGCCCGCAATTTCGATCGCCCGAAGTGTCTGGCCAACGACTCCGTGGGTCCCAGCGTTCGCGGCCGTTCTCAGTGTGGTCCCCGCCGTCGCCAGCTATCGCTGGGTCGAGACACCTCTGCGTTCGGGACCGCGGATGTCGCTGCGACGACTGGCTGCCTCCATGGCGCCCTTCGTGCTCACCCCGGTGGCGATGGTGATCGTCGTCCAACTCGTTGCCGTGTCCGTATGGCAGCCCGCCTACCGCAACGCCTCCATCTGGGTCGCGCATCCGCAGTCAGAGTCAGAGCGCACCGCGGACGCGCGTCGAACCGACCCTGGCGTGCCTTGCGGGATCGATTCTCTCGCCGGCTTCATCGGCGACAACGGATTCTGCCGGCACTCGGTCAGGTCGGGGGGAGCACAGATTGCCCTGATCGGTGACAGTCACGCCGAGCATCTTTTCGAGGCACTCGCCGCGGCGCTACCACATCGCAATGTCGGCCTCTATGCTTTTCGGGCGCCAGCGATGTTTGGTGGGCCAACAGGGATGGCGGTCCTGATCGACGCGCTCCGGGCCCAACCCACCCTTTCCGCAGTCGTCGTCAGCCGGTCATGGTCGAGAGGTCCCGAGACCCGTCGGCTGATTCTCGAGCCACTCGAAGCCCTTGTCCGGGAGGCAGGAGCCCTCGGGATCAAGGTTGTCATCGTCGATGACGTTCCGGCGTTTCCGTTTGAGGCAACTTCATGTGCCTATCGAGTCGCCCCCGCGCTACCGTGGGCGATCTGCGAGCAGCCCAGAGCAGCAGTGGAAGCAGCCCGAGACGTCTACCGGTCAGGTCTTCAAGCGATCGTGGCGGGTACGGGGTCGACCTACGTTGACCCGATCAATGCCCTGTGCACCGAGACGCGATGCTCAATGGTGAAGGACGGCCGGGTGCTGTACGCCGACCACGACCACTTGAATCTGCCTGGCTCGCAGCTAGTGGTGTCGGCCATCCTTCCTGGTACTGGACTGACCTGACTGCGATTCGAGGAGACTGGGCCGCCCGGATCTCTTCAGGCAGCCCCCCCGTACCTCTTTGCCGCCCGCTCCTTGGCCTTCGCAGCCTCGACCTCCCGGTCCTTCTTCGGCGCATGGGTCTCCAGGTGCTGAAGTAGGTGAGCTGTCACGGCAGCGATCTCGTCGACCGCCTCGTCGAAGGCGTGTTGGTTCGCCTGGCTGGGCTTGGTCATGCCAGCCACCTTCCGTACGTATTGAAGCGCAGCCGCCCTGATCTCGTCGTTCGTGGCTGCTGGCTCAAAGTTGTGGAGAGGTCTGATGTTTCGGCACATGGACCGAAGCCTAGGCCGCGCCTCAGGGTGGGATGGCTCCGCGAGGCGGCTCACGCTTGGTTGCGGGCATGTATCA
>DAOOHL010000008.1:0-26813 GCA_035416185.1 Propionibacteriaceae bacterium | reverse complement strand
CCCAGACACAGCAGAATCGGAATGGTGATCGAGGGTGGTTTGCGCAGCATGGGGGCGGCTCCTTCCGCAGACCATCGTCACAGGTCGCCGGGTCGACGGCTGAGCGTGAGCCCCGGTGTGGACGCTCAGTCAGCCTCGACGGCGATCACGCCTCGTCGCATCGCCTTCACCACGCCTCGGCAGGTCTCCCGCAGCTCACCCGTCCCTGCCGCGTCGGCGAGCTGGGCGGCGGCGTCGATGACCTGCCGTACCCACCGGACGAAGTCGCCGGCAGTCAGTCCGTACATGCCCACGACGTCACCGAGCGACTCCCCAGCAGCCCAGGCGTACGCGGCTTCCGCGAAGCCGATGTCAGGATCTGGCGAGCGGTCGACACGATGGTCACGCTCGACCAGCCCGACCTCGCGCCACACGGCGCGGACGCGCGACTGCGCCGCCTCGGACAGGCGGTCGGGCATCCGCGACATCCGTTTGCCGTCGGAGGCGCGTGCCTCGTACACCAGCGACGACAGCACCGCGGCCAGCTGCGGTACGGCGAGGCCGTCGAACACGCCTTGCCGTGCGCACTCCGCGGTGACCAGGTCGAGCTCACCGTAGATCCGCGTCAGGGTCCTACCCGCCGGGGTGACCTGATCGGCCCGCTCGCCATCGAGGTAGCCAAGCGACGCGAGCACGCCACAGATCCGGTCGAACGCTCGGGCGATCGAGTTCGACCGCTCCCCCTCCCGACGCCGCGCGGCCTCGGTCTCCCGCTCCAGCCGCATGGCCCGCTCGGCCACCCTGGCGTGCTCCTCACGGTCTGGACAGGCATGGCACGGATGCGCACGCAGCTCGAGCCGCAACGTCTCGATCTCAGCCATCGCATCACCATCAGCCACGTCACGATGGCGCTCGACGGGCAGGTCGACCTCACGCAGCCGGGTCAGGAACGCGGCAGCCAGGTTGCGGCGATGGGCGGCGTCCCGGGCATCGAAGTGCTTCGGCACCCGGACCTTGCCGACCACCGCTGGCGGTGTCGGGAAGTCGTCGCTGGAGAGCTTCTTCAGCTGCTTCTGGTCGGTCATCACGGTCGGCTCGGGCCCGTTCCTGCCCCGCAGACCGGGATCAACCACGGCAGCCCAGCCTTGGTGCCGACCGTGCGGTACGGAGATGATGTCGCCCGGCTTGAGTTCCTGCAGCACACTCAGCGCCTCGGCGCGCCGGTCTGTCCGGCGCGCTCGGGCTGCGTCGGCCTCGACCGTACGGATCCGTTCCCGCAGCCGCGCGTACGACGCAAAGTCACCGAGCTCACACTGCGCTTCGGCGAGCAGCGCGGCGATCTCGGCGTCGTTGCGCTCGATGGTCCGGGAGGCTGATACGACCCCGCGGTCGGCCTGGAACTGGGCGAAGCTCTGCTCCAGCACGGCTCGGGCCCGCTCTCGGCCCACGGTGGCGACCAGGTTGACGGCCATGTTGTACGTCGGGCGGAACGCCGACCGCAGCGGATAGGTCCGCCGCGACGCCAACCCCGCTACTGCGCGCGGGTCCAGGCCGTTCGCCCAGGCGACCACGGCATGGCCCTCAACGTCGATGCCGCGCCGGCCAGCGCGCCCGGTGAGCTGGGTGTACTCCCCCGGCGTGATGTCGGCGTGGGACTCGCCGTTGTACTTGACCAGCTTCTCGATCACGACCGTACGGGCCGGCATGTTGATGCCGAGTGCCAACGTCTCGGTCGCGAAGACGACCTTCACCAACCCGGCAGCGAAGGCCACCTCGACGGCCTCCTTGAACACCGGTAGCAGGCCCGCATGGTGCGAGGCGATGCCGCGGGTGAACGCGGCGAGCCAGCGGTCGTAGCGCAGAGCGACCAGGTCATCATCGGTGAGCCCGCTCGTGTGCTCTGCGGCGATCCTGGCCAGTGCTTCCTGCTCGACCCGGTTGGTGAGCCGGATCCGGTCGCTCATCAGGTGCCCCACGGCCGAGTCGCAGCCCTGCCGGCTGAACACGAACACGATCGCGGGCAGAAGCCCCTGCTTCTCGAGCTCGGCGATCATGGCGCCCCTGCGGGGCACCAGCGACGATCCCTCGGTCGGGCTCCAGCGCGAATGAGCGGCTCCCCCGTACTGGCCAGAGCCATACCCAGCCGTGCGTTTCCCCTTGCTGGAGCGGCCTCGTGGTCGCCGTGCGTCGTCGCGTCCTCGCCGGTCCTCCTTGGCCAGCCTCGTCAGCTCAGGGTTGACGTCGACGGCCTTGCCGCTCGCGTACTGCCGCGCTGTCGGGGCCACATCGGCGAACAGGTCGTACAGCCGGCTGCCGGCCATCACGTGCTGGAACAGCGGTACGGGGCGCCGCTCGCTCACCACGACCGCCATCTCGCCGCGCACCTCGGCGAGCCAGTCGCCGAACTCCTCGGCATTGCTCACGGTCGCCGAGAGAGCCACCACCTGGACGGACTCGGCCAGTCCGAGGATGACCTCCTCCCAGACTGGCCCGCGGAACCGGTCGGCGAGGTAGTGCACCTCGTCCATCACGACGTAGCCGAGCCCGCCGAGGGTCGGCGACGACGCATAGATCATGTTGCGCAGCACCTCTGTCGTCATCACCACCACATCGGCCTCGCCATTGTGGGTGACGTCACCGGTCAGCAGCCCGACCCGGTCGGGCCCGTACGCCGCGACGAGGTCGCGGTACTTCTGGTTCGACAGCGCCTTGATCGGGGTGGTGTAGAAGCACTTGCGGCCCTGCGCCAGGGCCAGGTGGACGGCGAACTCCCCCACCACGGTCTTGCCGGCGCCGGTTGGGGCCGCGACCAGCACCCCTGAGCCGCCCTCGAGATGGGCGCAGGCGACCCGTTGGTAGTCGTCCAGCCCGAACGGGTAGCGAGCCGCGAACTCCTCGAAGGTAGGCCCGTTCCTGACCGCATCGGTCACGGCATCAGTCACATGATCCGTCACGGCACGTACACCGTCAGCGCTGAGGGCCGTGCTGTACAGGTCAGCGGTACAGGCCCCAGCGCCTCACCATCAGCCATCCCATACAGGTCGTCACCGTCGAGCTCGACGCGCTGGGCACGGATCCGCTCCACCGCGGGGTCCTTCACGAACGACCCGTTGAACATCGCGGGCAGGAGCCGTAGCAGCGTCGCCCGGCTGACCGGATGGATGATCGTCACGTCCAGCAGCCCGTCGGTGATCGAGTAGTCGGGAGCGATTCGCATGCCCCCGCCGAAGATCCCGCAGTTCGCGATGCCGACCAGCATGGCCGTCTGCCGACGGGGCACCCCGTCGAGCACCATCCGGTAGGTCAAGGGCTCGAAGCCGGCGAGCTCGGCCAGCGCCGCGTAGGCGTAGGCAATCGACCCGATCGGCAGGGTCATCGCGTTGGCGCGCCGGTTCACCTTCGAGTCGTAGCCGGTGGACACGACCGATCCGACATAGCGCCTGGAGGCCCCGCCCAGCAGGTTTCCCTCGACCTGCATCAGGTCCATCCGTACGGTGCTTCCTGCAGCGATCACCTTCGCAGCGACGAGGGGCTTCGCCGGCACGCCGACACCGCGGCAGAAGTCGTTGCCCGTCCCGGCGGGGATCAGTCCGATCGGAACCGTGGTGCCGCCGGCAGCGTTGAGGCCGAGGTGCATCATCCCGTCGCCGCCCATGACGATCAGGGAGTCGCGTCGCCCCCCGTACACCCCTGGTCTGGCCGCCTCGACGGCGTCGATGCAGCGGAGGCGCGCCTCCTCGTACGACATCGCCTGATGCACGCGCAGCGACACGCCCGGCATGCCACGGAGCAGCTCACGCAAGATCGACGGCAGGAGCCGCCCCGCCCGGCCGCGACCAGCCGTGGGGTTGACGACGATCGTCGCCGTCGGAACGTCCAGTGTCATGCAGCCCTCAGTCGAGGCTGACCGCGAACTCGTCGGATGCCTTCGTCTTCGCCTTGATCCTGTCCTGGCGTCGGCAGATGACCTCGGCGATCACATACATGACCGCCATCGGTGCCGCGAGCGCCGTCATGGAGAACGGATCTGCCGACGGCGTGGCCATCGCGCCGAAGAGGAAGCAGCCAAAGATGGCGTACGACCGGGCAGCGCCCAGCTGGGCACCGGTGACGATCCCGATCAGGTTCAGCATCACCAGCACCACGGGCAGGAGGAACGAGACGCCGAACAGCAGGATCAAGGTGAGCTCGAGGCTCAGGAAGGCGTTGAGGTCCTGCAGGTTGAGCACGCCGTCCACAGTGAAGCCGAGCATGAAGGCAAACCCGGTCGGCAGGATGAAGTAGCCCAACGCACAGCCGGACAGGAACAGCGGGACCGCTGCCAAGACAAACCGGATGGCGTAGCGCTTCTCCTTCTCGAGAAGCGCTGGCACGATGAAGGCCCAGAGCTGGTACATCCACACCGGCGACGCGACGATCAGCCCCGCCACCAACGTGGTCTTCAACGCCAGCATGAACGGCTGGACGAGGCCACTGTTGACCAAGTCGACCCGCGCATCCGGGTTCATCTGCTTGTACTGGACGACGGCCACGTTGTACGGCCAGACGACCAGGGCGACCAACGACCGGTAGAAGAACGCCGCGATGAGGGTGGTCACCGCCACAGCGATGACAGCAATCACCACCCGATACCGCAGCTCCCGCAGATGGTCGTACAGGGACATCGTCCCATCGGGAGTCGGCGGCGGCGGGCCCCAGGACTTGAAGCGATCCCTGATCGCCCCGAACCGTCGCCTCACGAACTCAGATCTCCCGGGCGCGCTGCTCCGGCGACGGCGAGTCGACGACCTCGGCCTCAGCCACGCGATCGTTCACGCGGTCAGCCGTGCGGTTCACCGGATCGATGGCCGGCTTGTCGGTGAGCTTGTCGCCGGGCTTCTCGTCGCCCTTGACCTCGTCCTTGAACTCGCGGATCGCTCGACCGGCACCCTTGCCCATGCCCGCCAGCCGCGAACCGCCGAACAGCAGCAGGACCACGACGAGCAGGACGATGATCTCGCTACCTGCGGGAAGTCCAAACATGGACATCTCCTTCATATCCGGCCGCTTCTCAGCCGTGCGCCGCCCATCCTAGCCCGGCCATATCAGAGCACCAGACCACGACTCGGCTGAGATCGAACCGTGACCTGGCTACTGGCGGCGGCGAGTGGTGGGTACGGACGGCCGCTCCCGCACCACGACCGCGCTCGTCGGCTCGACACCGATCATGTCGACCAGCCGCTGCAGTTCACCCAGCACGTCGAAGAACTCGGTGAGCGCAGCCCACAGCCCCATCCACTTGCGCCACAGGCGGAACCCCCAGAACACCAGCCACCCGGCGGTGGCGATGATCGTGACGAGCACGATGACGAGGATGTCCACGGCGGCGAGCCTACCCTTCCTGGTGCGACTCAAGCAGGTCGTAGGCGGCCAACGCCTCCCGGGCAGCCACGATGGCGGACGCCTCGGCTGCCAGCGGTGACACCACCCTCGCGTCGGGACCCAACCTCAGCAGAAGCCAGCGCAGCCAGGTCGGGTCGGCCACCAGCAGCACGACATGTGCCCCATCCTCGACCGGTTCGGTAGCGAGGCTCGGGTAGTACTCGGCCACCCAGGCTGCCCGTGGCGACACCCACAGGGTGACCTCGGTGGCCGCTCCGGACGCCGGGTCGAGCCAGGCACGTCGTGGTGGCGTGCCGTGGTCTACCGCGGGCTCACCGGTGTCCTCAGCCGCCACGATCCGGTCAACCCGGTACGTGCGCCAGTCGCCCCGTTCGATGGCCCACGCCTCGAGATAGGCTGCCCCGTCCCGTACCTCGACGTGTCGCGGGTCGACGATCGGGTACGAGGTCTCCCCGCGCGCCAGACCGTCGTAGGTGAGGCGCACCTGGCGGCGCCCGTCGATCGCTCCCGCGATCACCGCCCGTACGTCGTCGTCCCCAGCCGCGACCGAGACCACGGCACGCTCCCCGGCGTCGCCGACCAACCCGCGCAGCGCGGCCAGGGCGCCGTCGACGGCACCGTACGTGGAGGGCGCAGCGACAGCCCTGATCGCCTGGAGCGCCAGAACGAGCGCCACGGCCTCGTCCGGCGTGAAGCGCAGCGGTCGCAGGAGCATCTCGGCGTTGCTGAGATTGACGACGCCCTCGCCCTCGATAGCGTCCATGTCGACCTCGATCAGGTCTCCCGGCAGGCCACCGGGAAGCCCGCAGAAGTAGGCCACCTCCAGATCGCGGCGGAGCTGTGCGGCGGTGACGCCGAACTCGGCTGCCACCTTCGACAGCGCAACGCCCTGGTGCTGCTGCAGGTACGGGATCAGCGCCAAGAGCCGCGCGACCTGCTCAGCTGAGGTGCTCATCCGACCTCCTCGCCCAGCGTTCGGCTCGCGACCGACTCCAAGCCAGCGATGACCGCCCGTCGCAGCTCTGGTGGGTCCAGGACCAGCACGCCAGCCGCCGAGCTGCGCACCTCACCCGCGAGCTCGTCGATCCGGTCGTACGGCACCGCGTAGGCGCTGAACCCCTCCGGCAGAGCTGACGCAGGCTCGACCGGCCGGCCCCGGCGCCGCAGGGTTGGCGCCGCCTCGCCCCGGACCGCCAGCGTCGCCACCCGCTCGCCGGTCGCCCGGAGCTCCAGCGACTCCGACAGCCGGTCGATCTCCGCGGCGGCCGGAGGCGCGTACGCCATCGGCTCACCGACCGGCTCGACGTCGGAACGGATCCTGGAGAGCTTGAACATCCGCGGAGCGTCCTTGTCGCGGTCCCGCCCGATCACGTACCAGGAGCCCCGGCGCGACAGCATCCGCCACGGCTCCAGGGTGCGCCGTTCCCCAGCCTCGCGGTAGTCGAACCGCACCGCCGTCCTGGACAGGCAGGCGTCCCACATGGCTGCGAACCCTGGTTCGGCGGCGCTCACGGCTGTGACGACCCCCATCCGACCGGGTTCCGGCTCGACCCCGGCTGCGCGCAGCTTCGCGATGGCTGTCTGGGTCGACTTCGCGAGGGTCGCGTCGCGGAACACCTCAGCGGCCAGCCCGAGCACGACCCGCTCGTCGCGGGTCAACTCAATCGGCGGAAGCTCGAAGTCGCTGCGCCGGATCCGGTAGCCAGGCTCGTCATCGAAGAAGACGTCGTTGTGGCCAGTCTCGACCGGGATGCCGAGGGCACGAAGCTCGTCCTTGTCGCGTTCGAACGTGCGCTGGAAGGCCAGGTCCGTCAGGCCGGCGTAGCCCTCGACCGCGTCGCGGATCTGTTCGCGGCCCACGAACCGGCGGGAGACGAGCAGCGCGATCGTCAGGTTGAGCAGTCGCTCGGTCTTCCTCGGTGCCATGGGTCCTCCTCTCTTAATGGCTTACTCGCTTCGCTCGTTGCGCTGGTGCCGCTCGCCTCACATCAGCTCTTCGTCGTCGATCCGACAGCCTCCTCCGCTCCGCTCCCCCGGCTGCCAGCTCTCCTCCTGCATCGCTGATGCTCGCGGCACCCCCTCCATGGCTTACTCGCTTCGCTCGTTGCGCTGGTGCCGCTCGCCTCACATCAGCTCTTCGTCGTCGATCCGACAGCCTCCTCCGCTCCGCTCCCCCGGCTGCCAGCTCTCCTCCTGCATCGCTGATGCTCGCGGCACCCCCTCCATGGCTTACTCGCTTCGCTCGTTGCGCTGGTGCCGCTCGCCCCCTCCATGGCCTACTCGCTCCGCTCGTTGCGTTCATCACCGGCGTCGGCCCAGTCTTGCAGCATCCGCGTTAGTGTCGGGCCGTGCCCGCCGGACGTTTCGCCCCTTCGCCGACCAGCGATCTCCATCTGGGCAATCTCCGTACAGCGCTCGTCGCCTGGTTGGCGGCTCGGTCGACGGGCCGCGACTTCCTGGTGCGGATCGAGGACCTCGACCAGCAGCGCGTCGCTGCGGCTCGTGGCGTCGCTGAGCGGCAGTTGGCAGACCTGGCCGCCTTGGGCCTCGACCATGACGGCCCCGTCGTCGTGCAGTCGGAGCGGACGGCGTTGTACGAGGAGGCGCTCGCCCAGCTCGACACATACGAGTGCTTCTGCAGCCGCAAGGAGATCGCAGAAGCGGCCCAAGCACCACACGACGGTGTACGGGTCTACCCGGGCACGTGTCGAGACCTCAGCGAGGCGGAACGATCAGCGCGGCGACGGGACCGATCACCGGCACTACGAGTGCGGGCGAACGCCGCCACCGTGACTGTCAACGACGTGCTGCACGGTGAGGTGACCGGGCTGGTCGATGACTTCGTGGTGCGCCGCAACGACGGGGTGCACGCCTACAACCTGGCGGTCGTCGTCGACGACGGTCGCCAACGTGTCGACCAGGTCGTCCGGGGAGACGACCTGCTCGGCTCCTCTCCACGCCAGGCTTGGCTGGCCAACCAGCTGGAGTATGACGTGCCCACCTACCTGCACGTACCGCTGGCCGTCTCCGAGTCGGGGGCCCGCCTGGCGAAGCGGGATGGAGCAGTCACCCTGGCGGAGCTCGTCGACCAGGGCGTGGGTCCGGGACGCGTGTTGGGAACGCTCGCAGAGTCGCTAGGACTGGCTCAGCCAGGCGAGCCAGTGACCGTCAACGACCTGCTTGCCCGCTTCAACGTCGAGGCGCTCCCGAGAGGACCCTGGCTGGTAGCGTCCCTCGCTCAGGCTCCAGCCTGCGAAAACAAGATGTCGATGACGTAGACCATCGTCTCGCCCTCCTTGACACCAATCTTCCGGTTGCCACCAGGGTAGGCCTGGGCCGCAGGCACGACGAGGAGGACGCGACTGCCGACGGTCTGCCCAACCAGGCCGTCCTTCCAGCCCGGAACGGTGGCGTCGAGGGTGCCTGTGACGGGCTGGTAGCCGTACGTCTGCTTGACGACCTTGCCGGTGCTCCAGGCAACCTCGGCGTAGTTGACCTGAATGCCGTCGTTGGCGCCGAGCTTGCGGCCGGTGCCGGTGATCAGCGGCTGGACGACGAGGGTCGTGGGCGGCGTCGCCTTGGAGTCGACGGTCACGACGGGCTTGTTCAGGTCACCGGTCACCGTGGGCAGTCCAGCGGCGGGTGTCACCGACGCGCCGGAGGGTCCTGGCAGGGTGGCCGAGATGATGTCGACGACGAAGATCAACGTGTCGCCGACCTCGATGCCAGCGTCGGGGCTGCCACCGGCCTGGTCATAGCCGTCTGGCCCGGTGATCGCGATGAGGACGCGGCTGCCCACCTTCTGCCCCTTCAGCGTGGTGGCGAAGCCGGTGATCACGCCGGTGAGCGGGAAGGTGGCAGTCTGGCCGCTACTGAAGCTCTCGTCGAAGACCTGCCCGGAGCGCCCATTGACGCCGTGGTAGTTGATCTCGACCATGCTGGTCGCAGTGAGCTCAGGGCCGGTGCCGGGAATGAGGACCCGCGCCTGTGACGTGTCGATGGCCCACGGCGACGGGACAGTGACGGTCGGGGTCTTGCCGAACTCGCCGGTGACGGTGATCGCATCAGTGTTCGTCGAGGGCACAATCGTCGGCTTGGGAGTAGCGGAGCCACTCGGCGTGGCCGAGGCGGCCGGGGAAGCGGAAGCGGACGGATCCGTCATCTGCGTCGAAGAAGATGTGGGGGTCGTCGGGGTCGTGGTCGAGCTGCTGCACGCGGCGAGCGCCAGCGACACAGCCAAAGCGAGGATCGTGCCGCTCACGCGGCCCAGACGGGTCAACACGCGGACAAGGTTACCGGAACTCTCCATACGGCCCCGTCGGCCGGGCTGGCGCGGGCGGGGTGGTCGACCCGGCGACGGCTAGCTGGCGAGGCTCGGTGCGCATGCGCTCGACGAGTCGCTCCACCGCTGGGTCGACCGAGATGGTCGGGTCGGGGAGGCTGAGCGTCACCCCGCCGAGGTCCTTCACCGTGAACGTCGACCAGTCGACGGTGTACGAGCGGTGGTGCCGACCTGCCGCAGCCACGAGGCGCCCCCGCAGGGCAGCCCGGGTCGCGGGCGGTGTCGTGACGGCAGCAGCCACGGACTCGTCGGTGGTGATCCGGTCAAGCTGCCCTGCCCGGCTGAGCGACTGCTGGATCTGCCCGCCGAGCTCGTGGTAGGTCAGGTCGAGCCGCGCGAGCCGGGGATCGCCGAGGGCGAGGCCGTGGCGGTCGGCATATGCGGTGAGCAGGCGCCGCTTCGCGACCCAGTCGACCTCCGTCGCCATCAGTTCAGGCTGGTCGTCGGCGAGTGCCGCGACCGTCCGACGCCACAGGTCCAGCCCCGTCTGCCATAGGGGGTCCCCACCGTCGAGGGTCTCGGCGAGCGCGAGGACGTCGGTGAGCACCTCGAGGGCAGTCGCCGTTGCCCCGCCGGCCAGGTCATAGCGCACCCGGCCCCGTGGGTCGCGGCTGACGACCCGTACGGCAGCAGCGGTGTCAGCAGGCGCCCAGCGCGCCAGACGCGCAGCCAACCCTCGCTCCGCCAGACGAAGCACCGCTTCCAGGCTGACCACCCGGACCAGGGTGGCGGGCTCAGCCAGCGTCGAGTCGCCGGAGATCACGTGCAGGCGTCGGAACCGCTCCGGGTCAGCGTGCGGCTCGTCGCGGGTGTTGACCAGAGGCCGCGACCGGGTCGAACCTGACGACAGTGCCTCCCACAGCACGTCGGCGCGCTGGCTCACCGCGTAGGTCCACCCGTGGCCGTCGCGAACGATGCGCCCCGTGCCACACAGCAACTGCCGGGCGACCAGGAACCCCGACAGTGCGGTGGCGAGCTCAGGAAGGTCCAGCTCGCGGGAGATCTGGTAGTTCTCATGCGACCCGTACGAGTTCCCGTACTGGTCGACGTTGTTCTTGAACGCGCGGAACGACACGCGCTCCCCCTCGTCGAGGGCCAAGTCTGTTGCGCGATCCATGAGGGTCATGACGATGGAGTCGCCAGCCCGGTCCTGGGCCAGCAGGTCGTTCAACGTGGTGCACTCAGCAGTCGCATACTCCGGATGCGAACCGACGTCCAGATACAGCCGACCACCGTTGCGAAGGAAGACGTTCGTCGCGGCGTAATCCTCAGCGATCGGTCGGAACAGCCGCCGACCCACCTCATCAGGACCCAGACGGCGCTCCCCCGCGGGGGTCGCCAGGGTGGCGGTGATGCCGTACTCGGTCTCGATCCCGACCGCCCGCATGGCGCTGCGCGTTTCGCTACAGCTCGACGGCGTCGAGCAGTGAACCCAGCTCCTTGCGGGTCAGCTCGCGAGACTCGCCCACCTTCAGCTGTCCGAGCCGGATCGGCCCGATCTGGGTGCGGGACAGGCGTCGTACGGGATGACCGACGGCGTCCATCATCCGTCGTACGATCCGGTTGCGGCCCTCGTGCAGGGTGATCTCCAGCAGGCTGCGGTCGGCTGCGCGGCTGACCAGCTTCACCTTGTCGGCCCGGACCGGGCCGTCGTCGAGGGTGACGCCCTTCTCCAGCCGCTTCAGCGCGTGGTTGTCGAGCACGCCCTCCACCTCGGCCAGGTAGGTCTTCGACACCTCGTACGACGGATGCGCCAGCCGGTGGGCGAACTCGCCATGGTTGGTGAGGATGATCAGGCCCTCGGTATCCGTGTCGAGCCTGCCGACGTGGAACAGACGCTCCTTGTGGGGGAACACATCGGCCAGCGTGGGCCGACCTTCGGGATCCTCCATCGTCGAGACGACCCCGCGCGGCTTGTTCACCACGAGGTAGAGATGGCGCCGGGGCGGCGGGATCCGCGACCCGTCGACCCGGATCGTGTCGCGCTCCGGGTCGACGCGGCGGCCCTGCTCCATCACGATCTGGCCGTTCACCTCGACCCGGCCCTCGTCAATGAGCCCCTCGGCTGCCCGGCGCGAGGCGATGCCGGCGGCAGCCAGCACCTTCTGCAGGCGCACGCCCTGATCGTCTGTCATGGAGCTCCTCGTTGTGGGGACTGCCTCATCCTGCCACTGAACGGGTCCCGGAGCCCAAGCGTCGGGGTCGGCTGGATCGGCTTGCCTGCGGAGTCGGTGGTAGCCGTCTCGCCGAGCAGTTCCCGGACCACAAGGACTGGCCCGGCAACTCAGGCAACCCCCGGGACTAGAGGCCACCCGCAGGTCAGGATTCCGGGACGGCCTCGTCCGGACCGTCATCATCGGAGGCAGCCACCTCGCTTGACTCGTCGCTTGCAGCGAGCTCCGGGCTGGGCGCCTCTGCCGCACGGGCGGTTTCGGCGAGCTCGGCTTCCAGCGCCATCGCGTCGGGCAGGTGCGGTGCTAGGGGCGGCAGCTCGTCGAGTGATGCCATCCCCATCCGCTCGAGAAAGTACGGCGTGGTCGAGAACAGCGCTGCCCCGGAGAGTTCGTCGCGGGCGGTCTCGACGATCAGGTCGCGAGCCAGGAGCGTCCGTACGACGCCGTCCACGCTGACTCCCCGGACCGCCGAGATCCGCGAGCGCGTGGCTGGCTGGAGATACGCGATCACAGCGAGGGTCTCCAGCGCCGCCTGGGTGAGCCGGCCGTGCTGGCCCTCGAGCACGTACCGGTTGATCACCGGCGCATGCTCGGGACGGGTGTAGTAGCGCCAGCCCGCGCCGACCTGTCGGAGCTCGAAGCCACGCTGGGTCTGGTCATAGAAGGTGGCCAGCTCCTGGAGCGTTTCGTCCACGATGTGTACGGGCGACGCGACCGCCTGGGCGAGCTCGACGGTCGGCATCGGCTCCGTCGCCATCAGCAGCAACGCCTCCAGTGCGCCGGACAAGTCCACCGGAGGACGAGGCCCTTCGACCGGCTCAGGGACCGAAGCCGAGCCAGGCGCGTCGACGGACTCAGTGATGGGCGCCGGGCCAGGCCCTTCGACAGGCTCAGGGACCGAGGCTCCCGTTGACTCAGGGACCGGGGCGGTGGTCGGCTCGGGGACGGGGGTCGTGGTCATGCTTCCTCCTCGGGCGGCGGTGGCGCCCCGTCGAACTCGTCGGTGATCTCGACCTCGGACTCGGCGTCGCCGGTCCAGCGGATGACCAGCTCGCCCAGCGCAGTGACCTGGTCGAACGCCACATGGCCACCGCGGAACAGCTCCAGCAGCGACAGGAACCGGGCGACCGTATGCAGGGTGTCGGGCGAGTCAGAGACCAGCGCACGGAAGGTCAAGGACCTGTGCTTGCGGAGCCGGTCAGCCACCAGCTTCGCCTGCTCGGTGACCGAAACCCGGGCCTGGTGGAGGTGGGCCACCGAGACCTCGACGATGGCTTTCGGTTCCATTGCTCGTGCGGCCAGGATCGCCAGGTCCGCCGGCGACAGACCGAGCTGCACCTCGGGCAGGAGCTTCGCGTAGCGCTCTTCCAGCCCGCCGGGTCGGGGAAACCGCAGCCCCTGCTCCCCCAACGTCGACTCGAGCCAGCTGGCGACCTGCTTGAAGGCCCGGTACTGCAAGAGACGGGCGAAGAGCAGGTCTCGCGCCTCCAGCAGGGCCAGGTCCTCCTCGTCGTCGACCTCGCCCTGGGGCAGCAACCGAGCAGCCTTCAGATCCAGCAGGGTGGCGGCCACGACCAGGAACTGGCTGGCCTGGTCAAGGTCCCAGTCAGCACCCTGTGCCTTGATGTGGTCGATGAACTCGTCGGTGACCCTGCTCAGCGCCACATCGGTGACGTCGAGCTTGTGCTTCGAGATCAGCTGCAGCAGCAGGTCGAACGGTCCCTCGAAGTTGGTCAGCCGTACGGAGAAGGCCCCGTCCGGCACCGGAGACCTGGGCGCCTCCGGCGGAGCAGCCGAGGTCATCACTCCCCTTGCGCCCCCAGCCGAGCCACGACATCGGACTCGACTCCCTTGGCCTCGAGATCTGCCAGGGCCAGGGCGATCGCCGCCCGTACGAGCCGGCCTCTGTCCACCGCAATGCCCGCCGCCCGCAGCCGAAGCCGAGCGTGCTCGACCGCTAGCAGCTCCTCCGACGACACGTAGACCGTGATCTTCTCGTCGTGACGCACCCGACCTGATGCCTGGCCGGCCGGTACGGGCTCCGCCTCAACCGGTGAGGGGACTGCCTTCAGCGTGGGGTCTGCACTCTCGGTCGCCCGGAACAGCTCGGACGCGCCTGGCAGGGTTACGCGTCGGGGCATCGGGCCAGCACCTCCCTCGCGAGGGTGCAGTACTGGGATGCGCCGGATGACGACGACGCGTACGTCGTGATCGGCTCCCCCGCGACGGTCGTCTCAGGGAACTTGATTGTGCGCCGGATCACGGTGTGGAACACGGTGTCACCGAAGGCGCTGACGACACGCTCGAGCACCTCGCGGGCGTGCAGGGTGCGGGCGTCGTACATGGTGCCGAGGATGCCGAGCATCTCGAGGTGCGGGTTGAGCCGGTCGGTCACCTTGCTGATCGTGTCGGTCAGCAGGGCGATGCCGCGTAGAGCGAAGAACTCGCACTCGAGTGGGGTGATCACCTTGTCGGCCGCGGTGAGCGCGTTCACGGTGAGCAGACCGAGCGAGGGAGCGCAGTCGATCAGGATGATGTCGTAGTCGGCTTTCACCCGCTCCAGCACTCGCAGCAAGGTCTGCTCCCTGGCGACCTCGCTGACCAGCTGCACCTCGGCGGCCGACAGGTCGATGTTGGCGGGCAGGATGTCGAGGTTGTCGACACTGGTGCTGAGAATGACGTCGGACGGGTTGAGCTTCCGGTCAAGCAGCAGGTTGTAGATGCTCACGTCGAGGGTGTGGGGGTTCACCCCCAGCCCCACCGATGCCGACCCTTGGGGGTCGAAGTCGACGAGAAGCACCTTGCGTCCTGTCTCTGCCAGGGCCGCGCCCAGGTTGATCGTGGTGGTGGTCTTGCCGACGCCACCCTTCTGGTTGCACATCGCGATGATCAGTGCTCCGCCAGGCCTCCCCTTGGGGGCGCGCGCCGGTGGCAGGTCGGGCCACGGCCGGCCGGTGGGACCGATCTCACCTGGCTGCAGTGCGCCCGGCACGGAATCGAGGTTGTCATCGATGAGTGGTTGAACCACGCCGTCCTCCGAGATATGTCGACTAATCGCCTGCCCGTACCGTACGCCCTGTCGCCGCGGCTGCCGAACCGACACGCAGGGCCGCTGCCGCCCGTACTTCGCGGGTGGAGGAGCATCCGTCGAGACCGGTAGGATGGGCCGTCGCCGCCACTGAGGCGGCCATCCCGAAGCGAAGCGCCGACGTGAGCCAAGCCCGGGCGCACCGACGAAAGGACCCTCTGTGGCCTCCACCAACGACCTCAAGAACGGCATGGTGCTCGACCTCGACGGTCAGCTGTGGCAGGTGATTTGGTTCCAGCACCACAAGCCGGGCAAGGGCAACACCGTCGTACGCAGCAAGCTCAAGCACGTGCTCACCGGCAAGATCGTCGACAAGACCTTCAACTCCGACACCAAGGTCGACACAGCGACGGTTGACCGGCGCGAGATGCAGTACCTCTACCACGACGGCGACGGCTGGGTGTTCATGGACACCGAGACGTACGACCAGATCGTGATCAGCGACGACACCCTCGGTGACGCCAACAACTACCTGCTCGAGAACGCCATGGCCACCGTCGCCATGCACGCGGGCAACCCGCTGTTCGTCGAGCTGCCGACCTCGGTCGAGCTCGAGATCACCTACACCGAGCCGGGCCTCCAGGGCGACCGCTCGACCGGCGGCACCAAGCCCGCCACCGTCGAGACCGGCCTGCAGATCCAGGTGCCGCTGTTCATCACCACCGGCGAGCGGGTCAAGGTCGACACCCGTACGGGCGAGTACCTCAGCCGCGTCTGACGTGGCAGCATCGAAGGCCCCCCAGGCTCACCTGACCGCGCGTCAGAAGGCGCGCAAGCGAGCCGTCGACATCCTGTTCGAGTCCGACCTTCGCGAGCGTGACCCGCTGGTCACCCTGGCGGAGCGGACGGCGGACGCTGAGCCGCCGGTCGTCTCGATGACTGACGAGATCGTCCGCGGCGTGGTCGACTACATCGACGAGATCGACCAGGCGATCGCCGGGTCGCTGTCGACGGGCTGGACGTTGACCCGGATGCCGCGGGTCGACCGGACGATCGCCAGGATCGCCGTGTACGAGCTCGACCACACGTCGACCCCTCGCGAGGTTGTGATCGCCGAGGCTGTCCGGCTGGCCACGGCGCTCTCCACCGACGACTCCCCCGCCTTCCTCAACGGCCTGCTGGCCAGGATCGTCTGGCCAGACTCCCCCACCAGCTGACGTCTCAGGTGTCGCGAGGTCAGCGGCGGCGCAGACCCGTCCAGCGCTCCCAGCCGCCGACCACGGTGAAGAACAGCAGGGTTCCGACGCAGGTCAGGATCGTCGTGCCGAGGCTGCCCCACTCGGGGTTCAGGAACCAGTACGGGATGGGTGACCCGATCAATCGGTTCATCGTCAGCACGAGGACCAGGTAGAACACCGGGAAGACCCAGGTCGCCAGGATCCCCCGCCACGACAGCCGTGGCGTCTCGCGGCGCTCCAGCCACGTGGCAACCAGGGTCATGATCGGTGCCACGACGTGCATGAACAGGTTCGCCCAGACCGCAGACTCGTGCTCGCCCCAGCCCTGCTCCGGGAAGATGACGGCCCAGAAGAGCAGGGTCACCAGCAGGATCCCGGCCAGGCCTGCCCGGGCGATGACGGGCTGGAACCTCAGCCTGAACGGACGCAGGATCGCCGCCACGGTGATCAGCGCAGCGCTGTGCACGCTGAAGTACACCCACGCGGGCGTCGGGTCCTCGGGCTGGGCCGCCTGCAGCCAGATGCCGAACAGGCCGGCGACGATGATCCACACGTTGATCCGGTACCGCGGCGCGAAGTAGCTCATCGCCGTGTCCGCGAAGACCGCCCACAGCGCCAGCAGGCCCAGCACGGGAGTGATCACCGTCCAGCTCCGTGCCGGGTAGTCAGCGTTCAGGTGCGAAGCCTCCAGGCACAGGTACCAGGTGTAGGCGACCCCGATTCCGTACAGCCCGATCGACGGCAGCACCGACGCGATGTAGCGAGAGACCCAGCGATTGCCCTTCTGCTTGACGATGGCGTACGGGTTCGTGATCAGGCTGCGGGCCGGGCTGCCGACGATCCCCTGCTCGTACGCGCCCAGCAACCCGGCCTCAGCGATCAGCTCCCGCTCGACGATCTCGGCCGATCGCGCCCGGCGCGTGGTCGCGGCGGTCTGCAGCATCTGGAAGAACATCAGCAACACGACGGGGTACGGCAGCCACGCGAGCACGTTCGCCCCGTACCCCTGGTAGACCGCGAACAGCGACACCGGCATGTAGGCAGCGATGATGCCGACCAGCGCCAACGAGGTCTGGCCGTCGTTCTGGATCCCGGCGTCCTCGGCTGCCAGCAGCGCGGCCAGCGCATCGGTACGGCCTTCGCTGCCCTGCGACGCGGTCGGATCCATGGCCCGGAGTGTAGGGGTGCACGACGGTCAACCCCATGAGCGCGTCGCTCCTCGAGCATGTGCAGGATTCTGTCCGCGGCCTCACACCGGCTACTTCGCCCTCGCGATTGCGCTGGCGGTGTACGGGTTGCTGCTCGCCCTCGACCTGGGCCGGGCTGACCACCTGCCGATCGTCGGCGCCATCGGCAGCGCCGAGCTCTGGCTCGCCTTGGGCGGCCTGGGCGGCCACGTTCGTCGCCACGCTCGTGAACTTGGCGAGGACGCTTTTCCGTACCTCCGCTGCCGTGGCTCAGCCGGTCTGACCTCTGCTGGCCTGACGCTCAGCCGATCGCGACGGTCTCGTACGCCTCACGCAGCACAGTCTCGTCCGGACCTTCGACGATGACCGGCTTGCCCAGCCCGTCGAGCAGGACGAACCGCAGCTTCGAGCCGCGCGCCTTCTTGTCGACCGACATCGTCGCCCGGATCTCCTCCCACGGTGCGCCGGTGTAGGTGATCGGCAGCCCCACGGCAGCCAGTTGCTCGCGGTGCAGATCGACGGCGGCGTCGTCGAGCAGCCCAAGCCGGCGGGCCAGCTCTGCGGCGTAGACCAGGCCGACGCTGACCGCCTCGCCGTGGCGCCAGGTGAAGTGCTCCTGCTTCTCGATCGCGTGGCCGAGAGTGTGGCCGTAGTTGAGCGCCTCGCGGCCGACCTCGGCATCGGCAGCGGTCGTGGCCTCGCGGAGGTCTGCGGTGACCACGTCGGCCTTGAACTGGATCGCCCGCCTGACCAGCTCGGCCAGCCGCACGGAGCGGACGTCGAGCGCATCGGCAGGGTCCTGGGCCACGAGCTCGGTGATCCGGGCGTCGCGGATGAAGCCAGCCTTGACGATCTCCGCCATGCCCGACGACACTTCCGCCTCGGGCAGCAGCGTGAGGAGCTCGAGGTCGCAGAGCACTGCGGTGGGCTCATAGAACGCACCCACCAGGTTCTTCCCTGCGGGCAGGTTGATGCCCGTCTTGCCGCCGACGGCTGCATCGACCATCGCCAGGAGCGTCGTGGGGACGGAGATGTACGGGACGCCGCGCAGGTAGGAAGCCGCGACGAACCCGGCGAGGTCGGTGGTGGCACCGCCACCCATCCCGACGACCACGTCACTGCGAGTGAAGCCGGCCTCGGCGAGGGTGTTCCAGGCGTCGGCCAGGGTCTCGACCGTCTTGGCAGGCTCCCCGGCGGGCACCTCGATGAACGTGACGTCAGCGTCAACCTCGCGTGCCGTCGTGCGGACGAGGTCGGTCAGCACCGGCGGGTGCACGAACGCGACACGACTCGCCTTGGGGCCAATCGCGGCAGCCAGGTCGGCCAGGCAGCCGGGCCTCACGGTGACCGTGTAAGGCCGCTCAGCCTGGACGTGGATCTCGTCGGCGTGGGTCATGGGGTGGCCTCGCTGGTCGGGGTCTCGGCGTCGGGGTCCTCGCCGTTCAGATAGGCGACGATTCTTGTGGCGACCCGTGACGCTGAGCGTCGGTTGGTGTCGATCCGCAGCGTGGCGACCTCTCGGTACAGCGGCAGCCTGGCCTCCAACAGCGTCTGCATCCGATGGCGCACGTCGCCCAGCAGCAGGGGCCTGAGCTGGTTCATGCCGGCGCGTCTGGTCGCTGTCGCGACGGACACATCGAGCCACACGACCTCGTGCTCCCGCAGCAATGCTCGGGTCCGTGGCGAGAGGATCGCACCGCCGCCCAACGAGATGACACCCTCGCGGGCCAGTGCGCTGGCGACGACCTCCTCCTCGATCTTGCGGAACACCTCCTCGCCGTCGGTGGCGAAGATCTCGCGGATCAGCTTGCCGGTGTGCTGCTCGATCAGGGCGTCGGTGTCGACGTACGGCACACCCAGCCGCTTGGCCAGGCTCTGACCGACGGTCGACTTGCCCGAGGCGGGCATGCCGACGATGACAATCGAACCCGGTCGGGTCACGAGTGGATCTCGAGGCCACGCTCGGCGAGGCGAGCCAGGTAGCGCTCGTGCGAGGCGCGGGTCTCGGCGACCGTGTCACCGCCGAACTTGTCGAGCACGCACTCTGCGAGCACGAGCGCGACCATCGCCTCCGCCACGACGCCGGCCGCCGGAACGGCGCAGACGTCCGAGCGTTGGTGGTGGGCTGTGGCGGCCTCGCCGGTGGCGACGTCGATCGTACGAAGAGCGCGCGGCACCGTAGCGATTGGCTTCATCGCGGCGCGCACCCGAAGCACCTCGCCGGTGGACATGCCGCCTTCCGTACCGCCTGAGCGATGGGACGCACGGGCGATGCCGTCGCCGCCGAGGATCTCGTCGTGGGCCAGCGAGCCACGCGTGCGGGCCAGATCGAAACCGTCGCCCACCTCGACGCCCTTGATCGCCTGGATACCCATCAGCGCTCCGGCCAGTTTGGCGTCGAGCCGCTTGTCGCCGTGGGTGTGGGAGCCGAGGCCGGGAGGCAGACCCCAGGCGAGCACCTCCACCACGCCACCGAGGGTGTCGCCATCCTTCTGGGCCGATGCGACCTCGCTCGCCATGGCCGCGCTGGCTGTCCGGTCGAAGCAGCGCGCCGGATCCTCATCGATGACACCGAGGTCGTCGATCGTCGGGAAGTTGCCGGCTGGGGCGACCGCGGAGCCCAGCTCGACGACGTGGCTCAGCACCGTGATGCCGCAGGCCTGGCGCAGGAACTGCTTGGCCACCTCGCCGAGGGCGACGCGTGCGGCGGTCTCGCGCGCGGAGGCCCGCTCGAGGATCGGCCTTGCCTCGTCGAAGTCGTACTTCTGCATGCCAGCCAGATCGGCGTGGCCGGGCCGGGGCCGGGTGAGCGCGGCGTTCCTGGCGAGACCCGCCAGCACCTCGGCGTCGACCGGGTCGGCCGACATCACCTGTTCCCACTTCGGCCACTCGGTGTTGCCGACCATGATCGCGACCGGTGACCCCATCGTCTCGCCGTGACGCACGCCGCCGAGGAAGGTCACCTCGTCCTGCTCGAACTTCATCCGTGCTCCACGGCCCACGCCGAGCCGGCGCCGGGCCAGAGCCGCACGGATGTCGTCGGAGGTCACCTTGACGTGTGCCGGGAGCCCGTCGATGGTGGCCACCAGGGCGGGGCCGTGCGACTCACCAGCGGTCAGGTAACGGAGCATGCGGGCTAGTCTGTCACGCCCTGGCGCGACGGCTCAGCGCCTGCCGCCCTGCGGTCAGCATCACCTCGGCCGGCACGTCGAGGCCGGTCATCAGGGCCACCTGACCGACCGCCTGGTGCGCGAGCAGGTCAAGCCCATTCACGACGTTACGGCCGCGCCGCTCGGCTGCTGCTGCAAGGGCCGTGGGCCAGGGGTCGTAGATCGCGTCGAAGACGACCGGCGATGCCTCGGCGACCCGGTCAGCGACGGCCGCGACGGCCTGGGCGGGTGCGCTGGACAGGGCCAGGTCGACCGTGGGCACGTCACCGTCCCAGCCGAGGTGCTCCAGCGTCACGCCGTACTGCTCGCCGAGCCGCGCCAGCACCTCAGTCTTGGCCGGGTCGCGGGCCAGGACGTAGATCGTGGTCACGCCGAGTCTGGCGACGCCGCAGACCGATGACCTCGCGGTGGCTCCGTTGCCGACGAGCAGGGCCGTTTCAGCGTGCTCCACCCCTGCCGCCCGGAGCGCAGACTCGAGCCCCGGCACGTCGGTGTTGCGCACCAGAGTCGTCGTCGGGTCGGCAGGATGCCCGTCGAAGATCAGCGTGTTCCCCACCCCAAGGGCGGTGACGATCTCGTCAGGCACGCCTAGAGGCACGACGGCCTCCTTCAGCGGCATCGTGCACGACAGCCCCCGCCACCGGTCGTCAAGTCCAGCGACGAAGTCAGCCAGCTCGTGGGCTTCTACCTGGTGGCGCTGGTAGACCCAGTCGATCCCCAACCACGCGTACGCCGCCCGATGGAGCGCAGGCGACAAGGAATGCTCGACGGGTGACCCAAGAACCGCGCATTGTCTTGTGGTGGTGGCAGCTGTGTTTTCTGGGGGGGGACCCCCCAGACCCCCGCGCGCTCTGGTGGGACGCTCGTTCTGGGTGGCGATCACTCGTCGCGTCTCGTCAGTCCTCACCTTGTGCATCCTGCCACTCCGTGGTCACGGGTCCGGTGGTTCTTGCGTACGACGGTCTGCCCACTCCAGGAGGGTTTCCAGGCCGTACGACACGTCGTCGATCGTGGCGTGCGGGTCGCCGATGGCCTCGAACCGCGCCGGAACGGTGGCGAGCGTGAGGTCGCCGGGCTGGACGTCGGCCAGTTCCGACCAGGCGAAGGGCGCCGAGACCGTGCCGTCTGGGCGACCGCGCAACGAGTAGGCAGCGGCGAGAGTGTGGTCGCGGGCGTTCTGGTTGAAGTCGATGAACACATGCCGCGGATCGCGGTCCTTGCGCCACCAGGCAACCGTCGACCGCGAGGGGATGCGCGAGACGACCTCGGCGGCGAAAGCCCAGGCTGCTCGGCGCACGTCCCCGAACTTCCAGTCGGGCCGGATCCGGACGTAGATGTGCATCCCGCTACCGCCCGAGGTCTTCGGGTAGCCGACCAGCCCGAGCTCGTCGAGCATCTCCCGTACAACCCCTGCAACCGCTCGGACGTCGTCGAACGTGGCCTCGTTCATGGGGTCGAGGTCGATCCTGAGCTCGTCGGGCCGGTCGATGTCGCCGGTCCGGACGTTCCAGGGATGCAGCTCAACGGTCGACATCTGCACGGCCCAGATGATGTCGGCCACCGAAGCGGGCGCCAGCTCGTCGGCGGTCTGGTTGAACCGAGGGAAGTGCAGCCGTACGGTCGGCACCCAGTCCGGCGCCCCCTTCGGCAGCCGCTTCTGGTAGACCTTCTCCCCCGCCAGCCCTTCGGGATATCGGTGCAGCATCGTCGGTCTGTCCCGGGTGGCCCGAAGGATGCCTGGCCCGACGGCGAGGTAGTAGTTCGCCACGTCGAGCTTCGTCCACCCGCGCTCAGGGAAGTAGACCCGGTGGGGGCTGCTCAGCCGCACGGAGCGGCCGTCCACCTCCAGTCCGACAGGCTCGCCGACATCCTCCTTCGCCGCCGACCCACCGCCGCGACGACCGGTCCCAGCCCACTTGGCACCGGCCGGTCGAGCCTGAGCCCGCCACGCTCGCCGAGCCTCCTCGACCCCGGTGAACGGCGTCCCCAACGCGTCCAACGCCTCGGACAGCACCATGAGCGTCTTGGGCCCGACCCCGTTCAGAGCCCCCACGGTCGCCAGGTCGGCCCCGGCCAGGTCAGCCAAGGACCGGTACCCGGCAGCGACCAGCGCTCGCTGGGCAACGGCAGCAACCCCGTCAGGCCAAGTCTCGGTCACTGTTCCATCATGCTGTCCACGGACTCGCGAGGGCAGCACCTGACCTGGAACGGCCACCAAGGACGAGCGTCCCACCGGGCTGATCCGGGGGTCTGGCGGTTCCGCCCCCAGTGTTCAGGAGCTGCACTTGCCGGTGTTGGCCCGGCACCAGTCCTGGTACTCCTTGACGTTGGCGTTGTGCTGGTCGAGGGTCTCGGCGAACTTGGTCTCGCCCGTGTCGAGGTTGACCGCCACCCAGAACTTCCAGGGCCCCTCGGCTGGGGTCAGGGCTGCCTCGATCGACTTCTTGCCCGGGTTCGTGATCGGGCCCGGCGGCAGGCCCGGGTACTTGTAGGTGTTGTACGGGTTGTCGAGCTGGGTGTCGCCGTCGCGCAGGTTGGAGTGGCCGGAGCGGTTGAGGGCGTAGTTCACCGTCGTGTCGAGCTGCAGGTTCATCGGCGGCTGCGACGCGAGGCGGTTGTAGATGGCGCGGGCGACCTTGGGCCGGTCCTCGTCGCGGGAGACCTCAGCCTCGATGATGCTGGCGACGATCAGGATCTGGTACGGCGTCATACCCATCGCCTGAGCGCGGGCGTCGAGGTTGACCTGGGTGGCGACGTCGCCGTACCGCTTCGTCATCTGCTTGAGCAGCGCGGTGGCCTCGGGGTTGTCGCCGACCTCGTAGGTGTCGGGGAACAGGAAGCCTTCGGGGTTGTTCTTGGCGTACTCGGGCAGTCCGAGCGCGGCGGGGTTCTTGAGTGCCTGGTTGAAGGCATCCTCGGTCAGGCCGCTGCCTTTGGCGAGGATGGGGACGACGGCGGTGATCCGCAGCCCTTCCCGTACGGTGACGCGCTTGACGACCTTCTTGGACGGGTCGATAAGGATCTGGACCGCCATTGCGGCCGGGATCTGGGTCTTCATCCGGTAGGTGCCGGGCTGGATCGTGGTCGACTTCGGCTCCTCGGCCGCAGCCTCACGGAAAGCCTTGGCGGTCTTCACGATGTCGCGGTCGGCGAGGATGGTGGCCATCTGCGAGATGCTCGCGCCAGCGGGAATGATGACGCTGGTGTCGTCCTTGCCCGTACCGATGTAGTCGTCCTTCTGGCGGAAGTCGAGGTACATCTCCTTGCCCTTGTCAGCCGCGACCCAGCCGCCACCGACCAGGACGGCCACGGCGATGATCACCGCCAGGGCACCCTTGATGCGGCGTCCGATCTCGGACTTGTCGACCTTGCCGTCCTCGTCGATCAGGTCGCTCATACTTCCTCCTCGGGTTCCGCCGGTTCCACCCGTCGTGCCTGCACACGCCCGCCACCGCGTTCAGTGTCCAGGACCTGTTCCACGATAGCCACCGCCGCCACCTGGTCCACCACGGCGCGCTGCCGCCGGGCGTCGCGGCCAGCGGCACGGAGCTGCTTGGTCGCCTGCGAAGTCGTGAGCCGTTCGTCGACGACGTACACCCCGAGGGGCGCTACCAGCCGAGCCAACCGGGCAGCGTGCGCAAGAATCGCCTCGGCGGCCACACCAGCCTCACCCGCGAGCGTCACGGGTAGCCCCATCACGATCGCCGCCGGGCGGTAGTCGTCGACCAGCGCGAGCAGCCGCCCGTACGGGTCTGGGACCGCAGTAACGGTCTCGACCGGGTAGGCGAGCATCCCGGAGGCATCACAGGCTGCGACGCCGATCCGGGCCTTGCCCCAGTCGAGACCAAGGCGGACCCCGGTGGGAAGGGTGTCGCTCACGCGGTCAGGGCCGCCGCCACGGCCGCGAGCGCCTCGTTGACCTTGGTGCCGTCGGTGCCGCCGCCCTGGGCGAGGTCCTCCTTGCCGCCGCCCTTGCCGCCGAGCGCAGCCGCAGCCACGCCGACGAGCCGCCCGGCAGAAATGCCCTTCGCCCGCGCCGCCTCGGTGGTCGCGACGACGACCGCTGGCTTGTCAGTCGATCCCCCGACGAGCGCCACGACGGCAGGCGCCGAACCGAGCCGACCGCGGACATCCAGAGCGAGCGTACGGAGGTCATTGCCACCGGCGGCGACCTGGCCTGCGACCAGTGTCACCCCGCCGACCTCGCGGGCACCGGCGACGAGGGTGCCGGCCTGCGCCAGCGCCTCCTTCGCCTGCATGTCGGCAATGGTCTTCTCGGCCGACTTGAGCTGGACCAGCATCTTCTCGATCCGGTCGGTCAGCTGGTCGGGCTGCACCTTGAGGAGGTCGGTCAAGTTCGCGACCAGCGCGCGCTCGCGGGCGAGGTGCCGGAAGGCGTCAGTCGAGACGTACGCCTCGACTCGCCGAACGCCGGAACCGACCGCGTGCTCGCCGACCAGCGAGAGCAGCCCGATCTGGCTCGACTGCTTGACGTGGGTGCCACCGCAGAGCTCGCGCGACCAGGGCCCGGCCATCTCGACCATGCGGACGACGGCCGGGTACTTCTCGCCGAACATCGCCATCGCCCCGAGCGCCTTCGCGTCGGCCAATGGCAGCTGCCGGTCGGTGATCGCGTGGTCAGCCTTGATCGCCTCGTTCGCCAGGCCCTCGAGCTCGGCCTTCAGGTCGGCGCCGAGTCCCTTGGTCGACTGGAAGTCGAAACGCAGGTAACCGGGCTTGTTGTACGAGCCAGCCTGGGTGGCGCCTGAGCCGAGCAGCTGCCGGAGCACCGCGTGCACGACGTGGGTGGCGGTGTGGGCCTGGTTCGCGCCGAACCGGTTGTCGGCGTCAACCTCGGCGGTCACCTTGTCCCCGACCGCCACCTGGCCGTCGGTCACCTGGACGGTGTGGACCACAAGCCCGGGGACTGGCCGCTGCACGTCGACCACGTCAAGTGCCAGCCCCTGGCCGAGGATCCGGCCAAGGTCAGCGTCCTGACCGCCTGATTCGGCGTAAAAGGGGGTCTCGGCGAGCACGACCTCGACGGTGTCCCCGACCTGCGCAGTGGTGACGAGCTTCCCGTCGGACACGATGCCACGCACCGTCGAGTCGGCGACGAGCTCGTGGTAGCCGAGGAAGGGGGTCTCCCCCGCCGTACGCAGCTCCGTGTACGCCTCGGTCGACGCTCCGCCGCCCTTCTTCGCCTTCGCGTCCGCCTTGGAGCGGGCCTTCTGCTCGGCCATCAACGAACGGAACGCCTCGCGGTCGACCTCGAGCCCCTGCTCAGCGGCCATCTCGAGGGTGAGGTCGATCGGGAAGCCGTACGTGTCGTGCAGCTGGAACGCCTGCTGACCGGGCAGCACAGACGCTCCCTCGGACTTCGTGTTCGCCACCGCGGTGTCGAACATGCGGGTGCCGTCGGCCAGCGTGCGGCGGAAGGTCTCCTCCTCGGCGTACGCCTGGTTCGAGACCCGCTCGCACTGCACGTCGATCTCCGGGTACGACCGGCTCATCACCTCGCGCGAGATCGGCAGCAGCTCAGGCAGCACCCGGTCGCCGACACCCAGCAGCCGCATCGAACGGATCGAGCGGCGCAGCAGCCGGCGCAGCACGTAGCCGCGCGCCTCGTTGCCCGGGGTCACACCGTCGGTCATCAGCATCAGCGACGAACGGACGTGGTCAGCCACCACGCGCATCCGGACGTCGTCATCGCCGCCCCGGCCGTACTCCTTGCCGGACAGCTCTGCCGCCTTGGCGATCACCGGGTAGACCTCGTCGATCTCGTACAGGTTCGCGACACCCTGCTTGAGGTACGCCACCCGCTCCAGACCCATGCCGGTGTCGATGTTCTGCTTCGGCAGCGGCCGCAGTACGTCGAAGTCGTCCTTCGCCCGTACGGCCGACAGCTCCTGCTGCATGAAGACGAGGTTCCAGATCTCCAGGAACCGGTCCTCGTCAACGACCGGGCCGCCGTCGCGACCGAACTCGGGACCACGGTCGATGTAGATCTCGGAGCACGGCCCGCCGGGGCCGGGGACACCCATGTTCCAGTAGTTGTCCTTGAGGTCGCGGCGCTGGATCCGCTCGTCGGACAGCCCGACCGCCTTCCAGAACTCGACCGCCTCGTTGTCGCCGTCCGGGAAGTCGGGATGGTAGCCGGGACCCAGGACGGTCACCCAGATCTTGTCGGGGTCGAACCCGAGCCCACCGTCGGCCTCAGCACCGGTGACGAGGCGCCAGGCCAGGTCGATGGCGCCCTCCTTGAAGTAGTCACCGAAGGAGAAGTTGCCGTTCATCTGGAAGAACGTGCCGT
>DAOOHL010000007.1:0-27595 GCA_035416185.1 Propionibacteriaceae bacterium | reverse complement strand
AAGATCTTCAACGTCGTGCAGAAGCTTCTCGGGCGCGCCGCCAAGTTCGCCAGCAAGTGCAAGACCCTGTCCAAGGCGATCCGCAAGGCGCAGAACCACTGCAAGAAGATCATCAAGCAGCTCCGGGCCGCT
The DNA here is from genome assembly GCA_035416185.1 of Propionibacteriaceae bacterium. Taxonomy (GTDB): domain Bacteria; phylum Actinomycetota; class Actinomycetes; order Propionibacteriales; family Propionibacteriaceae; genus JBHAES01. The sequence goes on along the minus strand of DAOOHL010000007.1, from coordinate 27,463 downwards.
CAGCGGATGTCGGGCCGCCTCCCCACCAGGCTGCCGAACGTGCCCCGAGGACAGCGCAACGACCAGGTACCCAGGGGCGCCCTGCCGGGTGACACGACGGTGGGGCGTCGTCCTGGCACGAGCACCCCTGCAGGCCGGGGGCCCATCGACCCGCCAGGTGGCATCGACGTGGGTGGCACCGCCCGGGACCAGGTCGAGGATGCTGGGACGAACACGACCGTGGGTGATGTCAACCGCGCCACCGACCGCCCGAGCGACCGGATCACGAAGATCGAGTAGCGGTAGTTTGGCGAGGACACCTTCCTCAAGGCGCCTCCCCGGCTGCTCCAGTCGGAGGGCCTCAGCCCCGCAGAATGCTTGCCATCCATGCTTCGACCTGATCCGGGTCGCGGGGCAGCATCGCTGAGAGCACCTCGTTGCCGTCGACAGTGATCACGATGTCGTCCTCGATCCGTACGCCGATGCCGCGGAGTTCCTCAGGCACCATCAGGTCTGTCGACTTGAAGTACAGCCCCGGCTCCACCGTCACCACCATGCCGGGCTCAAGCGTGCCCTTGCGGTAGTTCTCCAGCCTGGCTTGGGCGCAATCGTGCACATCGATGCCGAGATGGTGCGATGTGCCGTGCACCATCCACCGACGGTGCTGGCCGCCGTTGGCGACGTCGAGGGACTCCTCAGCCGTGACCGGCAGGACGCCCCACTCAGCGAGCTTGCGGGCGATCACCGCGATCGCGGCGTCGTGGATGTCGGAGAAGGTCGCTCCTGGCCGCGCCGCGTCGATGCCTGCCTGTTGGGCTTCGAGCACCGCCTCGTACACCTTCCGTTGGGCGGGGGAGAAGCGGCCGGAGACGGGCAGCGTACGGGTGATGTCGGCGGTGTACAGCGACTCGAGCTCGACCCCGGCGTCAAGGAGCAGCAGGTCGCCGTCACGCAGATCGCCGTCGTTGCGGATCCAGTGCAGGGTGTTGGCGTGGTCACCCGACGCGGCGATCGTGTCGTACCCGACCGCGTTGCCCTGATGCCTGGCGTGCAGGCCGAAGACACCCTCGACCCATCGCTCACCCCGGCCACGCTTGACGGCCTCGGGCAGGTCGGCGACGACGGCCTCGAAACCGACCGCTGTTGCCTCGCAGGCCGCCCGCATCTGGTCGACCTCGTACGGGTCCTTCACCAGCCTGAGCTCGCTGACCGCGGTCTCGAGCTCCTCGTCGGCCTCGGCCAACTCGCCCTGGACGGCGTGGCCCGTACGGACCTCGTCGACCAGCGCGGTGACCTCGGGGGCAACCCCGCGCAGCACCCGGATCCGGGTGGAGTCGGCGTTCTTCGCCAGCGCATCACGCAACATCGAGATCGGCGCACACGGCAGCCCCGTCATCGCACCCATCTCGTCGAGCGACTCACGCTTGCCCACCCACATCTCGCCGTACCGCGACGACGAGTAGAACTCCTCATCCGTACGGGCAGCGCGGGGGCTGAAGAAGAGCGTCGGCGCCACACCGTCGTCGGTCGGCTCCAGCACCAGCACGGCATCGGGCTCCCGGTCGGAGCCGAGCCCGGTCAGGTGGGCGAACGCCGAGTGGGGTCGGTAGCGGAAGTCGGTGTCGTTCGACCGCACCTTCAGCCCGCCCGCGGGGATGACGATCCGTTCGCCCGGGAACTGCCCAGCCACCTTGTGGCGACGCGCCGCGGTGAACTCGGTCGCGGGCAGCGCCGCTGGAAGGTCGGCGTCATACGGTGCCCAGCCCTGCGGGATGAACTCCTTGAACGCCTCCGAGAACGGGATCTGGCGGTTGGGCAGCTTGGGCTGGGCGTCACTCATGACACCATCCTGCCGCGTCGTTCAGACGAACGTGGATCAGGCGTTCCACTGGATGATGGCTGGCGACTCCTTCTCGTACCCCACGATCGACACTGACGCCGTCTTGAGCGGGAAACTCTGACCGCGGGCGATGTCGATGTCGAGCCAGCACAGCGCCAGAACGCGGGAGGAGTGACCGTGGCCGAAGCAGATGGCTCGGTCGACGCCACTGGCTCGGACAAGGTTCACCACCTCGGTCATCCGGGTGATGATCTGCACCTTGGTCTCGCCCTTGGGCATCGAGTGGGTCCAGATCCGCCACCCCGGTTGCATCGACCTGATCTCGGGCGAGGTCCGACCCTCATAGTCGCCGTAGTCCCACTCGCGGAGCCGCTCGTCGACCTGCACGTTGGTGAAGCCAGCCAGTTCGGCCGTCCGCCGGGCGCGCAGCCGCGGGCTCGACAGGACCAGCCCGAAGTCAGCAGGATCGAGCTTCTCCCGCAGCCGCAGCGCCTCCGCCACGCCGTGCTCAGTGAGGTCGAGATCGGTGTACGAGGTGTGCTGACCTGACCTCGACCATTCGGTCTCTCCGTGCCTGACGAGGTAGAGCTGGGTCATGATCGGCTCCTGACGTGTGACGACGTCATCAACCTAGTCATGCGACGAGTCCTGGGCACCGCCGTCCCCAGTAGAGTCGGCAACGACCGGAAGGAGCCCTCGCGTGAAGGCTGACCCCGCGGCGCAACAGCGTCTGCTCGACCTCCAAGCCATCGACACCGCCATCGGCCAGATCGACCACCGGATCAAGACACTGCCGGAGCATGCCCTGGTTGCCACGCTGGTCCAGCGGCGCAACGAGCTGGGGCAGCGCTACGTCGCAGCCCAGACGGAAGTGAGTGACGCTGAAACCGCCCAGGCCAAGGCCGAGGCCGATCTCGAGCCTGTCCGGCAGCGGCTGGCTCGCAACCAGGAGCGCTCCGACAAGGGGCAGGTGTCCGACGCTCGAGCTCTGACCACACTGCAGGACGAGATCGCCCACTTGAAGAAGCGGATCGTTGACCTGGAGGATCTTGAGCTGGAGGCGATGGAGGCGCTGGAGTCGTCGACCCGGGTGCGTGACGGCATCCTTGCCGAGAAGGCCGACCTCGACGCGGAGGCCCGTGCCATCGTCACCAAGCGCGACAGCCAGACGGCTGATCTCACCGCGGAGCGGGAAGCTCAGGTCAAAAAGCGTGTGGACGTCGTGGCGTCCCTGCCAGCGGGACTGGTCGACCTGTACGAGAAGGTACGAGCTCGCGGCAGCGGAGCGGGGGCAGCGCTGCTCAAGGCCAGGCGCTGCTCCGGATGCGGCATCACGGCCGACCCGTCGGCCTACGAGCGCTACGTGTCTGCCGCCGCGGACGAAGTGCTGCGCTGTGAGGAGTGCGACCGGATCCTCGTACGGGACCCAGCCGACCTTGGGGCGGGCTGAGCCGTGCCCGCCGTCCACTTCGCCACTGAGGGCGACGTTCCCGCACCGATCCGCGAAGGCGTGCGCCGCCTGCGGGAGGCTTTGGAGGTGCCCAGCGAGTTCCCTGCCGACGTTCTGGCAGCGGCCGAGGAGGCAGCCACGTCGCCGTCGATCCCGGCGCTCGACCGTACCGACATCGAGTTCGTCACGATCGATCCAGAGGGGTCGATGGATCTTGACCAGGCCCTGCACATCGAGCGTTCTGGGTCGGGCTACGTGGTTCACTACGCGATCGCTGACGTCGGCGCCTGGGTGGAGCCCAGCGGCGCGATCGACACCGAGGCCCGGCTGCGGGGCCAGACCCTGTACGCCCCCGACTGGCGCGCTGCGCTGCACCCACCTCGGCTGTCAGAGGCCGCCGCGTCGCTGCTGGCCGACGGTACGCCCCGCCCGGCCCAGCTGTGGACGATCACTCTCGACTCCGATGGCGTCCAGACCGACGCTCAGGTGGAGCGGGCGATGGTGACGAGTCGGGCGAAACTCACGTACACCGGCGTCCAGGCGGACCTGAATGCTGGGCGTGCGTCCGAGTCGCTGCAACTGCTCAAGACGGTGGGAGAGCTCAGGCTCGAGGTCGAGCGGGAGCGCGGGGGTGTCTCGCTTGAGATCCCCGAGCAGGAGGTTGAGTCCCACGGCGATGACTGGGCGCTGCACTTCCGTACGCCGTTGCCGGTCGAGGGCTGGAACGCCCAGATCTCGCTGCTCACCGGTGGCGCCGCAGCGCAGATCATGCTCGAAGGTGAGGTCGGCCTGCTCCGGACGTTGCCGCCTGCCGAGCAGTACTCGATCGACAAGCTCCGGCGCACGGCAAAGGCGCTCGACATCACGTGGCCCGGCGCGATGACCTACCCCGAGCTGGTGCGCTCGCTCGATCCCACGAAACCGACCCATCTGGCGATGATGAACGCCTGCACTCTGCTCTTCCGTGGGGCGGGCTACCTCGCGTTCGACGGTGCGCCGCCCGAGGGGAACATCGAACATGGCGCCCTCGCGATGCCGTACGCCCACGTCACCGCTCCGCTACGGCGCCTCGTGGACCGCTTCGCCGGTGAGATCTGCGTCAGCCTCTGCGCTGGGGAGGCGGTGCCGGACTGGGTACGGGGAGCGCTCCCGGAGCTGCCCAAGCTGATGGGGGCGTCGGACTCGCGGGCCAAGAAGTACGAGCGGGGGATCGTCGACCTGCTCGAGGCACTCGTCCTGTCTGGCCACCGGGGGAAGACCTTCACCGGCGTGGTCGTCGACTACGACCCCGGCAAGCAGACCGGCATCGTGCATCTGAAGGACCTGGCCGTGGAGTCCTTCGTCCGCGGCCGCCGTCTCGAACTGGGGGAAGAGGAGCGTGTACGGGTGGTTGAGGCCGACCTGACCACGGGCCGCACGACATTCGAAGCGGCCGGATAGGCTCGGGCAATGGCTCGCTATGACCTCTCCGCTGTCTCCCTCGGTACCCTGCTCGATGACCCCGACGTCGCGGCCATCGTCGAGAAGCATGCGCCGGGGATCTCGAAGGATCCCATCGTGGCGTCGGTGAAGTCGATGCCCGCCCAGCAGGTGCTCGGACTCGCCGCAGGCGTGATCGGTCAGGCCAGGATCGACGCGATCCTGGCCGAGGTCGAAGCACTCTGACACGTCCGCCGGTCGGGCCACCCAGTCTCCGACCATGCCCGGAGATTCGCCAACCTCCCACCGTGGCCGAACCTGACGCACTCTCGACGAACGCCGCCCACCCGACGGACGCTTGCCGCGGTGGGGCTCGGCCGGAGGCGTCGCGGCATAACCTGGAGCTGTCCTTGATCTCCAGGTGGTAACTGCATTGACCAGAACCACGCGTCAACTGCTGTTACCAGGTCTGCTGGTGGACGAGCTGACCTGTAAGCCGGATTCTGTCGCCCCAAGGGGCGGGTGACCATCTCTCTGCGACCGTCGTTGCCGACGGCCTTCTCGCCGACCCCGAGCTGCCTCGTGGTCGGCGCGTGCGGCCTACCCGACGGCTCGGGCGAGCAGCCCTCAGGCACCGTCTGTTCGGCCTTGCTCCAGGTGGGGTTTACCTAGCCACCCCAGTCACCTGGGGTGCTGGTGGTCTCTTACACCACCGTTTCACCCTGACCAGCCGTGCGGCTGGCGGTCTGTTCTCTGTGGCACTGTCCCGCGGGTCGCCCCGGGTGGGTGTTGCCCACCACCTTGCTCTGTGGAGTCCGGACTTTCCTCAGCCCCCGTACGGGAACCGCGGTCACCCGGCCAGCTCGTCCAACGGCAAGTGTACGGGCTCGTGGCCGGCCTGTTCCCCGTACGGCGCCGCGGTGCTCGATCAGGCTCAGGTCGCCTCGGGGACTTCGTCGAACCGGTCTGTACGGGGAATCGTCCTGATGTTGCGGCTCAGGGCGACGAGCACCCCTGCCAACGCGAGTACCGCAACGTAGGACAGGATGGCCCAGGTCCGGCCGAGGTGCTCCAGCAGGAAGCCAGCGGCGCCCGTGGCCAGCGGCATCATGGCCATCGACACGAAGCTTGAGGCTGATCCAGAGCGGCCCTGCATCGCGTCGGGGGTGAGGTGCATCATGAAAGCGCCCATGCCAGCGTTGATGGTCGGCATGGTCAGCACGCAGGCGCACAGGATTCCGCCGACCCACCAGGGCGACGAGCTCAGCGGCATCAGCGACAGCATCGCCACATCGAGCCACACCACGGCGACGGCGGCCCAGCCCACCGACACTCGCTTCAGGACGACGCTCGCGACCAGCGCCCCCACGATGCCCGCCGCACCGGCAGCCGACTCGACCGCACCGAGTGCCTGGGGCGGCACGCCGTCACGCTGGAGGCCAAGGATCGCCACGGTGATGATGCCGTTCGCAGCCAGGTTGAGCAGCATGCCGACGCCGACCATGTCCCGTACAGGCGCCGTCCGCCAGACCCAGCGCAACCCCTCCTGAACGTCTCTCACCAGGTTGCTGGGAGGTTCATCGGGAGATCGCTCAGGGGCGGGCAGATGCTTGCCAATGAACTGGTAGCCGAGCGCGGCCAGCAGCATCAGCGCACTGTTGACGACGAACGGGAGCGTACGGCTGACCGCGAACAGTGCGCCCGCCACCGCTGGCCCCACCAACGCGCCCACGCCCATGCGCGCCTGGGCGACTGTCGCGGCCTGGCCGAGCTGCGCTGGCGGTACGAGCGCCTTCATGGCCGCTCGTCCCGCGGGCCAGATGAACGCGGCAATCAGCCCGTCGGCGACGCCCACGACGAGCAGGTGCGGGAAGGTGACCTGCCACAGCAGACCGGCCAGGGGAATGGTCGACATGACGACCGTCAGGAGGAGCGCGGTCACGATGAGGGTCTTCTTGCGGTCCCAACGGTCCACGTACGCCCCGGCTGGCAAACCCATCAGCAGCTGGCCCAGCCCGAACCCGGCACTCACGATGCCAGCCTGAGCTGCCGACCCGGTCACGTCGTATGCCAGCAGGAGGAGCGCAAGGCCCGTCATCCCGGACCCGATCGCCTCGATCACCTGACCGGTCGTCAGCACCACGTAGTCGCGGTTCCGGCGCAATGGCGGGAGCGAGGGAGATGCCGCCTCTGTAGCGTCGTCAGCGGCAGTCACGTCAGCATCGTGCCGTATGCGCCGTCTGGTTGGCGAACGGCTGTCCCGGCTGCCTCCGGCGCGTCAGAACCGGTCACCGAGGAGCGTCGCCACGGCGTCGATCAGCCTGAGCCGCAGCGGAGCCGACGCTTCGCTGATCGCGCGCTGCTGCCGGACGTGTTCCGCCTTGCCCTCGTTCGTCTCGATCTCGATGTTGGGGTAGCCGAGCGACGAGGTGTCGTACGGGGAGCTGCGCATGTCGAGCACGCGGGCCGTTCGGGCAAGGGCGAAGCAGTCCAGCAGCAGGTCGGATGGGATGCCGGGGGAGAGCTTGAAGGCCCATCGGTACAGGTCCATCGCGCCGCCGTGGAGGCAGCCGGGCTGCTCGTTCATCGCCTGGGTCTCGCGGGTGGGCTGAAGCGTGTTGCGTGGCGCGGCGGTGGGGGTGAAGAACCGGAAGGCATCGAAGTGGGTGCAGCGAAGCTCGTGCGCCTCGACGAAGGTGTCGGTTCCGGCGGCTCCGAGCCGAAGTGGCAGCGACTGGTGCCGTACGGCCCCGGCGTCCTGTCGGTAGACCATCGCCCACTCGTGCAGGCCGAAGCAGCCGAACACCGCCGGGCGCGAGTGCGTGCGCACGAGCAGGTCGTGCACGAACCGTACGGCCTTGCCGCGGCGGTTCCTGAAGTCAGCCAGGTCCAGTGAGGTGACGCCGCCATCGGTTCGGTACGACGGCCAGCTGGCATGCTCTGAGGCATCACGGAGCCCGACTCCGGGCCCGGGATGCCAGCGCAACAGGTGTCCTGGGCGGAAGGCGTAGTAGTCGAACAGGAAGTCCTCGACGGGATGCTTCTGACCGGCGACCCGCCTACTGACGTGCTCCCCGATCATCGACTGAGCCCGCTCGCGGTGGGTAACCGCAAGCGGCCACCACTCGTGCTGCCCGAGCACGGGGGACACCCGAGCCGTCGCTTGTGGGCTGGCCAACGCGCCGCCCCGAGGGTCGCTCATGGCAGAGTCAGGATCTCCGCGCCGGTGTCGGTCACGACGATCGAGTGCTCCCACTGGGCGACCCGGGAGAAGTCGTTGGTGACGACGGTCCAGTCGTCGTCCCAGACATGGCTGTGGTAGTCACCCAGGCTCAACATCGGCTCAATCGTGAACGTCATGCCCTTCTCAATGACCGTATCGAGGCGGGGCTCGTCGTAGTGCAGCACCACCAGACCCGAGTGGAACGTCGAGTGCACGCCGTGACCGGTGTAGTCGCGGACGACCCCGTACCCGAACCTCGCCGCGTACGCCTCGATCACGCGACCGATCACGCTGAACGGTCGGCCGGGGCGTACCTGCTTGATGGCGCGGTCGAGGGACTCTTTCGTCCGCTCCGAGAGCAGGCGTGACGACTCCGGCACGTCGCCGCAGAAGAACGTGCCGCAGTTGTCACCGTGCACCCCGTTCTTGAACGCAGTCACGTCGATCTTGACCAGGTCACCGTCCTCGAGCGGCCGCGCGTCGGGGATCCCGTGGCAGATCACCTCGTTGACGGAGGTGCAGATCGCCTTCGGGAAGCCGCGGTACTGCAGTGCCGACGGGTAGGCGCCGTGGTCGCACATGAACTCGTGGGCCACCGCATCGAGATGGTCCGTTGTCACGCCGGGAGCAATCTCGGCTGCGGCGACCAGCATGGCCTGGGCAGCGATCCGTCCGGACTCGCGCATCTTCTCGATCGTTTCCGGGGTCTGCACGTGCGAGCCCGTGTACTTCTTCGGGCCGGGACGGCCGACGTATTCGGGGCGCTCGATCTCAGCAGGCACTGGTCGCAGAGGCGAAACTGGGTAGGGTTTGATACGGCTCACCCGCGTGAGTCTAGAACCCACCTCGAAGGGAGTGGTCATGGCTGACGGGCAGTGGTACTGGTGCCTCACGCACAAGACCGTGGAGCCGTACGGGGCATGCAAGGCCGCCGACCGGCTCGGTCCCTACGCGACGCAGGAGGAGGCGCTGGCCGCCCTCGACACCGTGGCGAAGCGGAACGAGCAGTGGGACGACGACCCTCGCTTCGACGACGACGAGGATGGCGACGGCAACCCCCGTACGCGCGAGGAGAAGACCTTCCCGTTCTGAGCCACCTTCGCCTGTTGCCTTCACGGAGTAGTCGGGGTTGCGGGCGGCCAACCCTGGTTGCCGGGGTGATCCGCGGGACCAGTGGCAGATCCGGATGGGTACAGACCAGATCCCCGAGATCCGGTCGCCCCGACGAGTCGACCCGTGGCAGAACCCCGTACGACAACCACCCCCACCCCACCGCAGACACTGACGCGTAGAGGCGCACGGTCGGACCAGGTGGATCTGGCCGCCTCAGGCCACCAGTTTCAGCTGGGCCGGGAGCTTCTCGACGGCGGCGAGCACCTCGGGCTGGTCGTTCCGTACCGTGACCGCGAGGGCTGACATCCAGTCGGGCCGACCGTCGTCGACGACGACCACGACAAGCCGCTCGCCGGTGACGCCCAGCTGCTTGGCCGGGTTCAGGGTGACGTCCACCACCACGAGCCAGGCGGGCCGACCGCCGACGGTGAGCGCCGTGTCTGTGACCGTCGTCGACCCGGTCACGTCTGCCTTTCGTACGGTCTCCTGGGTCATGCAGACTGCCGAACGACGCGCAGCCTCCTGCGGACTGACATAGAAGCCGCTCCGGCGCAGCTCGCCCATCGTGACGCCGCTCTGTCGGGGGTTGCCGCTGCGCCAGGTGACGAACCAGGTCTGGGCATCCTCGAGCGCGCTCAGCACGGGGATACCGGCTGTGGCCTTGTCGTACGGAATCGCCGCCTTGGGCAGGACCAGTCGCCCGCCATAGGCGTTGTTGTCGTCGGGATGCGGGTTGCGGAAGGTCGCACCCACGGGGCACTCCGACGGCGGACGGGACGGTTCGACGGGGAGACTGACGGGCGCGCCCGGCCCGGGCGAGGGGATGTAGCCGACCCGGGGTGCTCGCCACTGCACGAAGCTCAGCGCCAGCCCGACCAGGACCATCGCGGCGACCGCGACCAGCCAGGGCGTCGACGACCGTAGGGTGGCTGGCGGCCGTGGAGCCGGGCCGCCGGGGTCCGCCGGAGGCAGCCTGGGGGGCGTAGGTCCGCCTGCTGACGCTGCCGTCCAGGCCTTCCCGTCGAACCACCGCCACCGGGTCTCCTCGCCCGCTGATGCGGGATCGGGATACCAACCGGGCGTCGACACGCCGCCATCGTAACCAGCCCGAAACACAGGCACGGCAGACTGTGCGGCATGGACAAGCAGACAGAGTTCGTCCTGCGCGCGATGGAGGAGCGGGACGTTCGGTTCGTCCGACTCTGGTTCACCGACGTGCTGGGGTTCCTGAAGTCAGTGGCGATCTCCCCGGCGGAGGTCGAGGGCGCCTTCGCCGAGGGTGTCGGGTTCGACGGTTCGGCGATCGAGGGCTTCGCCCGGCGCTACGAGTCGGACATGATCGCGCACCCCGACCCGTCGACCTTCCAGATCCTGCCGTGGCGCGACCAGCAGCAGCCGACCGCCCGGATGTTCTGCGACATCCGGCTCCCCGATGGCTCGCCCTCGTACGCCGACCCTCGCTACGTGCTGAAGCGAGCGCTCCGCAAGGCCGCTGACCGGGGCTTCACGTTCTACACGCACCCCGAGATCGAGTTCTTCCTCTTCCACCCGCAGACCGACTTCAGGCAGCCGCCGAAGCCGCTCGACATGGGCGGGTACTTTGACCACACCACGCTCGGCCAGGGCAGCGACTTCCGCCGCAAGGTGATCACGATGCTCGAGCAGATGGGCATCTCGGTGGAGTTCTCCCACCACGAGGGTGCGCCTGGGCAGCATGAGATCGACCTGCGCTATGCCGACGCCCTCTCGATGGCCGACAACATCATGACCTTCCGCGTCGTGGTGAAGGAGGTCGCTGTCGCCGAGGGAATCCATGCCTCCTTCATGCCCAAGCCACTGGCTGACTGGCCGGGCTCGGGCATGCACACCCACGTGTCGCTGTTCGAGGGCGATCGCAACGCGTTCTTCGACGCCTCGGCCGAATACCACCTCTCCGACACCGCCCGGCAGTTCGTCGCGGGCGTGCTGAAGCATGCGGCTGAGATCACCGCAGTGACGAACCAGTGGGTGAACTCCTACAAGCGGTTCGCCGGTGGCGGTGAGGCGCCGTCGTACATCACCTGGGGCCGCAACAACCGGTCCGCCCTGATCCGGGTGCCGGCCTTCAAGGCGACCAAGGGTGCCTCGGCGCGCGTGGAGCTGCGGTCGCTCGATCCGGGCTGCAACCCCTACCTGGCGTTCGCTCTGATCCTCAACGCTGGCTTGGCGGGTATCGAGAACTCCTACGAGCTGCCGCCAGGTGCCGAGGACGACGTCTGGAGCCTGACCGATCGCGAGCGAGCGTCACTCGGCATGAGCCCGCTGCCGCGCAACCTCGACGAGGCAGTGCGGATCATGGAGCGCTCCGAGCTCGCCGCCGAAACCCTCGGGGAACACGTCTTCGACTACTTCCTGCGCAACAAGAAGGCCGAGTTCGACGAGTACCGTCGCGAGGTCACGCCGTGGGAGCTCGGGAAGCTGCTGCCGACGCTGTAGAAGTCACTCGAACAGAGACGCCAGGTCCGCGTGGACGCCACTGCGCCGGAGTCGGTGCGACGCGACGGCCTCAGCCCACCTGAGCGATCCGGTGGCGAGCCGGAGCAGGGTTTCGGGGTCGGTCTCAACCACGTTCGGGGGAGTGCCTCTGGTGTGAGTGGAGCCGGTGTCGCCCTCCGCTGCGAGCTGCACGGCTGCGTACGGCGGGACCCGCAGTTCCACCGTACGACCACCCCTGATCTCTCCGTAGTGCTCACACAGCGCCCGTACGGCAAGGGCGACGTCCCGCTTGTCGACCGGTCGGTCCGCGTCCAGGGCCCTCGTGACGAGGCGGGCCAGACCGACGTGGTCGTCGCTCACTGCTACTGACGGATCGGCCGGCTGCAGCCTCGCGACGGCTTCCGCGACCTGTGTACGGCGGTTCGCGCCCGACCGGGCCTTCACCCGACCGCCGAGACCGACCAGAGGGATCGACCGGGACCCACGAACCAGACCGCTTGGCGAAGGAGTGGAACGCCGCAGGTCACCTCGTCCATCCGGACGCTGCCCGCCTGGATCTGGCCACCGCCCGCGCCGTGAGAGACACGCTCGCTCGCCGCGGGCGACCCGAGTCCCGGCGGGACGGTGCTGGTCGCGCCGCCGGTGTCGACCAGGAACCGCACGGGTGTGCCGTCGACATAGCCATCGGCGTACACCTCGACCGACGCAGGGTGGTCAGGATCCTCGACGAGGTGGAGCTCCAGGTGCGGCATGCGACCTCCGTTCGGTCCCGACCCTAGCCCGGAAAGTTCGGCATTACTGTGGTCAGATGAGCCAGCGAGCTACGTCGCAGGTGCCGTACTGTTTCGGCGCCGCCGGCGCGACGGGACTGCCTGGACCCGTGCTGGTTGAGCTGCTGGGCAGTCTCGGTGTCAGCGCTGCAGCGGCGCGATCCAGCCTGCATCGGCTGGTTGGCTGGGGTCTGCTGGGCGTGACTCGTGTCGGCCGGGTGGCCATCTACCGGCTCGCGGGGCAGCTCGCAGCAGGCTTTCACCAGGTCCAGAATCCCCGTCCAGCCGAGCCGTGGAGCGGCTGGTTCCACGTGCTCGTCTACGACATTCCCGAGACGCGACGCCGTGAGCGAGACCAGCTGCGACAGGCGGCGTACGGGCACGGCTACCGTCAGCTCCGACCGGGCGTGCTGATCAGCCCAACGGACAGGTCGACAGGCTTTCTGCTCGCCTTCCCACATGTGATTGCAGGACGGCTGGAGGTGCCGGTCGCCGAGGCCAGGACGATTGTCGAGCGGTGTTGGGACACCTCCGAGCTGGCCCAACGACGCGCTGCGATCGCGGGGAGGTTGGCTGCGCTCGCTGATCAGCCGACGCCCGAACCCCGTGAGGCATTCGCGCTGTTGTACGAGGAGATGACTCCCGCGGTGGCACTTCTGATCGGGGACTCGATGCTTCCGGCGGACCTGACCACGCAGCAGCCCACGGCCGACCTGAGCAGCGGGCTGGCAAGGCTGAACGAAGCGCTCGGTCCAGCAGCCGCCCAGCACGCGGGTTCGATCGTCCGTGGCTCCGGCCTGGGCCATCTGGTCGAGACGCAGCCCCGCTGAGCAACCGCGAGGCTCAGCCGCCGATGCTGACGCCGTTCCTGATCACGAAGTGAAGGATCAGCACCGCCACGTAGCCGACGATGCCTGCGATGGGCCAGGGCCGAAGATTGCCCATGGGGGTCCGGTCAGGGGCGGTGACCTTGGGGAACATCATCGACATCGGTGCGAAGGTGCCGATGGCGAGCATGGCCATCACCATGACGATCATCACCTCGGGACCGATGGGCATGGTCTGGATGAAGAACGACGACACGGTCTGGGCGACGAGGAACGGGATCGCCAGCAGCCATGGCCAGATCGTCGCGGCGAGGCGTGCCGGACGGTCGGCGCCGGTGATGCGGTCGAGGTGAGGCGCGAAGAGCCGAGCTGTGCCGAACATCCCCGCGACGCCGACCGCGCAGATCAGGAGCTGCACCCACATCGGCAGTTCGAGCGCTGCGGCTGTGACGGCCGTATCGCCCACTCCCATCGGCGTGATGATCAGGTACGTGACACCTTCAAGGATGGAGGTGAACCCCACCCAGAGCCACAGCAGATGAGCGAAACCGCCGCGCCGCTCACGTGGACGCCAGGCGGCCATGACGCCGCCGATCACGATGGAGCCCAGCACCGCCGAGAAGCTGGTCGCCGCCGTGACAAGGGGAGGGAGCTCAGCAGGGTGGTGGGTGACGCCGTACGCGTACATCGTCGAGCGGTAGCCGAGGGCAGCGCCGGTCAGCCAGTGCACCATCTCGTGGAGCAGGATCGTGATGGCGGCCCCGAGGAGGTACGCGAGCAGGCTGTTCAGGATGAGTGCACGACGATCGGGGGTGTTGGTGTTCGTCATGGCAGCAACCTTCACACAGCAAAGGGCTCATTCAGTGCGTTCTGGCCACGATTCGTCAAGAAGTCGCCACGGAAATTGCGCCATGGAAGGGCTCATGGCTGATTGACCAGCAGGCCCGCGGCCACCAGCGAATCGAGGAGCTGGGATAATGCCGCAGCATCCGGCGGTGGACCGAACCGGCGCGTGAGGAGGCGGTCAATGTCAGTCGCAGACGCCCCCGTGGCAGCTCGCCAGGCGGCCGTCGCCACCGGGCCGAGGTGATGGAGTTCGCCCGCCCGAAGCAGCACGACCTCGCCTCCCGCCACGACTGCATCGGTCCAGGGGGCGCGGTGGTAGCCCGACGTCGACGGGATCGCTTGGTCGACTGCGACGGCACGGTACGGAGAACGCCGCCGAGGCTGCAGCAGGAGTTCAGCCACCATGGTGCGAAGGTCGCCCGAGTCCTGATACGAGGCACGGGCCATCGGTACGCCACCGAGGCGGCTGGCCAGTGCGGCAATCGGGCGACTGTGGCGCGTCGTTCCGATCTGCTGTTGGGTCACCTGCCACAACAGGGAGGCCGGCGTCGGCGCCACCGCGTGCGGGCGAGGTCCGCCGGTCAGCCGGTCCAGGACCAGGACGCCCGCCAGAGTCAGCGGTCGCTGGGGGTGGCGACGGAGCCCCGCAGCATCCGGTCCCACCACGTCTTTGACCGGGTCATCCTGACCCCGGACAACACACAGCGGCTTGGGCAAGGGGGTCACCCGCTGCCGCGCGCCAACGACGAGCAGTTCGTCCGTGACATACCCGTACGACTCCTGGCACAAGCTGATCGCGGCCGTCGTCTTCCCCACACCCGACCCGGCAACCAGGCCGACCACCCGCCCCCGGTCGTCGGACACCGCGGCTGCGTGCAGCAGGACCGTGTTACTGGGCGCGTGATCCACCACCTCGTCCACCAGCCGGGCGACCAGCGAGTAGCGGAGCTCCGTGGTGAGCGCATATCTCGAGTCGGCCGCGAGGAGCGTACGAGAAGGCCCTGGTGGCCGTCGAAGCGTGTGGCAGCGGCTCCAGTCCTCACCGACCTGGGCGTGCGCTGCCGCCGTCATAGTCGCGACATCGACCGTCAGCCCGGGTAGGTGCAACGGTTGGACGAACGGTGCGGGAGGCCGCTGGTGGAGGTCAGTCTCCACCGGGGGTAGCGCCGGCTGACCTGAGCGGCGACTCGAGCGCCTGCGTCGACGCAGCCGAGGCGGCGACCGACTCTGTGCCCTGGGCCGTCCGGGCAGGAGGGGCCGGGCACCCGCCCTGGACAGAGCAGTTGTTGAAGTTGACCGGGTCCCCGGTGCCGGTCGACCCGACCGATCGCCAGATCTTCAGTCCAGGCACGCTCGTCGTCGTCACGATCGTCCAACCGTTGCCCGTCCCGTTGAGGTTGGGTCCCGGGTAGGCCGGAGCGGTGCTCGATGTCGAACTGTGGCGGTACAGCGTCACGTTGATCGTGTTGTCGGTCCAGGCGCCGCTGGTGGGGTTCGTGGTGGAGTTGTTGTACGGCCGACTGTCGCTGGTGCGGTAAGTGAGGGTGAACCGCTGGCAGCCGCCAGACTCACCGACGGGGGCAAGCTTGAACGGCGGGCGCCAGCCCTGGTTGGGGCCGTTTTCATCGTCCTGGATGCCGTTCACCTCGATCTGGAAGTCCGAGACATCGTCGGTCTCCCGCCACGAGTACCAGGCTGAGTCACCGGTGCAGTTGCAGATTTCCAGGTACTGCGGCCCGTACACGTAGCCGTAGTTGCACCAGATGGTGGTGCCGCCGGTCGGGGTCTGCGAGTTGCTGGAGCAGATCGCCCGCATGCGGCTGGTAGCGAACGGGCCCACATTGACCCCCGCGTTGACGGTGCACTGGCTCGGACCCGCCGTTGCGGCGGGTGCGGTGGCGATGATGACGGGTACGGACCAAGCTGCGCCTGCGACGAGCGTGCGGCGGCCAAGGGTCGGTTTGGTGATGTGGTCGGTGGTCATGGAGATACAGGTCCCTTCAGAGCTCCGGGCCCCCCAAGGACCCGAATGCGCGAGAGGCCGCCTCCCCCCATGAGGCACTCACAGGAGTAGTAGAGCAGGTAAACTACCGTGGCGCACCTTGCTGTCCGTCGTCGTCAGAACTGGGCAAGGTTTGTCCGTACGCTGGCCCGATGGGTGACCGGATCGCGACCTCGCAGGGCGAGCTTGCTCGGAGAGGCTTCGTCGACTCGGCGCGGGCCGTCAGGCTGGTGGATGTCTTGTCCGACTTCCACGAGGACGGCACGCCGGGGCTGGTCGACCTGTGTTCCGCCTCGATCGATCCAGACGTCGCGCTGTCGACCCTCGTCGACCTGCTTCGTACGGACCCACCGCGCGTACACATGCTCGTCGAGCAGCCCGAGGTCGCGCGGCGGGTGGTCACCCTGCTTGGCGGCTCAGCCGAGCTGGGCCGCCACCTTGCCGCCGATCCTGCCGACATGGCGCTGCTGACGACGCAGCCGCGCCGCGACTCGGCATCCGAGATGCTGGCCAGGATCCTCCATTCGGTAGCTGCCACGGAGGACGCCCCCGTGGCAACCGCCGCCGGAGCTGCCGACGAGCTACGACTGGCCAACCGACGTGAGCTGTACCGCATCGCTGTTCGCGATCTGACCAGCCCAGATGCCCTGGCGTTGCTGCCCGACATCGCCGCTGAGCTGGCGGACCTCGCGGATGCTGTCATGCAGGGAGCGCTGGCGATCGCCAGAGCTGCAGTCCCCGGTAACGACCGTGTGCGCTTCGCCATCCTGGGGCTGGGCAAGGCCGGTGCCCAGGAACTCAACTACATCTCCGACGTCGACGTGCTCTATGTGGCCGAGCCAGCGCTCGATGCCGACGGTGAGCCGCGCTGCACACCGGAGGAAGTTGTCGCGATCGGCACCCGGCTTGCCGCCGCGGTCACCCGGGCCTGCTCCGACCACACCCGAGCTGGGACGATCTGGCAGGTCGACGCGGCACTGCGCCCGGAGGGCAAGGCGGGACCCCTGGTCCGGACGCTGTCGTCGATGAGGGCGTACTACGCCAAGTGGGCCAAGACGTGGGAGTTCCAGGCCATGCTCAAGGCGCGCCCGATGGCGGGCGACCTGGCATTGGGGCAGGAGTTCTGCGACCTGGTCACACCGTACGTTTGGGCAGCGGGGGAGCGGGACGGGTTCCTCGCCGAGACCCAGGCGATGCGGCGGAGGGTCATCTCGCTGATCCCCGCCAAGGAGGCCGAGCGCGAGATCAAGCTGGGTGCGGGGGGTCTGCGCGACACGGAGTTCACGGTCCAGCTCCTGCAACTTGTCCACGGCCGGGCCGACGAGCGACTCCGGCTCAGGGCGACCCTGCCTGCCTTGCAGGAACTGATCGACCACGGTTACGTCGGGCGGTCCGACGGGGCGACGATGGCTGCTGCCTACCGCTTCCAACGACTCCTTGAGCATCGGGTCCAGCTGTTCCGCATGCGCCGTACGCATCTCCTGCCTGACGACGAAGCTGGGCTGCGTCGGCTCGCCCGGGCGGTCGGACTGTCGAGTACCGCTGAGGTTGTCGACCGGTGGCGCGCCAGCGCTCGTACGGTGCAACGGCTCCACACCAGGCTGTTCTACTCACCGCTGCTGGATGCAGTGGCGAGGATCCCCTCCGAGGCGATGCGGCTCACCACCGATGCCGCCCGGACGAGGCTGGCGGCTCTCGGCTACGCAGACCCGGCAGCGGCACTGCGCCACATCGAGGCGCTCTCCACCGGTATGTCACGGCATGCCGAGATCCAGCGTCAGCTCCTGCCGGCGATGCTCGGCTGGTTCGCGGAGGGCCCCAACCCCGACCATGGACTGCTGGCCTTCCGCCAGGTCTCAGAGACGCTCGGGTCGACTCCCTGGTATCTGCGGGCTCTCCGCGACGAGGGTTTGATGGCCGAGCGGATGGCGGTGATCCTGTCGAGCAGCCGCTACGCGGTGGACCTGATGCGACGTTCGCCACAGTCGGTGCAGCTGCTCGCCGATGATGCTGACCTCACCCCACGCACGCGTGACGAGCTGAAGGAGTCCATGGCGTCGGCATTGGCGCGGAACTCCGAGCCGGAGCGTGCCCTCGAGTCGGTCCAGGCCATGCGGCGGCACGAGCTGCTGCGGGTGGCGATGGGCGATGTCCTGGGGCGAACTGACCCTGAGGTCGTCGGTCGGGCGCTGACGGATATCGCCCACGCTACGGTGGAGTCGACCCTGGAGCTGGCCCGCCGCGAGGTCGAGGGGGCCCCGGGCCTTGCCGTCGTGGCCATGGGTCGGTGGGGTGGGGCCGAGCTGTCGTACGGCTCCGACGCCGACGCCATGTTCGTGATGGCCGACACCGATGACTCCGATGAGACCGCGGCCGCCACGCGCCTGGCCACCCGGGTCCGGGCGATGCTGCGGCAGCAGGACAAGGAAACCGCCCTCGAGCTGGACCCAGACCTTCGTCCAGAGGGCAAGGGCGGGCCGCTCGTCCGCACGCTCTCGTCGTACCGCACCTACTACGAGCGCTGGTCGTCAACCTGGGAGGCGCAGGCATTGCTGCGCGCCGACCTCGGCGCTGGCGACGATCGGGTGGGTCGCGCGTTCCTGGCCCTCGTCGCTCCCGTCCGATACCCGACCGATGGCTTGGCGCTGAGCCAGGTCATCGAGATCCGCCGCCTCAAGGCGCGGATGGAGAGTGAGCGGATGCCGCGGGGCGTCGATCCGAGCCGGCATGTGAAGCTGGGGCCGGGCGGCCTATCGGACGTCGAGTGGACAGTGCAGCTCCTCCAGCTGCAGCACGCCCATCGGGTGCCGGAGCTGAGAACCACGCGGACGCTCGAGGCGCTGCGCGCACTGCGCAACGAGGGCCTGGTGGATGACCACGACGGTGCAGCGCTGGAGGCTGCCTGGCTGCTGGCCGGTCGGATCCGCAACATGGCCATGCTCGTCCGAGGGCGGGCGTCGGACGTGATCCCCACCGATGCGCGCGAGATGGCCCAGGTGGCCGAGTTGCTGGGGTACGGCCGCGGCGGAGCCTCGCACCTGTACGACGAGTGGCGGCGGCTGGCCAGGCGGGCCAAGCACGTGACTGATCGGCTCTTCTTCGGCCTCACGAGTACCTGACAGCCTGCCCTCCCATACAGAAGCGGCGGCCCCTCCGGGACCGCCGCTTGGCTGACTTCAGTGCGCGCTGAGGCTTACTTGGCCTTCTTCTCGAACAGGTCGAGCTTGCCGAAGTGCTCTGCGAGAAGGTAGTAGACCGTCACGCGGTTCTTGCGGTGGGCACCCTCGAGCTTCTCGCCCACAGCGGCGAGACCCTTGTCGATTGCGTCCGAGTCGGTGAGTCCTAGCTTCTTGGTGCAGAAGCCAGCCTTCACACGGGCGAGCTCCTCGGGATCACTGAACGACACCAGCGACGAGTCCGCCTTCTGCAGGGCGATCCCGCAGTGACGAACGATCCCGGCGATGTGGTCGTCGGACGCGTTGGGTGCGTACTTCTTGACGTCGGCGGCCCAGTCGGCCATGTCTGGTGCTCCTTTCAAGTGACGCCGGCTCTGGCGTCCTTTGTGCGCAGCCTACGCTGTCAGCCCACGCATGGGGCGCTTCTCGCACACCGCGTCGGGAGTGTCGTGACACGTGGCTTCGACGTCACAGCGACAGGGATGACAGCACTCCACCCGCGATGATCGGCGTCCCGTCCGGTACGGCTCTGGCGCCCATGTCCCTCAGCTTCAGGTACAGCAGTTCCGGTGGTGGGTTGTGATGCCCGAGGTGCACGGCGACCACGTCAGTGGTGCCGGTGGCCGAGCCCCACTCCCGCAACTGGGCGACCGCCTCGGCGAAGGTCCGCAGGCTGTGGTGCTTGCCCTCGGTCAGGTCGTCCCGCTCCCCGAAGGTCTGCTCCATGCAGACCAGGTCGAGCCTGGTTCCGGCGAGCATCTCCTTCACGCCACGCGCCCACGGGCCGGTGTCGGTCGCCCAGAGCATGGTCGCGTCAGGGCCGGCGATCGCGTAGAGGCAGGCCTCGCCGAGTGCCTCATGGGCGGCCGGCAGTGCTCGTACGCGGTACTTACCGAGCGAGACGTCCCGGCCGGCCGTGATCGGAACCAGCTGGACAGACGTCTGACCAGGCTTGAGCCAGCGCGCACACTCGTCGATCACCGGCTTGGGGCCGACGACGCGGAGGGGCTGCTGGTTCACCCAGCTGCGGTGCAGCAGGAAGGCCGCGTCGAGGTGGTCGTGGTGGGCGTGGGAGACCAGCACATCGGTCACGCCGGCGAGTGAGATGTTCTGCCGTAGTGCCTGGCGGGGTGCCTCTGGGCCAGGGTCGATCAGCAGGGTGCGGTCGATCAGGGCCGAGGTCGGCGTCCGTACATCACCGGCCTGGACGAGTGAGCTGCAGCACTCGTCGCCGCACCACGCGCTCGGCCAACCGTCAGACGCGCCCGTACCGAGCATCAGGACTTCCATAACGGCACCCTAACCGGCCGGGCCGGTCAGGTACGGTCGCCCTCGGGAAGGAGCGGCCATGCTGCGGGGTGTACGAACGGCGCTGTCGTTCCTGACCGTGCTGCCCTTTCCTGCGCCCCGGGACTTCAGACCCGAGGATCTGGGCCGCGCCGCGCCGCACTATCCATTGGCGGGCTACGTCGTCGGTGGGGTGGTCGCGGCGGTGCTGTGGGCGCCGTTACCGATTCCTGCCGGTGTACGGGCAGCGCTCGCGCTGCTGGCCTGGCTGCTGGTCACCGGCATGCTCCACCTCGACGGCCTGCTCGACTCTGCCGATGCGCTGCTGGCCCCGGTGTCACCGCAGCGGCGGCTCGAGATCCTGCGAGACGTGCGCGTCGGCGCCTTCGGCGTGGGGGTTGGGGTGGCGACGCTGCTGCTGCTCTGGTCGGAGCTCAGCTCGCCGATGCCGTGGTGGGCGCCTGTCGTGGCCGCCGTGAGTGCGAGGTTTGCGGTCACGGGACCCTTGGCTGTCTTTCCGGCCGCCAGGGGGGACGGTCTCGGGGCGGCGGCGCAGGGTGGGCGCTGGTGGTGGGGGGGTGGTCTGTATGTGCTGCCGGTGCTTCTGCTCCCGGGCGCCTGGCTGGCCGTTCTGCTCACCGTGGCTGTCGCCTGGCTGGGAGCGTGGTGGGCGTCACGTCGGTTGGGTGACGGGATCACCGGCGACGTGGTGGGTGCGTTGATCGTGGTGGCTGAGGTGGCCGCGCTGCTGCCGTACGTCATCGGCTGAACAGCTCAGGCGTCCGGCACTCCCGCCTCAGCGAACGTCCGCATCTCGCGCAGTGCGGCTGCGGCTGCCTTCAGCAGCGGTACGGCAAGCACCCCACCGGTGCCCTCGCCGAGCCGGAGGTCGAGGTCGAACAGGGGCCGAAGGCCAAGGCGGTCAAGCTGAGCCCGATGACCGCGTTCCGCGCAGATGCCAGCAGGCAGCAGGTAGCCGGCCACGTCCGGGGCGAGGCCGACCGCGACCAGCGCCGCGGCGCCTTCCACATAGCCATCCACGACCACTCCACGCCGATGGGCAGCAGCAGCGAGGAACATGCCCACCATCGCGGCGATCTCGTAGCCGCCCAGCTCCACCAGCACGTCGAACGGATCAGTGACCGGCGTCCTGGAGAGCGCCTCAGTCACCACGGCGGTCTTGCGGGCGAGCCCGTCATCGTCGACCCCGGTCCCTCGACCGGTCGCCTCGTCCGGCGCCAACCCCAGGAGCCGGGCCGTCAGCGCTGCCGCCGACGTGGTGTTCCCAATCCCCAGCTCGGCCGGGACGATCAGGTCGGCGCCGTCGGCGATGGCGCGTTCGGTCAGGTCGATCCCCACCTCGATGGCCCGGGTCGCTTCGGCGGGGGTCATCGCGGCCTCCACGCGCAGGTTGCGGGTGCCGCGGCGGATCTTGGCGTCGGTGATCGCCGGATGAGCCGGGACGTGAGCGGCGATCCCCAGATCGGCCACCACCACCCGTACACCCACTGCTCGAGCCAGAGCGTTCACCGCCGCACCGCCAGAACCGGCAGAGGTGTTGGCGACGAAGGCGGCGATCATGGCAGCCGTCACTTCGCGGGGGTACTTCGACACCCCGTCCGTGGCGACACCGTGGTCAGCGCCCGCGACGATGACTGCTGCCCCCTGCGGATCGGGCCGATCGGTGTCGAAGATGCCGGCGAGCCGTACGGAGACGTCCTCCAGTAGCCCGAGTGCTCCGAGGGGCTTGGTCAAGATCGCCTGACGTGCGCGCGCAGCGGCCATCGCGGGCTGCGAGACCGGCATGATCGAGGCCACCGTGGCGGTCAGGTCAGACAAGGCTGGAGCCCTTCAGCCGGACAGGAAGTCCACTGGCCAATAGCCACGCGTCGGTGGCAGCGTGAGCCACCCGCTGGTTCACCCAACCCAGCAGGTCGCGGTAGCGGCGCGCCAGCTCGTTGTCGGGCACGATCCCCGAGCCGACCTCGTTGGTGACGAAGACCACCAGCCCACGGTGCAGACCGGCCGCAGCGACGAGGGTGTCGGTCGAGGCCAGGATCTCGTCGTCGGAGCGGTGCACCATCAGCTGGTTCGACACCCACAGGCTGAGGCAGTCGACGATGACGGTGGCGGTGGCCCCAGTCAGCGCTCCCGCCAGGTGCAGCGGCTCCTCAATGGTGACCCACTCCTTCGGCCGCCGCTCCCGGTGGTGCGCGATCCGCCTTGTCATCTCGGGATCGAGCGCCTCTCCCGTGGCGATATAGGTGACCTGCTCACCTGTGGCGGTGACCAGGTTCTCGGCGAACGCTGACTTTCCGCTGCGGGCACCACCGGTCACGAGCATCAGGGCCATGCTCCCCAACCTACCCAGATGGGCGTCGGGTGGTAGGCGCCGGGTGGCCCGCCGAGGCCCGGCAGTAGAATGGGCGGTGATGACTCCCACCTCCATCACCACCCAGCAGCTCACCGGCTGGGGCCGAACCTCACCGACCCTGGCGACCCTGCTGCGCCCACGTGACGCCGAGGCGGTCGTCGCCGCCGTCGCGCAGGCGGCCGCGAAGGGCGAGCGGGGCATCGTCGCGCGTGGGCTCGGGCGGTCGTACGGGGATGTCGCCCAGAACGCTGGCGGCGTCGTGGTCGACATGACGAGTCTCAACGTCATCCGGACGATCGACCCCTCGACGGCGACCGTCGACGTGGATGCCGGCGTCAGCCTTGATGCGCTGATGCGGGCCGCCCTGCCGTTCGGGCTGTGGATCCCCGTGCTGCCAGGCACCCGGCAGGTCACCGTCGGCGGTGCAATCGGCTGCGACGTGCACGGCAAGAACCATCACTCGGCCGGCAGCTTCGGCAACCACGTGCTGACGATGGACCTGCTGGTGGCCGACGGTCGGGTGCTGCGGCTTGAGCGCGACGGCTCGCCCGACGATCCGGACGCCTCGATCTTCTGGGCGACGATCGGTGGCATCGGCCTGACCGGCATCATCCTCCGGGCGACCCTGGCGATGGAGCGGGTGGAGACGGCCTACTTCATTGCCGACGGTGTGGTGACCGACTCCCTCGACGAGACGATCGCCGTGCACAGCGATGGCTCCGAGTCGCGCTACACCTACTCATCGGCCTGGTTCGATGCGATCTCGGCGCCACCGAAGCTCGGCCGGGCGGCGATCTCGCGTGGCTCGATCGCCCGCCGCGACCAGCTGCCCGCCAAGCTGGCGCGCGACCCGCTCAGGTTCGACGCGAAGCCGCTCTTCACACTGCCCGACATTTTCCCCAACGGGCTCGCCAACAAGCTCACGTTCAGCGCGTTGGGTTCGCTCTGGTACGCGAAGTCGGGCACCTACACCGACAAGGTCCAGACCTTGACCGGCTTCTACCACCCGCTCGACATGTTCTCTGAGTGGAACCGCGCGTACGGTCCGGCCGGCTTCCTGCAGTACCAGTTCGTCGTCCCGCCAGCCGCCGTGGACGAGTTCAAGCGCCTGATCCTCGACATCCAGAAGTCAGGCCACTACTCGTTCCTCAACGTGTTCAAGCTGTTCGGCCCGGGCAACTCCGCGCCGCTGTCGTACCCCATGGCTGGCTGGAACGTCTGCGTCGACTTCCCGATCAAGCCCGGTCTGGGTCGGTTCCTCAGCGACCTCGACGCTCGGGTGCTCGAGTTCGGCGGTCGGCTCTACGTTGCGAAGGACTCCCGTACGACCGCCGCGACCTTCCATGCGATGTACCCACGGATCGACGAGTGGCTGGGCACTCGGCGCCGCGTCGACCCCGATGGTGTGTTCGCCTCCGACATGGCCCGACGACTGGAGTTGCTGTGATCAACGCCACTGGAACACCTCAGCGCATCCTGCTGCTCGGCGGCAGCTCGGAGATCGGGCTCGCGATCGTGACCGAGTACCTCAAGGAGGGCCCGGCTGAAGTCGTGCTGGCCTGCCGGCCGGGCGATCCAGAGCGGGATCGCGCTGCCGCTGACCTGAGGGCCGCCGGGGCGTCGGCCGTCGAGTACCTCGACTTCGATGCCAGCGACTTCATGACCCATGGCCCGGTTCTCGAGGCGGCCTGGACGGGCGGTGACATCGATGTCGCGATCGTGGCGTTCGGGCTCCTTGGTGAGCCGGAGGAGCTCTGGCGCAACCAGCCGATGGCGGTGAAGTACGTCAGCATCAACTACACCGGGGGCGTCAGCGTCGGCGTGCTGCTGGCTGAGCGGATGACCGCCCAGGGCCATGGCCAGATCATCGTCATGTCGTCGGTGGCGGGGGAGCGGGTTCGGCGCTCGAACTTCGTGTACGGGTCGACCAAGGCAGGCCTGGACGCGTTCTACTTGAACCTAGGCGAGGCGCTGGCGGGGACGGGCGTGCAGGTGCTCGTGGTCAGACCGGGCATGGTCCGGACGCGGATGTCAGCCCACCTCAAGGAAGCGCCTCTGACCGTGGGCAAGGAGGACGTTGCTGAGCTGGCCGTCGCGAGCGCGCGAGCGGGCAAGACGCTCGTCTGGTCACCACCTGCGTTCCGGTGGGTGATGGTCGTGCTGCGCCACATCCCCAGGGCGATCTTCCGCAGGCTGCCGATCTAGGTCCTGCTGCGGCCCGGGTTTCGTACGCAAGGCCCATCAACCTGCCACTGCCCGTGGGTCGTGCGGCCGTTGATCGTGGCTCCGGGCCACCTCTGCCCAAAGCCAGCTAGACGGGTTTGGTCTCGTTCCGGAGGCTGGCTCGGTACCAGCCCCAGAAGCAGGCACCGAGCACCGCCAGCACTGCGCTGGCCACTGCCAGCATCGGCAGCGAGGTCGTCGCCACCGGCGAGATGACTCCCGCCAGGAAGGCGTTGAACAGCAGCTGGACGAACGACTGCCCGGAGGCGGCCGCACCACGCATCGCGGGGAAGCAGTCCAGCATCAGCAGCTGGACCACGGGGAACTCGAGCTGCACCGCGAATGCGATCACCGGTGGGAGCGCGAGCACCCACGGCAGGACCTGGGCGGCAGGTACGGCCGCGATGGCTAGGTTCAGGGCAGCGGCGACGACCATGATCCCCATGCCGATCGTGGCCAGTCGAAGCGGTGGCACCTTGTCGGCGAGCCGGCTGGCGACGAGGGCACCCAGCATCATGCCCGCCACCATCGGGACGAACAGGATCCAGAAGTCCTGTTCGCCCTTGCCCAGCAGGGTGAGGATCAGTTCGGGCGCCGACACGATGTAGATGAACTGGGCTGCGAACGCGAAGGTGCCCGCGCCGGCCAGCTTGAGGAACGTGGGGTTGGTCAACACGGTTCGCAACGACGTCAGGATGGGCCGCACCCGAAGCGGCCGACGCTCCGACTCGTGATGCGTCTCGGGCAGGCCAAAGAGCACCAGTCCGATCAGCACCACCGCGAGAGCGACGAGCAGCCAGAAGATCCAGTGCCACGTGGCGACGCCCAGGATGAGCCCGCCAACGATCGGCGCCACCGCGGGCGCCACAGCGAAGATCATGTTGACCTGCGCCATCATCCGCTGGGCCGCGGCACCCGCGTGCAGGTCGCGGATCACCGTCCGGGCGATAATCTGCGCACCGCCAGCGGCGAGCCCCTGGAGCGCCCGCCCGACCAGCAGTACGGGGAGCGTGGTGGCCACGGCGCAGACGACCGAGGCGATCGCGAAGACGACCAACCCTGCGAGGATCACCTTGCGCCGGCCGATCGCGTCAGAGATGGGGCCGTGCCACAGACACATGGACGCGAAGGCGAGCATGTAGACGCTGGTCACCTGCTGCATCGCCACCGCGTCGGCGCCGACGTCCGCGCCGATCAGATTGAACGCGGGGAACATCGTGTCGATGGTGAACGGACCCACCATCGCAAGCATGGCGATGAGTAGCGTGACGAAGGCCAGGCGTCCCCTGCTCAGTCCGTGCTCCACGAGGCGGTGTCAGACCGCGTCGAGCGGGATCAGGCCAGACTGCGCATAGACCGTACGAAGCACCTCGAGGCTCATCAGCGCCTCGTCGGCATTGATCCAGAACTGTCCGGGCTGGTCGAGGCTGGAGTAGAAGTCATCGATCAGCAGTCCGTGGCTCCGGCCCCAGTAGGACCGGGCGCCCACTGCCTGGGCGTCGCTGGCGAGCTGGGTGACCGTGCCGTCCGGCGCGATGTGCCGAAGCACCCCGTCGGTGAAGCGGAGCAGTCCCTGCTCAGCCGAGACCTCAATCTCGACGGGGGCGTTGTCGGAGTGGGCTCCCGTGGCGAAGAAGGTGCTGCGCACGCCGGAGTCGTGGGTGACTGAGACCACAGCAGCGTCCTCGACCTCGATCACGTCCCTGAGACGAAGGTTGCTCGCCATCCCGGTCACGTCGACCGGCTTGCCGAGCAGCCAGCAGAGCAGGTCGATGGTGTGGATCTGCTGGTTGATCAGCGTGCCGCCGCCCGCCTCGGCCCACGTGGCGCGCCACGGGGAGGCCGCGTAGTAGGCCGGGGTACGCGACCAGAACGTATCGGCCCGTACGCCGCGGATCTCCCCGTACCGGCCCGACGTCACCGCCTCGTGGAGGGCCTGGCTCGTGGGGTTGTAGCGGTTCTGGAAGCAGACCCCGAGCTTCCGGTCGGACGCATGGGCGACCTCGACCAGCTCGCGGGCCGCCCTGACCGACTCGGCCAGGGGCTTCTCGGTGAGCACATGGCTGCCAGCGCGCAGTGCATCGATGGCCACGGGGGCATGCAGGAAGTGAGGGAGGGTGATGTGGACGACGTCAGGCTTGACCTCAGTCAGCATGGCCAGGTGGTCGGTGAAGGTCGGCACGCCCCACGTGGTTCCTGCCCGCGCGGCGCGCTCCGGAACGATGTCACAGACGGCGACGAGGTCGATGGCGGGGTTGTCGGCGATGGCACCCAGATGGTTGGCAGAGATGTCTCCGATGCCGACGACGGCGGCGGTGGTCACGAGGTCTCCTCGACAGTCGTACGAAGGCCGGGCCTGCCCGGCGCGTACGTCGACCCTATCCGCTGCCACCCGCCGCGCACCGGGCATCTCATCAAACGCTGACACTGCGCCGCCCGGCCTCTATTGTCGTGGCGTG
>DAOOHL010000006.1:0-29814 GCA_035416185.1 Propionibacteriaceae bacterium | reverse complement strand
AATCGGGCACCCGTACGGGTGTCGACGGCCGTGACCCTTGACACCGTCCCGCTTCGGAGGTCGAAAAAGGGACGCAACCTTCAACAAACATTCGACCGAGGGGGAAGTCGTGACTGCACGTATTGGAGGGCCCATCGCTCTCATCGCTGTTGGCCTCATTCTGGCCTTCGGCGTCAACATCGCCATCAAGGGCGCCAACCTCGACACGATCGGCTACATCCTCGCCGGCGCGGGCGTGGCGTGGCTGATCTTCGAACTCATCGCCAACGGTCGGCGTACGGCCCGGACGGTCGAGTCGACCACCGTGCAGAACCCGGGCGTGCCCGGCGGCACCCAGCACGTCGAGCGCGAGGTCCGCTCCGACGGCTGACCGCTTGGCCAGCAGGCCAGGCTCCGCAACACTGACAGGCTCCCTGATCCGCCGAATGGGCGGGCAGGGAGCCTGTCGCGTTTCCAGTGACGACGGAGCCAACCGTGACGTCAGACCGACTGGGCCGGGAACTTGCCCTCGGCGACGATCCGTCGGTTGAGCTCGTCGAGGTAGAGGTCCTCGTCGTGGTCGACGTCGACCTCCTTGCCGAGCCAACTCGACAGGTGGATGCTGTTGGCGATCCGGACGCCGTTGATCCCGTCCGTGCCCGGCGCGATCAGCGGGGTGCCGTCGAGGATGTGGTCGGCGAAGTTGGTCAGGACGTCGGCATGCTGCTGGCCCCAGACGGAGTCGTACGTCTTCGTCTCGGTCTCCTTCATTCCTGACAGTACGTCACCACCGCTGAACAGCTTCCGCGACTCCTCCATCGACATGTTCCTCGACAGGTCCTGCTCGTTGTCGGTGAGACGTGTGATCGTGACGGTCTTGGAGCCCTCCACGACGACCTTGCCCTTGTCGAGCAGAATCTCGAGCCGATCGGTGCCGTCGATGTCGTGGGTGCAGGTGATGAAGGTGCCGGTGACCCCGTTGCCGTGATCGTAGATCGCGACGACCTCGTCCTCGGTGGCGATGTCGCGCTTGAAGCCGAACGCCAGCTTCGCGATGACCCGCTCCGGCATGCCGAGCATCCACTGCGACAGGTCGAGCTGGTGCGGCGCCTGGTTGACCAGCACACCGCCGCCCTCGCCACCCCAGGTGGCGCGCCACTCGGACTGGTTGTAGTAGGGCTGTGGGCGCCACCACGTCGTGATCGTCCAGGTCCAACGCCGCAGAGCGCCCAACTCGCCGGAGTCGAGCAGTGCCTTGAGGTCGCGGTAGAGCGGGTTGGTGCGCTGGTTGAACATGATCGCGAAGGTCGTGTCGGGATGCGACTCGGCGAACTCGTTGAGCAGCCGGACCTGCTTGCTGTAGACACCCGCTGGCTTCTCCCCCAGCACGTGGATGCCGCGCTCCAGGGCATCAATGCCCATCTGCGGGTGGAGGAAATGGGGCACGCAGGTGACCACCGCATCCACGTCACCGGAGTCGATCATCTCCTCGTACGACGCGTAGACCGGCACGTCTGGGAAGCGGTCCTTGGCTAGAGCCTGCTTCTCGGGATCGATGTCGCAGATGGCCCCGATCACCATGCGTGGCACGCGGCCGGCGTGGATCAGCGTTGAGTAGAAGCCGCCTTGCTGGCCGAGCCCGACGATTCCGAGCCTCACCTGATCTGCCATGTGTCCTCCTGGTTGGGTGTCTCTCATGTGTCTAGCGGCTGCGGGCCGTCACAGCCATCGGTTCCCCTTTGTTGCCATGGCTATAGAGGCCGTCGCGTGCGGTCAGGGTGCTTCTGTGACCGCCTTCGCGAGGGCGTCCAGGCCCTCATGCTCTCCGTCTCCCATCCGCCTGCCGAGGGAATCACGAAGGAGGGCGTACGGGGCGGTCGGCTCTCCCTCGGCGACAGCCTCAGCCTCGAGCTCATCGAGCAACCCGTCGCCGACGTGCCCGTCCTGCACGTTGCCGAGGGACTCGGTGACCTTCTTCCACGTTGCCGCCTCCTTGGTCCCCGGTGCCCCGATCGCCTCATAGGCATAACGTGCCGCCTTGGCCTTCTTTCGCACCTCGTGCAGCTGCACCAGCCGGGCATCGCCAGCGTCCGGCAGGCGGCCCGCCCGGAGTGCCACCTGCATGACCGGGCCGAAGGCCAGCGCTGGCAGCAGCCGTACGGCTGGCACCTCGGCCAGCTCGTCCCAGTCGACATGGCCAGCCAGCCGTTCCAGCCGGTTGGTCAGCCTCGTGAACCGCGCGCTCGCCATCCCTTCGAACAGCAGGTCGAGACCAGCATCCCGGTCAGCATCCAGCCGTCGTCGCAGCCGTGACTCCAGGAGGTCGAGGCCCGGGGCGTCGAGGGTCGAGATGATCTCGACCAGACCCTCCTCCAACACCTCGGTGTCCCGTGGCGCGCCGAGCAGCCGCCCGTACCAGCGCAGGTCCTTCAGCAGGCCCCGATGCCGCGTCAGCCACAGCGCGTGGAAGGTGCGAAGCGTGCTGCGAAGGCGTCGACAGGCCACTCGGGTGGCGTGCACAGCGTCGGGGCCGTTCTGGAGGACGTCCGCTTGTCGGCCCAGGATGACCTGAACCTGGGTGGCGACGTACGACCCGACGGGACGCGAGCTCGGCTCCTGCATGAGGAACATTCAACCGCGGCCCACCCGGCCGGGCTGCCGATGGAAGGATGTGGTCGTGACGGTGAACAAGGTCAAGAAGGCGGTCTACGAGGCGGAGCTGCTGCGGCTGCAGGCTGAACTCGTGGTCCTGGAGGACTGGATCAAGGCGACCGGCAACCGGCTGGTGGTGCTCTTCGAGGGTCGCGACGCGGCCGGGAAGGGCGGGGCGATCAAGCGGATCACCGAGTACCTGAATCCGCGCCAGACCCAGATCGTCGCCCTCGCCGCGCCGACGGACCGGGAGCGGTCGCAGTGGTACTTCCAGCGCTACATCCAACATCTGCCACCCGCGGGCGAGATCAGGCTGTTCGACCGCTCCTGGTACAACCGCGGCGGTGTCGAGCGAGTGATGGGCTACTGCACACCCGCCGAGCACCGCAGGTTCCTGCACCAGTGCCCAATCTTCGAACGGATGCTGGTCGAGGACGGCATCCTGCTGCGCAAGTACTGGTTCTCCGTCTCCGACGCCGAGCAGGAGCGACGGTTCCGGTCACGCATGACAGACCCCATGCGGCAGTGGAAGCTCTCACCCACCGATCTGGAGTCGATCGCCAGGTGGGAGGAGTACTCGCGGGCCAAGGACGAGATGTTCGTCCACACCGACATCCCCGAGGCACCCTGGAACGTGGTCGAGAGCGAGGACAAGCGGCGCGCTCGCCTGAACATGATCCATCACCTGTTGTCGAGCATCCCGTACGAGCCGGTCGGCCACCCGGCCCTCGAGCTGCCAGAACGACCGCCATCGACCGGCTACCGGCGCACGGACCGCACCCTCCAGCACGAGGTGCCCGACCATGCGGCCACCCTGGCTCATCCAGACCCGCGCCCACCGTACGAGGACCCCGAGGACGAGTAGTCGGACCGGTCACTCGAACGGCGTCGGGTCCCCTGCCCCTACCCGGACGACCTCGGGCCCCTCGCCGGTCAGGTCCACCACGGTGGTTGGTCGCATGCCCACGTCGCCGGAGTCGAGCACCGCGTCCAGCTCATGGCCGAGCGTGTCGGCGATGGTCCAGCCGTCGGTCATCGGGTCATCCTCGCCCGGCAGGATCAGGGTCGACGACATCAGCGGCTCACCCAGCAGCTCAAGCAGGGCGAGCGCGGTGGTGTGCTGAGGCACCCGTACACCCACCGTCTTCTTGCGGTCGTTCAGCATCGCCTTCGGTGCCTCCCGGGTCGCGGGCAGGATGAAGGTGTACGGGCCGGGCGTGGCGGACTTCACCATCCGGAACATCCAGTTGTCCATCTGCACGTACGTGCCGAGCTGGGCGAACTCGCTGCAGACGAGGGTGAAGTGGTGATGCCGGTCGAGCTGGCGGATCGCATGGATCCGGTCGAGCCCGGCACGGTTGCCCATGACGCAGCCGAGCGCGAACGCGGAGTCGGTCGGGTAGGCGACCAGGCCACCTGACGTCAGGATGTCGACGACCTGCGACAGCGAGCGCGGCTGTGGGTTGTCGGGATGCACGTCGAAGTACCGGGCCATGGCAGCACCCTAGGGCTCCGCGTGGTGAGGAGGGCGGTCAGGATGTGATGAGGTATCCCCATGGCGATCTTCGACCTCGGCCTCGACACGCTGCGGCAGCGCACCAGCATGAAGTGGATCCGCTACGACGCGGACGTGCTGCCCCTGTGGGTGGCCGAGATGGACGTGACTGTGCCGCCCGGGGTGCGCGCCACCTTCGACCATGTGCTGTCGATCGGCGACATGGGCTATCCAGGCTACGACTCACTCCCCCGCGCCTTCGTGCGCTACGCGGCGGATACCTGGAACCTGCACCTCGACCAGCGCCGAGTGCTGCCCTGCGCCGACGTGATGACCGGGATCACCCATCTGATCGACCTGCTCACCCCGGCTGGCGCCCAGGTCGTGATCAACCCGCCCGTCTACACCCCGTTCTGGGTCGCAGCCGCGACGCGTGGTCGTCGTCTGCTCGAGGTGCCCCTGACGGGCGAGGGGCGGCTCGACCTCCCTGCCCTTGCGGCGACCTTCGCCGCCGAGAAGCCGGCGGCTTTCCTGATCAGCAACCCGCACAACCCCCACGGCACCGTCCACACCTACGACGAGCTCGCGGAGGTCGCCCGGCTGGCCCGCGAGCACGACGTCAGGGTGATCAGCGACGAGATCCACGCGCCGCTGGTGGCGCCCGGTGTGACATTCGTCCCGTACATCACCGTCCCCGGCTCCGAGGACGCCTACGTGGTGACCGCCGCGTCGAAGGCGTTCAACCTGGCGGCCCTGAAGGCGGGCATGATCATCGCCGGTGAGGGTGTCGTCGACGAGTTGTGGGGCTTCCCGTACGAGGTCCGCTCCGGGGCCAGCCATCTCGGCCTGATGGCCCAGTCGGGTGGACTGGACAACGACCGCGAGTGGCTCGCGGGGCTGGTGAGCGAGATTGCCGAGCACAAGGAGCTGCTGAGCGGGCTGCTCAAGGACCGGCTGGGGCTCAGCTACAGGCCGTCCCAGGGCACCTACCTGGCGTGGGTGGACTGTTCCGCCCTAGGTCTGGAGAACCCTCAGCGAACGTTCCTCGATCAGGGTCGGGTGGCGTTCAACGCGGGCACCGACTATGGCCGCGACCACGGCCAGTGGGTACGGATGAACCTCGCCACCAGCCCCGCGATCATCACCGAGGCCGTCGCTCGCATGGAGCGTGCGCTGGGCTGATTGGCTGTACGAGCGGGCGACAGTCAGCGGACGGTGCGGTACTCAGCTGTCGCACTGCCTCGGGCGGTCAGCGTCGTGATGCCCATCACGCTGAGGAAAACCGTTGGTACGGTCGTCGACGTCTCGACCCGGACACCGTTCGGCAGCGGGGTCACCGTTCCATTCATCCCCGAGGAGGCCAGGAGGCTGCGCGCTGCCGCGGCACCTGCCTGACCCGATCCGCCGGCCACGACATCGCCAGCGGCTGCATCGGCAGCCGCTCGGGCCGCCGCTGCAGCTACCCCCTGCGCCTGGCGGGCAGCGGTCGCCTGTCGCCCACCATCGACAACCAGCCCGCAGACGAGCAGCAGCGCCATCACAACAACGGCGAAGAACACCGTCACCGACTGGCCTCGCTCGTTGCTTCGCAGGTGCATGGCCACATCCTGCCGGACGGATGGGTGGTTTCGGAGTTGTCCACAGCCCCTGATGAACCCCGCCGCGCGTGGTCCGCACAGGGCCCCTAGGCTTGTCCCGTACGAGTCCCGTCCCGTTCCAGGAGGAAACCCCATGGTCCGCAAGGTTGCGCTGCTCACTGCTGGAGGCTTCGCCCCATGCCTGTCGTCTGCCGTCGGTGGGCTGATCGAGCGCTATAACGAGCTCGCCCCCGAGGTCGAGATCATCGCCTACCGGCACGGCTACCAGGGCCTGTTGTCTGGCGACGTGTTGGTCGTCGACGACGCTGTACGGGCGAAGGCTCACCTCCTGCACAAGTTCGGTGGCTCGCCGATCGGCAACTCCCGGGTGAAGCTCACCAACGCCAAGGACCTGGTCAAGCGTGGCCTCGTGCAGGAGGGTGACAACCCGCTCAAGGTGGCCGCCGACCGACTGGTGGCCGACGGCGTCGACGTCCTGCACACGATCGGTGGGGACGACACCAACACGACCGCGGCTGACCTGGCTGCCTACCTGGCAGACCACGACTACGGGCTGACCGTCGTTGGCCTGCCCAAGACGATCGACAACGACGTCATTCCGATCCGGCAGTCCCTCGGCGCCGACACTGCTGCCGAGATGGGCGCCCGCTATGCCCAGAACGTCGTGGGCGAGCACAACGCCAACGCCCGGATGCTGATCGTCCACGAGGTGATGGGCCGCAACTGCGGCTGGCTGACGGCCGCCACGGCCCGCAAGTACCGCGACTGGCTCGAGACCCAGGAGTGGGTGGACGGCATCGGCCTGACCCGCGAGGCGTGGGACGTGCACGGCGTCTTCATCCCCGAGGCGGTCATCGACCTCAAGGCGGAGGCGGCCCGGCTCCGTACGGTGATGGACCAGGTCGGCAACGTGACGATCTTCATCAGCGAGGGAGCTGGCGTCTCGTCGATCGTCGCCGAAATGGAGGCTGCGGGGCAGGAGGTGCCCCGCGACGCCTTCGGCCACATCCGGCTCGACAAGGTGAACCCGGGCGCGTGGTTCGGTGCCCAGTTCGCCGAGATGCTCGGTGCCGAGAAGACGCTCGTGCAGAAGTCCGGCTACTACGCCCGCTCGGCGGCGTCGAACCAGTTCGACCTCGACCTGATCCGGTCGATGACCGACCTGGCCGTCGACTCTGCCCTCGCTGGCAAGCCTGGCGTGATCGGACACGACGAGGAGAACGGCGACGTCCTCACTGCGATCGCGTTCGACCGGATCAAGGGCGGCAAGCCGTTCGACATCACCGAGCCGTGGTACGTCGAACTGGTCGAGTCCATCGGCCAGGGCGCACCCGTACCCGCGGAACTCCCCGAGCACTGACCACGAATCCAGCCGTCCGCTGGAACGGCACACCCCCGCGGCCGCGACGACACGTCGTGGGGATGTTCGCGTGCCCCTCATGGTCACGTGTGGTCACCCGAACGGAGGATCCATTCAGATGGCCGTCAGCGCATCCGGCTGACCTTCACCGCATTCGGCGACGGCGCCTCCAGTGCACCCACCCGGCGAGCAGGCGTCCGATCACTGCGCCGATGCCGAGCCCGGTGGCGGCTCCTGACAGCCAGCCGAGGCCCATGCCGACCTTGACGCCGCGTTGGGCGATCTTCTCGGGCACCATCGGTGGCCCGACGAGCTCGGCCATCTCCCCGGGCCCGATCAGCACAGCATCGGGCTCGCCTGCGTCCACCACAGCCGGGCGAGTCTCGACACTGTCGTCGGCGGTCGCCGTCCAGGCCGCGCCCAGCATGACGATCGAGGCGAAGATGTTGAACGCCAGCATCGTCACGATCACCGGGCCAAACACCTGGATCGCCGCGTTGCTGGAGAAGACCTGCGTCAGCCTGCCGGCGAAGAACTGGAGCACGGCGAGCCCGATGCCGCCGAACACCGCCCCCTGGGCGACCTCCCGGAAGGGGCGCCGCTCGGTGGGCAGGGTCATGTAGAGGTACGCGAACAGCAGCCACCCGGTCAGCAGCGACAGGGCGACGCCCGCGACAACCAGCAGCACCGAGCCTGTCGTTCCGTCCAGGGAAACGCCCAGCAGCCGAAGCAGGGCACCGAGCAGCCCGGACGTTGCCGACGAAGCCACGATGGTGAAACCACCGAGAACGAGCAGACCGACCAGAATGGCGAGGTTCTTCAGCAGGTCGAGCACCATCCCCACCAGTCCCGAGCCAGGTGGAGTGATGTCGAACGAAGGCCGCCACATCGCGTCCACGGCCTTGCGCAGGTTGCCGATCCAGCCAGCGCCGGCGTAGGCGGCGGGAAGGATGGCCATCAGGCCGACCGTCCGCCACGCATCGAGCGCGTTCTCCGCCACCGTGACGATCTTCTTGGCCCCATCACCCGAGCCGAGCTGGTCGGTGATCGCTGAGACGGCCAAGTCGAACAGGTCCGGACGCAGCACGGTCACGGTCATGCCCAGCATCGAGAAGCCGAACATCAGCACCGGCACCATCGCGAGCACCGAGAAGTAGGTGATGGCGGCGGCGAACTGGCTGCCGAGTCGCCCGTTGAACCGGTCGAGAGCCCGCAGCAGGTGCGCGACGAACGGGTGGTCCTTGATGCGTTGCACCAGGTCTGCCACGTTGCTCCACCTCTCCTGTCAGTTGCTGATGGCGTACAGGGCCTCCGCCCGCCGCGAGCCTAACGGTTCGGTGGGCTGGTCAGGCGCTGGTCAGTCCTCGTACGCCTCGGGCGACGGGCAGGAACAGACCAGGTTGCGGTCCCCGTACACACCGTCGATCCGAGCGACGGCGGGCCAGTACTTGTCGCCGAAGCCACCCGCCACCGGACCGGTCCGGCGTCCGGCCGGGAAGCCCGCCTCCGTGCGAGTGTACGGGTGCGTCCACTCGTCGGCCGTGACCCGCGCCAGGGTGTGGGGCGCGTGGTGGAGGGGGTTGTCATCCGCTGGCCACTCCCCCGAGGCAACCCGCTCGACCTCGGCGGCGATGGCGAGCATCGCGGTGCAGAACCGGTCGATCTCAGCGAGTGACTCCGATTCGGTCGGCTCGACCATCAACGTCCCGGAGACCGGGAAACTCATCGTCGGGGCATGGAAGCCGTAGTCGACGAGTCGCTTGGCGACGTCATCGACCGTGACGCCCGTGCGCTGCGTCAGCGGCCGCAGGTCGAGGATGCACTCGTGCGCGACCAGACCCCCTTCACCGGTGTAGAGGACGGGGTAGCTGTCCTTCAGCCGGGCGGCAATGTAGTTGGCGTTGACCAGGGCGGTCTCGGTGGCGCGGCGGAGCCCATCAGGGCCCATCAGGGCGATGTAGGCGTACGTGATCGGCAGCACACCCGCGGAGCCGTACGGAGCAGCCGAGACCGGTCCCGGGCTGGTGGCCGGGCCGGCGTTCTCGTCGAGCGGATGGTTCGGCAAGTACGGCGCGAGGTGGGCACGTACGGCCGTCGGCCCCACACCCGGGCCGCCGCCGCCGTGCGGAATCGCAAACGTCTTGTGGAGGTTGAGGTGGCTCACGTCAGAGCCGAAGGCACCCGGCTGGGCGAGGGCGACCAGAGCATTGAGGTTCGCACCGTCGACGTACACCTGACCGCCGGCCGCATGTACCTGCTCACAGATGGCCGAGATGGTGTCCTCGAACACGCCGTGCGTGGATGGGTAGGTGACCATCACGCCGGCCAGCTCTGCTGCGTTGGCCTCAATCTTGGCGGCCAGGTCGTCGAGGTCGACGGAACCATCAGTTGCGGCCTTGACGACGACGACCTTGAGCCCAGCCAGTGCCGCCGATGCAGCGTTGGTGCCGTGGGCCGATGATGGGATCAGGCAGACCTTGCGATGACCCTCGCCGTTGGCCTCGTGGTAGCGGCGGATCGCCAGCAGCCCGGCAAACTCACCCTGGCTGCCTGCGTTGGGCTGCAGCGAGATCCGATCGTAGCCCGTGATCGTGCACAGCCACTCGCTGACCTCAGCGATGAGCTCGGCGTAGCCGGCCGTGTCACTGGCTGGCGCGAACGGGTGCAGGTTGGCGAAGCCGGGGTACGAGATCGGCTCCAGGGCTGCCGTGGGGTTGAGCTTCATCGTGCAGGAGCCGAGTGGGATCATCCCTCGGTCAAGCGCGAAGTCGCGGTCGGCAAGGGTGGTCAGGTACCGCAGCATCGCCGTCTCGCTGTGGTAGGCGTGGAACACCGGATGGGTGAGGAAGTCGAGGTCGCGCTCGTGGCCGGCGAGCCTCACCTCGGTGGCCTCGTCAGACAGTCCGCCGCCCAAGACTTCAGCCAACGCGGCGAGCTGATCCTCCTCGACGCCTTCGCCGATCGACACGACCACCACGTCATCCGACTCGGCGCGGATCAGCAGTCCGCGCTCCGCCGCCTGGGCCACCAAGGCCTGCGCCTGGCCAGGAACCTCGATGGCGACCGTGTCGAAGAAGTGGTCGTGACGCACCGTCAGCCCGGCATGCCTGGCCGCGCCCGCGACCCGGGCTGCATCGTGATGGATGCCCAGAGCAATGTCGCGCAGAGCAGCAGGACCGTGGTACACGGCGTACATGGCGGCTGTCACTGCCAGCAGTACCTGAGAGGTGCAGATGTTGGAGGTCGCCTTCTCCCGGCGGATGTGCTGCTCGCGGGTCTGCAACGCCAGCCGGTACGCGGGTGTGCCGTCGGCGTCGACCGAGACACCGACGAGCCTGCCCGGCAGCTGCCGCTCCAGCCCTTGGCGCACCGCGATGTAGCCCGCGTGCGGGCCGCCGAAGAACAGGGGCACGCCAAAGCGCTGCGTGGTCCCCACGGCGATGTCGGCACCCCAGGATGCGGGCGACTCCACCAGGGTGAGCGCCAACAGGTCACACGCGGCCACGACCAGCGCACCGTTGGCGTGGGCCAGGTCGCAGACCTCGCGCAATGCGCCGGGCGTGCGGAGCCGGCCGTCCGCCCCTGGCACCTGGAGCACCACGCAGAAGGCGTCATGGGACCGCAGCGCGTCCGTGAGCGGCTCCCCCGCCACGACGACGTCGATGCCGAGGGCCTCCATGCGCGTACGAAGGACAGCCAGGCTCTGCGGAAGGATCGTCTCCTCCACCAGACACACCGACCCTTTGGGGGTGGCTCGGCGGGCCAGTGCGACTGCCTCGGCGACAGCGGTGCCCTCGTCAAGCAGTGACGCACCCGAGGTCGGCAGCCCGGTCAGGTCCGCGACCATGGTCTGGAAGGTGAGCAGCGCCTCAAGCCGACCCTGGCTGATCTCCGGCTGGTAGGGGGTGTAGGCGGTGTACCAGGCCGGGCTCTCCAGAACGTTGCGCCGGATCACCGGTGGGGTGATGGTGCCGTGGTAGCCAAGCCCGTACATCGGGACCTTGACGACGTTGCGCTCCGACAGCTCACGAAGCCGGTTCAGTACTTGCGTCTCAGTGCGCGCTTCGGGCAGCGCAAGGTCATTGCTGACGCGGATCCCGGCCGGGATGGCCGTGGCAGTCAGCTCGTCGACCGACTCAACCCCGATGACGCGGAGCATCGACTCCACATCGTCGCGGGTGGGTCCGACATGGCGGTCGACAAAGGCGGTCAACGTTCCTCCTGCAGGTGGTCACGCGCACACGCGCGCGTGACCAAACCTACGCGGTCGCGCCCAGCCCGGGCCAACGCGGGGCGGGCCAACTCAAGGCCAGCAGGCTTCAGCCTGCGAAGCGTGCCTTGCGACGTGCTGCGAGCTCGTCCATGGCGACATGCTCGTCGGCCGCCCGCTCGGTGGGCAGTTGGGCGAGGGTGCCTTCAATATCACGCCAGACACCGCCCAGGGCGATCCCGAACATGCCCTGCCCACCCTTGAGCAGGTCGACAACCTCGAAGTCAGAGGTGCACTCGTAGACCGACACACCATCGCTGAGCAGGGTGACCTCGGTGAG
Source organism: Propionibacteriaceae bacterium (assembly GCA_035416185.1). Taxonomy (GTDB): domain Bacteria; phylum Actinomycetota; class Actinomycetes; order Propionibacteriales; family Propionibacteriaceae; genus JBHAES01. The sequence continues at coordinate 18,180 of DAOOHL010000006.1, read as the reverse complement.
GTCCTGCACTCCGCGGGCACGGAGGTGGTCGACTGCCGTACGGATCTGCTGCAGCGAGACACCAGCGTCGATGAGCCGCTTGATCACCTTCAGCAGCAGAATGTCGCGGAAGCTGTAGAGCCGCTGCGTGCCGGAACCCGTGGCCGGGCGGATCTCTGGGACGACCAGACCCGTACGCGCCCAATAGTCGAGCTGGCGGTAGGTGATGCCAGCTGCGTTGCAAGCGACGGGACCACGGAAGCCGACATCGTCGGGCAGCGGCGAGTAGTCGCCCTCGAAGAGCAGATCCTGCGTCTGCGGCGAGCGCTCCTGCTGCTGCGGGTCCACTGGGGCCTCAATTCAAGAAAGGACACGGGTGACGGGGATGTAGTTTCATCCCTGTCATGCCTGACGCTAAGCCCGCGAGGGGCTCGGGTCAACGACGGTCGCCACCATCGGCGTGGCGAGGCTGAGGCTCAGGTTGAGGGTTGTCCCACCGGGGGCTGCTGTCATGTCAGGACTCCTGTGGGTTCTCGAAGTCCTCCGGGCTGATGTTGTCGAGGAACTCACGGAACTTCTCGACCTCCTCCTCACGCTCAGGCACGATCTCGACTCCGACCTCGTCGAGGAGTTCTGGGGCGCCGTAGATCGGAGCTCCACAGCGCAGCGCCAAGGCGACCGCGTCCGAGGGCCGGGCGCTCACCTGCTCACCGTCGATGACCAGCAACGCGTAGAAGGTGCCCTCCGACAGGGCGGTGATCCTGACCTCCTGCAGCGTGTGTCCAAAGGTGTCGAGCACTGTCGTGAACAGGTCGTGGGTCAGCGGACGAGGAGGTTCCACGCCTTCGAGGGCGTTGGCGATGGCAGCCGCTTCCGCGGCGCCGATCCAGATCGGCAAAGCCCTCGACCCCTGCACCTCACGGAGCAGGAGCATGGGAACCCCCGACGGCATCTCAATGCGTACTCCGTGGATCTCCAGCTCGCGCATGCCCCCAGCCTACGCGCGGCTCCGGGGCCAGTGGTCCTACTTGTCGAGCGCCGACTGCATCAGGGCCGCGTGAGCATGCATGACGAGCTGCATGATCTCGATCGTGGTCTCGCGCGACGACGCCTGCCGCCGGCTGTAAGGGGCCACCGCGGCCTCGATCAGCCCGACCTCACGCTCGGCCGAGTATTTGATCGCCTTGAGGTGTCGGGCATCCATGCCGAACAGCGCAAGCTTGCGGGCGACCACCGCCAGTGTCAGGGAGTCGCGGCCGTAGAACGCCGTTCCCCGCCTCGGCTTGATCACGAGCTGACGTTCCAGCTCGACCAGCGTGGCCTCAGACAGGCCGGACGCGTCGAGCAGCTCGCGGCGGCTCAACCTCAACGGCCGCTTGGTTGGCGTGCTGGTACTGCTCTCAACCTCGGTGGGAGGTTGAGGCTTCGGGGTCTCCAGTTCCGGCGGCTGGTGCCCTTCGTCGATCAACGCGAGATGTTCGCGGATCACCTTCAACGGCAGGTAGTGGTTCTTCTGCGCGGTCAGGACGTACCGAAGTCGTTCAATGTCGGCGAGGGCATAGCGTCGGTAGCCCGACGGCGCTCGTTCGGGCGAGATCAGGCCCTCGGTCTCCAAGAACCTGATCTTGGAGATCGAGACGTCTGGAAAGTCCGGCTTCAGGACGGCCAGGACCTGCCCGATGCTCCGCAACGGCGCCATCAGCCCAGCCCGTTGCCGCTCTCGAAGTAGACGAGCCGGTACTTCCCGATCTGAACCTCGTCACCGGTGCGCAGCACGGCCGCGCCGTCCAGGAGGGCGCGGTTGACGTACGTGCCGTTCAGGCTGCCCATGTCCTCGCACGTCATCTGTCCGGCCTCGCGCGTGAACCGAACGTGATGCCGGGAGACGGTGATGTCGTCGAGGAAGATGTCGCAGTCCGGGTGTCGACCCGCCACCGATGTGGCCGAGTCGAGCAGGTATCGAGCACCCGTGTCGGGCCCCCGCTGGACGATCAGGAGCGCCGAGCCCTGGGGCAGCGCATCGACGGCTGACTGCTGCTCGGTGGAGAGGTCAGCCGCCTCGTTGACGTCCTCGGCTACGACAGGGATCACCCTGGTGGTGTCGCCGGTATGGGCCCGCAGCTTCCCACCGCAGTTAGGGCAGAAGTTGCTGTCGAGCGGAACCGAGGCTCCGCACGTGGGGCACAACGTCATCGTGGCTACCTCTTTCGACGGCTGAGCCGTCAGTCTACTTTCGTGTCAAGGACGTCACTGGCCGACGTGCTCGGCATACCCGTCGGAGTCAAGCAGGTCGTCGAGCTCGTCGTCGCCAGACACCTCGACCTCGAAGATCCAGCCGTCACCGTACGGGTCGGAGTTGACCGTCTCGGGAGCGTCGGACAGCAGCTGGTTGACCGCGGAGATCACTCCGGAGACGGGTGAGTACAGCTCCGAGACCGACTTCGTCGACTCCAGCTCCCCACACGCGTCGCCAGCCGCCACCTCTTCGCCCACCGTCGGCAGCGCCACGTACACGACGTCACTGAGCGCATCGGCGGCGTAGTCGGTGATGCCGATCCGGACGGTGTTCGCGTTGCCCGTGCGCACCCACTCGTGGTCAGTTGAGTACTTGAGGTCCTCGGGAAAGCTCATGGCAGGCTCCTTGCTGGCGTTGTCGGTCTGATTGTTCCCTATGGACCGACGTGGTTCACGATGGCCGAGCGTACTGGTTCACGGTGAGTTCGCGGACAGCGGTCACCTGGACCACGCTGGGGCGCGAGATGGTCACCGTGCCACCGACGTTCGGTGCCTGGACCTGGCTCACCACACCGCCCCGGAACCGGGCAGCCTCCTCGAGCGCATGGGGATCCCCGATCGCGTCGATCACGATCGGACGGGCCACCTGCTTGTTGTCAGCGACCAGTGCTCCGCCCGGGCCTGCGGCGACCCAGGTCGAGGCGACGACCCGTACAGAGTCGTTGATCTCGATCACCTCGGCACCTGCATCACGAAGCTCTTGGATGGCGTCGAGCAGCAGTTCAGGGGTGACCTTGCCGCGGCTGTCGAAGATGACGAGTCTGATTCCGCTGCCGGAGGCGGGGCTCGTGCCAGCGAGGATCTTGAGGGTGGCCAGCCGCTTCTGCGCCTCCGCCTCGGCCACCTTCGCGCTGTCGGCGCCAGACTTCAGCTTGTCGCGGGTGTCGACCAGGGTCTGCAGTTCAGCCTCCAGTCGCCGGGTCTCCTCGTTGGCGGTGTCGAGGAGCTGGACGAGGTCCTCGCGTCGGGTCGACGAGTACGACGCGTCGCTCGCCTTGACCCGGTACTGCATGGCCGAGAACATGCCCACCACCATCAGGATCGCGGCGATGATCGCCTGCGACCGGCTGGGCTTGAAGAAGGCTCGCAGCAGCGGCGGCAGCTCACGATGCGGCGGCGGGACGTCGACCGGGTCAACAGCAGGCGGCGTCTCGGCGGCCGAGTCCTGCAGCCGGTCGCGGCGCTGCTGAGCCCGGCGCGCGAAGAGCCCACCGGCCTGCGGCCGGACCGCCCTGGCTGGCCGGCGCCGGCGCGGCTCGTCGGGCTTGATGGTCGGATCAGGCATGCAGCACCTGCCGACGGATCGCCGCGGCGTTGGTGAAGATCCGCATTCCCAGCACCACCACGACCGCAGTCGAGAGCTGGTTCCCGACGCCGATCTGGTCGCCGATGAACACGATGCCGGCCGCGATGGCGACGTTGGAGAAGAAGGAGGTGGCGAAGACCCGGTCGGAGAACATGCCGTCGAGATAGGCGCGCAACGCTCCGAAGAGGGCATCGAGGGCGGCGACGATCATGATCGGCAGGTACGGGGCAAGTGCCGGCGGCAGCGACGGCTCGAGCAGGATGCCGATCACGATCCCGAGAATCAGGGCAAGCAGAGCGATCATGGTGCTGTCCTCCTCCTCACGGCTCCGGCGATGCGTACTTGACGGTCAGTCCCGGGTCGGCGGCGAGCTTGAGCTGGAGCGATGTCGAGACCTCGTACCTCATACCGTAGTTGTCGCGCAGCGCCTGCCACCACGCACCCGCCGAGGTCGCCGCGAACCGCGCCTGCAGGTTCTTCGGATCCCCGATCGCCTCCACTTTGTAAGGGCGGGTCAGTGAGCGGTAGTTGACCGTGATCGCGGAGCCTGCGCCTCTGATTGCCGTACGGGAGGTCACGCGATGCCCGTTGATCGACACGGCCTCCGCCCCGGCCTGCCAGAGCCCGTTGGCCAACTCACGCAGGTCGACATCGGCCACCCGAGCGGCCCCCTGCTTGGTCTGGTCAGCGTCGTCGACCACGAAGACCAGGCCTGGACCGACGACTGGGCGCGCTCCGACCACCGGCTCCATCTCGTCAATCCTGGCCTGCGTACCGGTACCTGCGGCTCCCTGGAGCCCACGCACCTCAGCGGCGACTCGCTCCTGCTCGGCGCGCAGCTGGTCGTTCGTCTGTTCCACGGCCCGAAGCCGCGCGACGATGTCGCGACGCTCCTGTTCCAGGTTGGGCGCCACGCGCAGCGACAGGCTGCCCTGGACTGCCACCAGAACCCCCACGGCCAGAGCAGCCAGGGCGAGAAACGCGGGCTGTCGACGCGGTGGCCCAGCAGTCGCGTTCTTCGCATAGTCGGGATCGACCGGGTTGCGCCAGATCGAGTTGAGCAGGTCCATGCTCCATCCGACAGGTCGCTCGGGCTGGCCTCTCAGGCGGAACGGCTTCACCGAACCAGCTCAGGGTTCCCGATCAGGTCGATCGTCTGCCGGACATAGAGGATCCCCGCCCACCAGTAGAGGCCGGTCCCCCACATCACCGAGGCCCAGCCGAACACGAGACTCGCCTGCGCCAGCGGCCCCGTACCGGCCCCCAACAGCACCAGCGGGAACGCGTACAGGAGGCAGAACGTCGCCATCTTGCCGACATAGTGCACGGGCAGGCTCGTGTAGCCGCGTGACTTGAGCAGCGGCAACAGGCACAGCATGACCAGGTCGCGGGCGACGAGCAGCCCGACCAGCCACCACGGGATGATCTCCCGCAGCGCGAGGCCGAGCAGGGTGGCGGCGATGTACAGGCGGTCGGCGACCGGGTCGAGCATCTGCCCCACGCGGGAGATCTGGTGCCAGCGCCGGGCCAGGAACCCGTCCAGCCAGTCGGTGAAACTGGCGACCATCAGCACGATCACGGCCCAGCCGTCGGCCCTCGGTCCCAGCACCAGCCACAGGAACAGCGGTACACCAGCGAGCCGCAGGAAGCTGAGCACGTTGGGCAGCGTCCAGACCCGGTCGGTGTCGTACGGAACAGCAGCCACGGGCGTCAGCCTAGTTGCACTCGCGAGTCGTTCGTGGGTGACAGTTCGGCTGCCCCTCCCCTGGCCTCGGCCTGAGTGGGATGATGGCGCCAGGGCATCGTCAGGAGGAACCATGGAGACCCGCAGACTCGGCCGGATCGGTCACCAGACGTCAGTGCTCGTGTACGGCGCTGCCGCGCTTGGTGGTGTCAGTCAGGCGGTGGCCGACGCCTCCTTGGCGCAGGCGCTGGCGGCCGGAATCAACCACTGGGACACCGCTGCCAGCTACGGCCACGCTGAGGAGGTGATGGGCCCGTCGGTTGCCGCTGTACGCAGTGAGATCTTCCTGGCGACCAAGTCGACTCTGCGCGACGCCGACGCCGCCTGGGCAGAGATCAACCGCAGCCTCGAGCTCCTGCGCACCGACCATGTCGACCTGCTCCAGGTGCACGCTGTCTGCGACCTCCCCGAGCTCGACAAGGTCTTTGCGCCGGGTGGCGCGATCGAGGCCTTCGTCCGGGCCAAGGAGGAGGGCCTGACCACCCACCTCGGCATCACCGGTCACACCGAGCAGGCGCCAGTCGTACACGCCGAGGCGTTGCGAAGGTTCGACTTCGACTCGATCCTGACGCCGCTCAACTACCACCTCTACACCGCCGACCGGCAGTTCGCCGAGGACTTCGACACCCTCTATGCGATGGTCGGCGAGCGGGACGTCGCGCTCCGGACCATCAAGGCGATCGCGTGGCGGCCCTGGGGCGGCGACCGCGAGCTCGCGACCTGGTACCGACCGTTCACCGACCCCGACGACATTCGAGCAGCCATCTCGTGGGTGCTGGCGACGTTCCCGCTGGTGGCGGGACTGGCGACGGCCGGTGAGACGAGCCTGCTCGGGCTGGCGATCGAGGCGGAGGCCAACCGGATGCCGCTGGAGGAGGCGGCGGCGCGACTCGCTGCCGTCGGTGACTACGCGTCGATCTTCGTCTGATCACGCTGATCGACCACATCGCCCTGGCCACGCCGGATCTCGAGGCCGCCGCCGACCGGATCGCTTCTGAATGGGGACTCACCCTGCTCGAGGGTGGACGTCATCCAGGCTTCGGCACCAGGAACATGCTCGCCGGGTTGGGTGGCGGCGCCTACCTGGAGGTGGTGGGTCCCGACCGCGACCAACCGACACCCGATCGCCCGCGGCCGTTCGGCATCGACACCCTGACGAGCGACGCCTTGGTGACTTGGGCGGCCCGCCCCGACCGGCCGCTGGATGAGGTGGTGGCCGACCTCGAGCGTACGGGCTACGACGCAGGCCCCATCTCAGCCATGTCGCGCCAGCGGCCAGACGGCACAGTGCTGGCCTGGGAGCTCACCCAAGGCAGGCTCGGCGAGCCGTGGTTCGGTACGGTCCCGTTCCTGATCGACGGGCAGGAGTCCCGCCACCCCACCGAAGACCTGCCACAGGGAAGGCAACTCGCCCGCCTCGTGCTGAGCTACCCGCACCCTCAGGGACTGCGGCGGATCATCAACGTGCTGGGGACCGATGCCCGGATCCACGTGGTGACGGGAGAACCGGGCATCTCGGTCGAGCTGGAGTGACGTCAGCCCAGCAGCTCCTCGACCACAGACAGGACGCCGTCAGCGTCATTGTCCGGCGCTCGATGCGTGGCGACCGCCACCAGCTCGTCGCGAGCCTCGGCCATCGCGTAGCCACGACCTGACGCTGCGACCAGCTCAAGGTCGTTGCCGCTGTCCCCAAACGCGACGACCTGGTCCCACCGGACACCCCACCGGTCGAGCAGGTGCTGCAGGCCCGACGCCTTGTGCCAGCCGGGGGCGTTGAGGTCGACGTCCTTGTCGCCGGAGATGGCCGGTACGACCACATCGCCCAGCTGGCCAGCCAGGTCGGCGGCGACCTCGACGGGGTCGGTATCACCGGTGACCAGTGCGAACTTCATCACCGGGTCGGCCAACGACCTCAGATCGCCCGCTTTGTCCATGCGGTGGTAGAACCGCCCGAAGTAGTCGTGTCCCCACTCCGGGATGCTGTCGGGAACCCAAGCCTGGCTCTGACCACAGGTGATGTACGGGTGCCCGCCCCTCTCGAGCACCTCCAACACGCGCGACACCACGGCCGGCTCCAGAACAGCCGCGGCGGTCGGCGAGGACTCCCCCGCGTCAAACACGAGGTGCCCGTTCTCTGCCACGTAGGCAACGTCATCCGCTGGCTCGAAGAACGACCGCAGCTGGTGCACCTGGTTCCCGCTCGCCACCACGAACCGCACGCCGAGCTCTCGCATGCGCTGTCGGATCCGCAGGAACCGCTCCCGGTCGTACGTCTTGTCAGACCGCAGGAACGTGCCGTCCATGTCGACGGCCACCACACCAATACCCATGCAGCCGACCCTATCCAGGGTCCCCGCGACCCTCACCGGCCCGCTCAGATCGCGAGGAAGTCGCGTAGCCACTGGTCGACCTCGGCCATCGTCTGGGCGTCCACCACGCCGATGACGTCGAAGAGTCGTTCGCGTGCGACTGTCCGCGGTTGCTCCGTCATCGCGAAGGTGGGGCGATCCTGGCTGAGCCCCGGCCCGGTGAGGCGAACGTGGTTCGGCCAGCCTCGGTCGATGGCAGTCGCGGGTACCACGATCGCCAGCGTGTCAGCCTGCTCAAGATAAAGGTCGCTGGCGATCACCAGAACCGGTCGACGTCCCGCCTGCTCGCGCCCACGGGTGGGGTCGAGGTCTGCCCAGACGACTGCGCCTCGTCGAAGGTCACCTGACATGGGGGCCATCGGTCAGTGCCACGTCCCACTCGGCGAACTCGTCCCAGTACGACTGGTCTGCCGAGCGGAAGGCCCGCCCGAAGGCCTGCATCCTGACGCGCCGCTCGTGCCCGTCGAGAAGTCCCTCGATCAGCCGTGCAGCCGAGATCCCGCGAGCCTGCGCATCGCGGTTGATCCGGTCACGCAGCTCGACCGGCACCTTGATCGTCGTGGTGGTCACACCAGAAGTCTACTTCCGGGTAGACCCATCGGTAGACCTCAGTCGAGATAGTCCCGAAGCACCTGGGACCGCGACGGGTGGCGCAGCTTCGACATGGTCTTCGACTCGATCTGGCGGATCCGCTCGCGGGTCACGCCGTACACCTTGCCGATCTCGTCGAGAGTCTTCGGCTGGCCGTCGGTGAGACCGAACCGCATCGAGACGACGCCCGCTTCGCGCTCGGACAACGTGTCGAGCACATCGTGGAGCTGCTCCTGCAGCAGGGTGAAGTTCACCGCGTCAGCAGGAACAACCGCCTCAGAGTCCTCGATCAGGTCGCCGAACTCCGAGTCGCCGTCCTCGCCGAGGGGGGTGTGCAGGGAGATCGGCTCGCGGCCGTACTTCTGCACCTCGACGACCTTCTCGGGCGTCATGTCGAGCTCCTTGGCGAGCTCCTCCGGGGTTGGCTCCCGACCGAGGTCCTGCAGCATCTGCCGCTGGACGCGGGCGAGCTTGTTGATCACCTCAACCATGTGGACCGGGATGCGGATCGTCCGGGCCTGGTCGGCCATGGCGCGCGTGATCGCCTGCTTGATCCACCACGTGGCGTAGGTGGAGAACTTGTAGCCCTTGGTGTAGTCGAACTTCTCCACCGCACGGATCAGACCGAGGTTGCCCTCCTGGATCAGGTCGAGGAAGAGCATGCCGCGGCCGGTGTAGCGCTTGGCGAGCGAGACGACAAGGCGCAGGTTGGCCTCGAGCAGGTGGTTCTTGGCTCGTCGACCGTCCTCGGCGATCCACTCGTAGTCGTCGCTGTCGTTCGCCTTCACCTTGGCCGTGCTGTCAGCCAGCCGCTCATCAGCGAACAGACCAGCCTCGATCCGCTTGGCGAGCTCGACCTCCATCTCGGCGTTCAGCAGTGCGACCTTGCCGATCTGCTTCAGGTAGTCCTTGACTGGGTCAGCGGTGGCGCCAGCAGCCATGACCTGCTGTTCAGGCTCGTCGGCGTCGTCGGCGTCTGAGAGCGAGAAGCCCTCGTCCTCGACGAGCTCCTTCTCGAGCACGGCCTCCTTGGTCTCGACGAACTCACCCTCATCGACGTCATCGAGGGTGCGCTTGCCCCCACCAACGGTCAGGACGACGTCGTTTCCCTCGCGAGCGAACGTGACCTTGATCTCGGTGGTGCCAGAGATGGCGTCAGCGATCGAGGGCTCGTCATCGGCGGTGTCTGCCTCGAGATCGTCCTCGATCTCCTCGTCAGCCAGATCGGCCGGGTCGACATCGTCGACGTTGCCAACCTCGTCGTCGTCAGCATCGGCTGCCTTGGCCTTGGCCGCCGTGGTCTTCGCGGCTGCCGTCTCGGCAGCTGTCGCCTTCGCCGCCGCCGAGCGGGCAGGCGCCTTGGTTGGCGCGGCCGCGTCGTTGTCGGCGGCCTTGGCACGGGTGGTCCGGGCGCGGGCTGCTGGTGCTGCGGCAGCCGTCTCGGTGGTCTCAGCCGCGGCCTTGGTGCGGGTCGTCCGAGTGCGCTTGGGAGCCTCGGCGGACGGCTCCACCGGATTTGGAACCGCCGTCGCGGCCCGACTGCGACGCGGCGTGGCCTGCTCGTCCGGGTCTGAGGGAACTGCGGTCAGCCGAGCGCTGGAACGTGCCACCAGGTACCTCTCGTCAAGGGCCGGCGGATACCCCACCGGCGACGCTTGGAACTCTTGCTCAGACCATCGAATCCGGTACGAGAGCGTGACGCATCCCGTGGATGTCAATGGGTCCAGTCGCCCATAGTAGCCGTCAGTCCCCGAAACCGCGAACCCCCGGCGGATGCGCCATTGGCACCGTTGTCGCTCTCTGGTCCCGGCGCTCGCCCACCACCGCCCGGCGGGCCTCGCATCCGCGATGAGCGCCAGCTGACACTAGGGTTGCCGGGTGCCAGAGCCCCGCTGCGACCGTCGCGATGTCATCGTCACCCACCATGGGCGCACCCGGCTCGATCCGTACGACTGGCTCCGCGACACTGACTCCCCCGACGTGCTGGAGCACCTCGCAGCCGAGAACGCCCACACTGATCGGAGCACCCGCCACGTCGCGTCGCTGCGGGAACGCCTGTTCGCCGAGGTGTCGGCGCGGACGGAGCAGACCGACATGTCCGTTCCCGACTACACCGAGGACACCTCCGGGCGAGCGTGGTGGGTGTACGCGCGAACCACCGAAGGAGCCGAGCATCCCACCTATCACCGTGCCCGAGCGGGCAGCGAGGACGACGTGCCCGATCCGCGGTGGCCCGTCGTCGGTGAGGAGACCCTGGTCGACCTGAACTCCGAGTCCGCCGACCACGACTACCTCGGACTGGGCGACCTCGAGATCAGCCCCAACGGAACCCGGCTGCTCTGGTCGGTCGACCTGGTGGGCGACGAGCTCTACACGGTCAGGGTCCGCGATCTCGACTCCGGAACCATTCTCGACGAGATCCATGACACCGCCGGCGCGTGCTGGTTGGGCGATGACCATCTCGTGTGGCTGGAGCCCGACGACGCCCTGCGGCCCTGGCGCGCTCACCGCCACCGGATAGGCGACGACCCCGTCGCGGACGAGGTGATCTGGACAGAGCCGGATGAGCGGTTCTGGCTGGGAGTGGACACGTCGCGCGACCGGCAGTGGCTGATCCTGACCTCTGCTGGCAAGACCTCCACCGAGCAGGGGGTCCTGCCGCTGTCGGACCTCACCGGGACGCCGTGGCTCGTCTGCCCGCGCATCGAGGGCCTGGAGTACGAGATCGAGCCGGCCGGCGACCGCTTTCTGGTGCTGCACAACGCGGTCTGCCCCGACTTCGAGATTGGCCAGGCGCCGACCCAACCGTCCAGCCCTGCCGAGTGGACGCCTGTCATCGCTGGGGTTCTCGGACAGCGCCTGCTCGGCGTCGACGCCTACCACCACTGGGTGGTCGTGACGAGGCGGGTCGACGGCGTACCGACGACCCAGGTCCATGCCCGGACCGCAGAGGGCGATCTGGAGCCACCCCAGGTGCTGGGTGCCGAAGGTCCGCTGACCGTGGTCACTGCTGACGATGCCGACCGTTACGACACTGACAGGATCAGGATCCACACCGAGTCCTACATCACCCCGGCCAGGGTCTCCGAGCTTCGCCTCGACACGGGCGCTGAGCGGCTGGTCAAGACCCTGCCGGTCAAGCCTGACCCGGAGGGTCGTCGGTACGACACCAGTTCCTACCGGGAGTGGCGCGTCTGGGCGACCGGCGATGACGGCACCCCGGTGCCGATCTCCCTGGTCGCACGCCGAGATATCACCCTCCCCGCCGCCTGCCTGGTCTACGCCTATGGCGCCTACGAGAGCGCCCTCGACCCAGGTTTCTCGGTATCGCGGCTGGGGCTGCTCGACCGAGGCGTCGTCGTGGCGTACGCCCATGTCCGTGGCGGTGGTGAGCTGGGCCGAGCCTGGTACGAGGCTGGCCGTCGCGAGCACAAGCCCCACACGTTCACCGATCTCGTGGCGTGCGTGCGGCATCTGGTCGCCGAGGGCATCGCCGATCCGGACCGCGTAGCGCTTCGCGGCTTCTCCGCGGGCGGGCTGACCGTCGGGGCTGCGCTCAACCTCGCACCCGAGCTGGTCAGGGCGGCACATGTCGGAGTCGGCTTTCTCGACCCGCTCACCGACATGCTCGACCCAGACCTGCCACTGACAGTCACGGAGCGGGACGAGTGGGGCGACCCGCTCGCCGACCCTGTCGCGTACGACCTGATCGCCAGCTACTCCCCATACGACAACGTGCGACCCGTGCGTTACCCCGCGATCCTGGCGACCGGCAGCCTCCACGATCAGCGGGTCTCCTGCGCCGAACCGGCCAAGTGGGTAGCGGCACTGCGGGAGCGATCCCTGCGCGACGAGGCGCGCCCGATCTTGCTCCGAACCGACCTCGCCAGCGGTCACGCGGGACCGTCCGGCAGGTATCAGGGGTGGCGCGACGAGGCGTACGAACAGGCATGGCTGCTCGACCAGCTGGACGCTGTCGACCCCCTCCCGCGCGACTGAGTCCTCAGACTGTGGTCCCTGATGCCCCCCTCGGGGTCCACTCAGGGTAGGTAATGCCCCCCGGGTGGAATCCAAAGTGACACCGGTGGCGTTTGGATGGTTGACGACGAAAGGACATCACTGATGTTTGCAGCCACCACCCACCGCGTGCGGAGCACCGACGGCATCGATGGCAAGGATGCGGTCGGTCTCTACCTCGACGGCATCGCCAAGACCGCCCTGCTGACGGCTGAGGAGGAGGTCGAGCTGGCTCGCCAGATCGAAGCCGGCCTCTACGCGCAGGCCCTGCTCGACGGCGACATTCCTGAGATCGAACGTGGCGAGAAGCCGGTCAAGGCGACTCGTGACGAGCTTGAGGAGCTGGTCGCGATCGGTGAGGCAGCGATGACCAGGTTCGTCACCGCCAACCTTCGCCTCGTCGTCTCGGTCGCCCGCAAGTACGGTCGCGCCCAGCTGCCCCTGCTCGATCTGGTCCAGGAGGGCAACACCGGTCTGATTCGTGCGGTGGAGAAGTTCGACTACACCAAGGGGTTCAAGTTCTCCACCTACGCCACGTGGTGGGTACGGCAGTCGATCAGCCGCGGCATCGCCCAGCAGAGCCGCATCGTCCGGCTCCCGGTCCACGTCGCCGAGCAGGTCAACCAGATCGGTGCGGTCCGCCGCACGCTGGAGCGCCGCTTGGGTCGCGACCCGGAGCTGGTGGAGATCGCCGATGAGCTCGGTCTCGAGGTCGACAAGGTGGTGGAGCTGATCCGCTACTCCCGCGACCACGTCTCCCTGGATGCTCCGGTCGAGGAGGACGGCGACACCGCGTTGGGCGACCTGATCGCTCGCGAGGCTGCCCCCGGTCCCGACGAGATGGTGCTCGATGCCGAGGAGCGTGCCCGCCTCGAGCGGATGCTGGGGTCGCTCGACGAGCGTTCCGCCGACGTGGTGCGTCGTCGGTACGGCCTGCTGGACGGTCGCCAGGCGAAGCTCGCCGACATTGGCGCTGTGTGGGGCATCACGGCCGAGCGCGTACGGCAGATCGAACGGCACGCCATCGCAAAGTTGCGCGACTCCGAGCTGGCTGCGTAACCGGCACAGAGCTGAGGATGTGACCCTCAGGGCGCGGTGTGCCCGATCATCCTGATCAGGCCTTGTTGCGACGTGTTCGCCACGAGCTGGCCGTCTTGGTACAGCCTGCCCAACGAGAAGCCCAGTGCGTTCGACGCCGACGGTGACACCTGGTCGTACAGCAGCCACTGGTCAGCTCGGAAGGGCCGGTGGAACCACATGCCGTGATCGAGCGACGCCGCCTGCATGTCACGTGAGGCGAAGACGACCGGGTGTCCGACGGTGCTCACGGCGAGCAAGGTGAGGTCCGATAGGTAGGCCAGCACTGCGTGGTGCAGTCTCGGATCATCAGGCAGCTCACCGTTGGCCCGTACCCACACCCGCTGATGCGCGGTGTGGGCACCAGACTCGATGGAGCCCGCGGGTCCTGACTGGCCGACGAACCGCACCTCGAGGTCGTCCCAGTCCGACCAGAACCGGGCGGCTCGCTCCCCCAGCCGCGCGGCAATCACCTCGCGCATCGAGGGGCAGTCCTCCGGCGCCGGCACCTCGGTCGGCACCGGGTCGGCATGCGTCAGCCCGTCCTCGTCGATGTGGAACATCGCCGTCAGCGCGAAGAGGCGTCGACCCCGCTGCTGAGCCACGACGCGGCGGACGGAGAAGCTGCCCCCGTCACGGGTCGGCTCCACGTGGTAGACGATCGGAGCGTTCGAGTGGCCACCTTCGAGGAAGATCGCGTGGATGGCGTGGAGCCAGCGGTCGGCCGGAGCAGTGCGATAGGCGGCCATGACAGCCTGCGCGAGCACCTGCCCTCCGTACGTGCGCTGCAGTTGCGTCTCCGCGTACGGCCCCCGGAAGATGTCCGGCTCCAGCTCCTCGAGGTCAAGCAGATGGATCAGGTCGGCGAGGGTCCGCCCCATCTCAGGCGTCGTTCCCGCGCTCGCGTTCGGCCAGGAACCGCTCCAGCTCGGCACCAATCTCATCGGCGGTCGGCACCGGCACGATTCGCTCCTGGGTCGCGTCGAATGCCTCTTCGAGAGCCCGGACCAGGTCGCCGGTCTCCGCGTTCGACTCCAGCTCGTTGGCGAGCATCTGGTCGGTCTCGGTGATGGACTCGTCGAGACCCGCCGGGGAGATGACCAGCCCGGTGTCGTCCATCAGCGCATCCAGCACTCGCACGACCCCGCGTGGGTACGGCACCTGCGCCAGATAGTGCGGCACATGGGCGACGTAGCCCATCGCCACCCGACCTGCCTCGCCGGCACGGAACTGCAGCAACGACGACAGCTGCCCTGGCACCTCGACCCGCTCGATCAGCGGTGGGTTGCCTGCTGCCAGCGCCTCATCGGTGGCCGTACGGGTCAAGCCGACGGGCCTGGTGTGCGGGACAGCCAGCGGGATCCCAGAGGCCGTGTACAGCCGCCCGACCCCGAGAGTCTCGGTGAGCCCGAGGATGGCTGCGATCACCCTCTCCCACTGCACGTCTGGCTCCGGCCCGTGCATGAGCAGGTACGGGCGGCCCGTGGCGTCGCGCAGCAGGTCGACAGCCAGCTCGTACGGGGTCACGCCCGTCCAGCGATAGGTGTCGAAGGTCATCGCGGGCCGACGGCTCCGGTAGTCATGCAGCACATCGACGTCGAAGGTCGCCACTCGCTCAGGCTCGGACACCTTGAGCAGGTGCTCGGTCAGCTGATGGAGCACCCGGCCAGCGTCGAGAAAGCCCTCGAACAGATGCAGCATCGGCACCCCCGAGCCCTTCAGGGAGGTGGCCACTCCGGGCTCAAGCTCGTAGAGCTCTCGGGGATCCTTCACTCGGCCAGCCTAGTCGGTTGGACCGCGTCGGAAGGGCGTGCCGGGTCCTTCGTCGGCCTCACCGCGAGGCTGGGTCGACCGCCAAGCACCGAGCAGCCCGACGCCTGCGAGCTCCGGTGAGGGTCCGTCACTCCCCCACCCTCGCCACCGCCCGGGCTGCCTCGGCACCCTCAGCCAGCAGAACCTCGAACCCGGCGGCGTCGAGGATCGGCACCTTCAGCTGGACTGCCTTGTCGTACTTGGAACCAGGGTTGTCGCCCACCACCACGAAGTCGGTCTTCGACGAGACCGACGAGGCGGCCCGCCCACCCCTGGCCACGATCGCCTCGCCTGCCCCGTCACGGCTGTAGCCGGGCAGGCTGCCCGTCACCACAACGGCGAGACCAGCCAGGTTCTGCGGCAACGCGTCACCCGCATCGGCGACCACCTCCGTGGCCAGCATCGCGCCCGCTGCCTGCCACTTGCTGACGATCTCGCGGTGCCAGTCCACCGTGAACCACTCGAGGATCGAAGCCACCAGAGTGGGCCCCAGCCCGGGGACGGCCGCGAGCTCATCAGCCGTCGCTGCACTCAGCGCCTCGATGCTCGGGAACGCGGCAGCCACGTCGGGCGCCACCCCCTTCCCGATGTGGCGGATCGACAATGCCACCAGGAACTTGGCGAACGGCCGCGTCTTCGCCTTCTCCAGTTCGAGCAGGAGCCGCTTGCCGTTCGCGGACAGGTCGCCACTCTTCGTGGTGAAGAAGTCGCTTCTGAGCAGGTCCTCGTCGGTGAGGCCGAACAGGTCTCCCTCGTCACCGATCAAACCCGCCGACAGCAGGGCGTCCGCGGCCTTCCAACCCAGCACCTCGATGTCGAGCCCCTGCCGGGACGCGAGGTGGAACAGACGCTCGCGCAGCTGTGAGGGGCAGGAGCGCTGGTTGGGGCACCTGATGTCGGCGTCGCCCTCCTTCTCGGGGCGCAGCTCAGCGCCACAGGAAGGGCAGTGGGTCGGCATGACGAAGGCACGCTCGGACCCGTCACGCAGGGCAGCAACCGGACCGAGGATCTCAGGGATCACGTCACCGGCCTTGCGGAGCACCACGGTGTCGCCGATCAGCACTCCCTTGCGGCGCACCTCGGACTCGTTGTGCAGGGTGGCGTACTCGACCGTCGAGCCGGCCACGACGACGGGGTCCATCCGTCCGTACGGCGTCACCCGTCCCGTCCGACCAACGTTGACGAGGATGTCGCGGAGCTTGGTGGTGACCTCGATCGGCGGGTACTTGTAGGCGATCGCCCACCGCGGCGCCCGAGAGGTCGAACCGAGCTGGTCCTGCAGGGCGCGCTGGTCGACCTTGACCACGACGCCGTCCATCTCGTGGCTGAACCGGGCACGGCGCTCGCCGGCCGACTCGATGTAGGCCCAGACCTCATCCAAGGACCGGACCAGTCGCACCTCCGGGCTCGTCGGCAACCCCCACTCCCTGAGCAGGTCGTACGCCCCGCTGAGCCGGTCGATCTCGATGCCCGACGTCTCCCCCAGCCCGTGGCACAGGAACGACAACGGCCGTGATGCTGTGCTGCGGGCGTCCTTCTGCCGCAGTGACCCGGCAGCAGCGTTGCGCGGGTTGGCGAAGGGGGCCTTCCCTGCTTCGACAAGGGAGGCATTCAGGTCGCCGAACTCGGCCAACGGCAGGAAGACCTCCCCCCGTACTTCGAGCACGTCGGGCGCGTCCCCGGTGAGGACGTCAGGGATCGCTCGGATCGTGCGGACGTTGACGGTGACGTCCTCACCGACCTTGCCGTCGCCTCGGGTGGCGGCTCGAACGAGCCGGCCCTGTTCATAGACGAGATCGACCGCGAGGCCGTCGATCTTCAGCTCACACAGCAGCCCTGATGCTGCGAGCGCGTCCGCGCCGACGTCACGCGTGACCCGTCGCTCCCAGGCGGTCAGCTCGTCGCGGTCGAAGGCGTTGTCGAGGCTCATCATCGGCCGCAGATGCACGACAGGGGCGAACGTGGTCGAGGGCGCTCCCCCGACCTGCTGGGTGGGTGAGTCGGGCGTCCGAAGCCCGGGATAGCGCTCCTCGAGCGCCTCCAACTCCCGCATCAGTGCATCGAACTCGCCATCCGACAGCGTGGGCGCGTCGAGCACGTAGTAGCGCCACCGATGGTCAGTGATCTCGGTCGACAGCTCTGCATGACGCTCTCGGGCCGCCACGGGCAGCTGTTGGGCCGCGGCAGTGCTCACCGGAGTCTCGAGGTCGTCGCTCATGGGGGTATCCAAGCACGGCACCCCGACACTTCTGCGTCCCGTGACTCCCCAGCAAGCTACCGGACGATCGCCTCCGCCAGCAGGTCGGCCGCCCGTCGAAGCACCTCGCTCGCCTTCACGGCGTCCTTGGCTGCGAACGGCGCCAGCCCACACGCCGGGGTGAGCACCAGCTGGTTCAGCAACCGCGGACCCAGCTCCAGCGGCCGCAGCCAGGTCAGCGCTCGCGTGACCAGCTCGTCAGCCGTCGGAACAGCAGGCTGGGCAGTCGGGAGCAGGCCCAGCCACAGCGTCGCCCCTGCGTCGATGTGCTCGGCGATCGCGTCCCAGCCGCTCGTATCGACCAGCCCCCCGTCGAGAGACACCTGGGTGATCCCCGCACCGCGGAGCAACCCGATCGGCACCTGGCTTGCGCAGGAGTGCACGACCGTCCGCGCAGGCAGGTCCTGGAAGCTCCTGGCGACGGGCTCTGGTTCGACCGCTCGGTAGCGCGAGATCCCGCTCTCGGTGGGTACCCCGCCTGCCAGCACCGCGGCCAGGCCCGGCTCATCGATCTGCAGGATGCAGTCGGCCGCCGGCAAGCGTCGGCTCACCTCCGCAACCAGGTCCAACGCGGCCGCTCGGCCCGCCTGCACCACATCGCGGACCGCGCCTGGGTCGCTCAGCATCTTGCCGCCACGCTGCAGGTCGACCGCGGCGAGGATGGTCCACCAGCCACACAGCGCCACCTTGAAGCGGCCGTCGTAGCCCTGGGCGCGCTCCTCCAGCACATCCA
>DAOOHL010000005.1:3075-30444 GCA_035416185.1 Propionibacteriaceae bacterium | reverse complement strand
GCAACGACGCCGACCCACCCCGCTCACCAGCCCCATGAAACATCGAGGCTAGTGAAGCGGTCTGCATTCTTCGCAGGTTCACGCGATCGTGATATCGGTCGCGCTGAAATCACCGCCCTTGAACAACAGCGGTGCACCGCTGGTTCG
This sequence comes from Propionibacteriaceae bacterium, assembly GCA_035416185.1. Taxonomy (GTDB): domain Bacteria; phylum Actinomycetota; class Actinomycetes; order Propionibacteriales; family Propionibacteriaceae; genus JBHAES01. Next base: position 30,297 of record DAOOHL010000005.1, on the reverse strand, counting down.
AGCCAATGCGTAGCTGAAACAGTCGCCCACGTTGAGCCGCGCCGGGTGGTGGCCCTTCCCGAAGCGGCGCCACGCCGCCAGTGCTGTCCGAACCTGGATGTGGTCCACAGGAACCACCTCCATGGTCGAGATGAGTGCATCGAGCTGTGCTCCGGCACCCGGCCCGACTCGCGACTCCGTCACCATGCCCGCTTCGACGACCGACACTGCGCTCACCAACCGCTCAGGATCTTCGGCGAGCCTCGCAGCGAAGGTCGCCCCCTCCGGCTCACCCAGGATGATCGCGACCAACGCGGACGTCTCGACCACGATCATGTGGGCAGACCGTCATCGTCGTACCCCAGAATCTCGTCCTCGCTCCTGGAGTCGATAATCGGCATCCGCCGACCTCGGTCGATGATGGACATGTAGAGAGACAGAACGTCATCCGAACTGCTGGCACGAGCCACCTTCGCCAAGCGGTCCTCAATGGCTCTCCGAACGGCTTCGGTCAAGGACTCACCGGTGGCGTCGGCCAGTTCGGGTGCGAGCCGATCCGTCACGGGATTCTTGATGTTGAGGGTCGTACCGCAAGGATACCTGGATGGCAGAAGGTTCCTCTCTTTCTGCCTCGTCTACCGAAGTCCCGCCAGCACCCTCGGGTCGACCGGGTGGTCCGGCCAGGTCGCCCGTACCCAGGTGTGGTCTGGGTGGTCGGTGATCTTCCAGTCCTTCGACGTAGACGGCCCGGCCATCACGTTGAGGAAGTACATGTCGTGGCCGGGGCAGGCGGCGCAGGGGCCGTGCCAGCCGTACGGGACCAGTGCGGTGTCGCCCGTACGCACCTCGGCGTGCACATCGATCGGCCGCTCGTCGGACGCGGTCGTCTCGTGCAGGCCGAACCCCGGCTCCCCGTTCGGACCGTCGACGAACTCGTAGTAGTAGATCTCCTCCAGCTCGGATTCGGTCTCGGTCTGGGTGTCGTGCTTGTGCGCCGGGTAGCCCGACCAGTTGCCGGCTGGCGTGATCACCTCGCAGACCAGCAGCCGCGACGTGGCCGTGAACGCCTCGGGCATCGCGTACTCCCGGACGAGCCGCGACATCGACCGCGCGCCGCGAGCGACGAGGCGTACGGAGGTGGCTGGCAGGTAGGTCGGCTCCAGCGTCGCGTCGGCAATCGCAGTGGGTACGGCGATCCGCCCCTGACCCTCGAGCACCAGTCGGGCACCTTTGGGGAGGTACGCCGAGTCGGTCGGACCGTCGAACGGCGACTCGCGACCAGCCAGGTCGAAGGTGACATCCTCGCTCCAGACGGTGCACCAGCCAGCCAATGGGATGACCATCGCCTCCCGGTCGCCGAGGTCGATCTCGTGCCGCTTGCCGAGGGTGAGCTCGACCACCTGGATGCCCGTCCACGACCAGCCGCTGGTTCCTGGCACGACGTCGACCCAGACCGGTCCCTCGGCCCGGCGCAGCACGTGATCAGTCATGTGACTCCTCCCTCAGACACGCTGGGTCGCGACCCAGTCGACAAGCACCCTACGCGCTCCGCGCCGTGACCGTTTCGTGAGGGAACGCGGTCGCTATCCCTGGGTTGCCACCGTGTGGTCGGCGCAGATGGATCACTGACGGGCTATGCCGGGGGCTTGATCGTAAGCGGAGACTGCTGGACCTCGAGGAGCCAGCCGCGCTCGCCGAAACCCGCCTCTTCTGAGCGCTGACCTACGGTCTTGTGGCTAGGTCATGAGGTGGGTCCTCGACTCCCCTCATCCGCGAGTCAGAACAGAGCGGGTTCTCCGATCGTGACCCTCACCCTGAACTCTCCGGGCGAGAGGAAGGGCACGTACACGCGCAGTCCGCCCACGGCATCCGTACCGCCGAGGTAGGTGTAGGCCTCGCCCGGGTCGTAGGGCTTGGCCAGGTACGGCTCCCCCACTGAGTCGAGCGTGATGCGTACCTGCGCGATCCCGGGGGCGGAGAGGATGACGGGGCCGGTCGCCACGTACTGGTCCTCCCCGAGCGGGAGGGCGCCCGTGACAGCCAGTCCTAGGTCGGCGAATCCCAGTTCGAGGTGATGCGGGACGACCGGCCCCGTGGCCCTGACCGTCAGCTCGACCCCGTCCGGCTGCGGCGAGACAGTGACCTCGGTCTCGAGCGTGACGAGGTCCTGCCGGCGCGCCTCGAAGCCCATCTCGGCTGCGAACCTGCCCTCGAACTCGAAGCGCGGGTGAACGGTCATGGGGTGGTAGTAGGCGGCCGCCTTGGTCTCCCGCAGCACCACCCGGCCACGGTCCAACAGCATCTCGTCAGCCCGGAAGGGACCCAGTCCGAAGAACGAACGGGACAGGCGTACCGACGACAGCCACGTTCCGGCCCACCCGGCGTCGAGCTCACCGGCCGCGGGCCCCACCCGAACATGCGCGAGGGTCGGGTTGGCAGCCGCGCCCGAGGTCACCCTGCCCAACGCAGCCACATCGGGTGCCGCCCTGACCACGAGCCGAGCCTGATCGGACCGATGGATGGCGAGCTGCGAGGTCTCCAGCACGGTCCACCCGGTCCGCGGCTGTCGTGGCCGTACGGGAAGGTCACCCAGCACGTCGGGGGTCATCAATGCCTCAGCCGCCGGTTCGAGCGAGTCCAGGGGGATGCTGGTGCCAGGGCTGACTGTCGTTGCCCTGTCGTCCCCCCGGCGGGCTGCATCCGCGTCGGGCCGCGCCTCTGAGCGCGCCTCCAGGGCCAGCGCCGCCGCGCCGCACTCGCCACAACCGACGCGGTGGGCAAGCACCCGGTACTGCCACGCGAAGTGCTCGGCCGAGAAGTCGTCGAGCTTCTGGTCCTGGCGCCGCGACTGCAGGGTCTCGACCCTGCCCGTCCGGTCGGTCAGCAACTGGTGGACGTGCAAGTTCGCATGCACGATGTCGACGAGGTCGGGCCTGTTCCGCAGGTCGGCGAGGGTGAGAAGGCACGGGTTGGTGACGAAGGCTGCGTAGTTGGGGCTGCGCTCGGAGTAGAGCCCGTCCTCCTGGAGGTCGATTCCCTCGGCCAGCCACTCGTCCGCTAGCTGGCTGCAGCGGTCATCACCGAGCAGGTCGCCCACCTGCGCAAGCGCCGATGCCAACTCCCACCGGTGGTTGGGTGTGTGCACTCCACCCGCGAGCAACCCCGGTGCAAGTCGCGCCAGCACGGTCAACGCGGCCTCAGCAATGTGCTGTACGGAGTCTCGTCCCCGACAGACCCTCACCAGTCTGGCAAGCCCGTTGGCGGTGAACGAGGAGTCTGGCGGTGACTCGACGTTGTCGCCGGTCTGGAACAACCCGTCTCTGCCCTGCTGAACGGCCAGCGCCGCCAGGCATGCGGCCGCCCGGTCCAGCAGCGGGGAGCCTGACCCGCCTTCCGGCGGAGCAGTTGGCCCTTCGACAAACTCAGCGACCGTTATGGGCTTCGGCCCTTCGACAAGCTCAGAGACCGAGGATGGGGTCGCCGGGGACAGCAGCCAGGCGTACGTGCATGCCTCGGCCAGTTGCTGCAGCGCACGGTGTGCCCTTGGTAGCGGTTGGTCGAGGCCCCCGTACGCCCTCGCTGTGACGTTGGCGGCGATCACCTCGGCGAGCATCACTGTGTCAGTCCTTCAGGCCCGCGTTCATGTCGGCGTTCATGATGTAGCGCTGGAACACCAGGAACACGATCACCATCGGGATCAGCGAGATCACCGACGCGCTCAGCAGCACCGACCAGTCGATGTTGTCAGCGCCCACGATGGACCGCAGTGCGACCTGGAGCGTGTAGAGCTTCTGGTCCTTGAGCACGAGCAGGGGCCAGATGTAGTCATTCCAGCGCCAGTGGAAGGAGAAGATCGCCAGGGTGATCGCGATCGGCTTCGCCAGCGGCAGCATGATCGACCAGAAGATCTTGAACTCGTTCGCCCCGTCGATCCGGGCGGCCTCCATCAGCTCATCGGGGACGGTCTTGAAGTACTGGCGGAACATGAAGGTTCCGGTCGCGGTCATGATCGACGGCACGATGATGCCGGCCAGCTTGTCGTACAGACCGAGATCACGGATCACGATGAACGTCGACGGCATGATCACCTCGGTCGGCAGCATCGTGGTGGCGAGAATGCAGACGAAGAAGACCTTGAGCCAGGTGGCCTTGTACTTGGCGAAGGCGTAGCCGGTGGCCGCGCTGACGATCACGGTCAGCAGGGTCGTCACCACAGCGACGGTGGCCGTGTTGAGGAAGTAGCGGGCGAAGTCGAACCGGCTCCACGCGGTGGCGTAGCCCGAGAGGGTCCACTGCTCGGGTAGCAGGGTGATCGGGTAGCGGAACAGCTCGCTGCCCGGCTTGAACGAGCTGAGCAGGAACCAGATGATCGGCAGCGCGAACAGCACCGCCAGCAGCCAGATGATGCCGCTCACGCCGACCGCTGCCGGCGACCAACCCTTGTCGGCGGACTTCTTCCGCTTGGCCGGGGTCGTCACGGTGACAGGGGCGTTCCCTTCGACAAGCTCAGGGACCGATGCTTGGCTCATGACTGGTCACTTCCCCGGTTGTCGATCCGCATCTGGATGAGCGCGATGACCATCAGGATCAGCATCAGCACCATCGAGACAGCGCTGGCGTAGCCGATCTTGGTGTTCTCGAACCCGGTCTTGTAGATGTACTGCACGATCAGCACGTTCTGGGTGCCGGGGCCGCCGTCGTTGAGCGACTGGATCAGCGCGAACTCCTTCATGGAGCCGATCGTGCCGAGCAGGATCACCAGGAACGAGGTCGGCCGCAGCAGCGGCAGCGTGATCGACCAGAACTGGCGCCACTCGCTCGCACCGTCGATCGAGGCCGCCTCGTAGTAGGACCGCGGGATGTTCTTCAGCGCTGCGATGAAGAGCAGCATCGTGAACGCCGTACCGCCCCAGGTGCCGGCCAGCAGCATGACGGCCAGCGCCAGGTTGCCGTTGGTCTGCCACTGCGCGGGCGGCAGGCTGAGCAGTCCGAGCACGTAGTTGACGAAGCCGAAGCTCTCGCCGAACAGCCAGCGCCAGATGATGCCGACGACGATCGGGGAGATCAGCCACGGGAAGAAGAAGACCAGGCGGGCGGCGGTGGCGCCGCGCATGTGCTTGCTGACCAGCAACACCGAGATGAACAGGGCGACCGCGTAGTGCAGCGGTACGGCCAGCACGGTGTAGAGAATCGTGCGGCTGAGCGCCTTGTAGAAGTCAGCGTCACCGAACAGCGCGACGTAGTTCTCCAGACCGACCCACTTCAGGCTCCAGGGGACGCCGCGGTAGGAGGTGAACGAGTAGTAGAGGCCCAACCCACCGGGCCACAGGAAGAAGACGGCGAACAGCACCATCGTGGTGATCGTGAACACCAACGGGGTGAGGTGCTCTCTGGTGAAGTTCGCGCGGCGCGGCTTCACGGGTGCGGCGGTACTCAACTCTGGGACCTCCGGGGCGAGGGGGTAGTCCGACGGCCCGGTTGCCCACCGTCATCCCGCAACGTACGGGATTCAGGCGGACACCGGGTCCGTACGGGGCACGACTGCTACTTGAACGCCTTCGTCAGCGCGTCGTTGATCGCGGTGATCGTCTGGTCGACGGTGATCTCACCGTTGAGGTACTTGACGGTCTGGTCGCGGACGGGATCGCCATCGGTGGCCTTGCCGGCGACCTCGTTCTTGAGGCCCAGGCCCTTGACCTTCGCCACGATCGGGTCGCTGGCCTTGATCTCGGCGTTGTAGAGGTCGAAGGCGTCCTTGTTGGCGGTGTACGTCGGGGTGATCCCGTCGACAGCAGGGAACATGCCGGAGGTCTGCATCAGCTCGGTGTAGTTCTCCGGCTTGTAGAGCCAGGCCAGGAAGTTCTTGGCGTGGACGGAGTTCTTGCCCTCGAAGACGACCATCGCGGCGGCGTTACCGTAGTTGACCGCGCGGGTGGGCTGCTTGGGGGCGTAGACCGACACCCACTGGAAGTCCTTGATGTTCTTCGCGAAGTCGGCGATCTGCCATGAGCCGGAGTAGTAGGCCGCAACCTGGCCCGACTTGAACAGCGCATTGGGGTCGTCCTTGGCGAGCCAGACGGCCTTCGGCATGAACTTGTCGTCGTTCAGCATCTTGAAGTACTCCAGCGCGGTCTTGGTCGCCGCGTTGGTCGTCCAGTTGCCGGACGCGTCGGGCTGCCAGTGGGTCGAGCCGAACTCGTACAGGAACGAGTTGAGCCGGTGGCTGGACTTGTCCATCACCAGGCCGTACTTGGCGCCGGCCTTGGCCTGCACCTCCTTGGCGGCGGCGACGAACTCGTCCCACGTCCAGATCCCCGACTCGCTGGTCGGGTACTTGACGCCCGCCTTGTCCCAGAGGGTCTTGTTCAGGAAGAGGCCGACCGCGGTGACGTCGGACGGAATCGAGTAGACCCGGCCCTTGTCGTCCTTGGCCGCGAGGTCCATCTTCACCTTGGCGTTGGTGGCGATCTCCTTGAGGTCGACCGTGGCGTCCTTCCAGAGCGGGTCGACCGACCCGATCCGCGCGAGCGCCGGGAAGTCGTTGGCCTGGGCGGCGTTCTTGATCTTGGTGGCCATGTCGGCGTTCGGGATCTCGACGACCTCGACGGTGATGCCGGTCTGGGCCTTGTACTTCTCGGCCAGCTTGGCGTAGCCGCCGCCCTGGTTGATGTCGCCGGACTGGTAGAACTTCAGCGGCTCGGTGGGGGTGGACTGAGCGCCGGGGGCAGTGCCCGTACCGGCGTCGGCGCCGCCACAAGCGGCCGTGGTGGCTGCGGCCAGGGTGCCCGCGAGCCCGAGTGCGAATGTACGTCTCTTCATTGGAGGCTCTCCTTGGTGGGGGTCGGCAGTGACATCAGGGTTTGGCAAACGCTCTCCGAGACCATGGGAACACAGTGCTAAACCGATTGTCAAAACGTTTAAACAACCTCATAGGGACCTTATGGGAAGATCCAGCTATCCCGTCGGCGCCGTCCGCTCGCGGGTGTTCGGAGCGTCGGCGGGTGCTTCCCGGCGATGCCTGCCTCACGCAACCGCCGGGGTACGGGCCGGGTCTGCGGAAGCATGGCCGCTATGAGATGGCGCGCGGCAGCACCCGTCACCTGGCCGACCCCTGCCCAGTGGGATGGCTGGTGGCAGAGCGAGATGGCCCCGCTGCCGAACGTCCAGCCCGAGGTCGACGGCTCGTTGGCGTACGACGGGGAGCGGCTCCCGCTGCGGCTTCTCACCCCCGGCTCTGGCGGCGTTCTGGGCGCCGGGGCGCGACTGGCGCCGTACCTGCCGAACGCGCCGGGGCTCAGCGGCGAGGTGGTGGTGTCAGGACGGAACCGCGCGGTCGAGGGGGAGGTCACGCTCTCGCCCACCCCTGGGTTCGTCACGATGGATCACCGACGCCGATCTCGACCTGGCGTGGCTGGGCTCGCCGCGTACGGTGTGGCGAAAGATGTCGGCCGACGCCGCGCAGGTCGATCCCCAGTCGGCATCCTGACGCCGTCGCCTTGGCCCTTCGACAAGCTCAGGGACCGGGTGGGTGACTCCCTGCACTGACTAGGGTGCAACCATGCCGTCACTGCCTGCTGCCCTCGACCTGCTGCTGCGGGCCGATGCCGAGCCGTGGGACTGGACGGTTCCGACGCTGCCCGTTCTCGCCGCCCGCATCGGCGGCGCGCCTCCCATCCCGGAGGGTGACGCCCACGTGATCGGGCTGCCGGACAGCTCCGTGCTGCGTGTCGAGGTCGACCGCGATGGGCTTCCCTCACGTCTGGCCGTCCCGCTCGCCGCTGACACACCCCTGGGCGGGCTCACCGCACAGGTCGCCACCCGGCTCGGCCCGTACGTCACCGTCCGCCGCGGCGAGAAGGTCATCCGCTGGTGGAGGCTGCCGTCAGGGCGGCACCTGCAGGGCGTCTTCACCCCCACCGGCGAGCCAGGCACCTTCCCCCTCTGGCTCGAACTGGTGCGGACGGGGATCCCACCTCAGGAGTCCGTCCCTCCGGACGCCCTGGCTGAGTCGGCAGCCGATCTGGCTGTCCGCATCGCCGAAGCGGGATATGTCCCGGTCGAGGACGAGTCCCTGCCCGACATGGCCGCGGCTCTGGGTGGCCGGCTCTCGTGGGCCGGATCGGCCAGCCCGCACCGACACATCGTGCTGCCGCAGGCCCCGTACCTGCTGGAGCTGGTCAGCCCCATCACCAGCGACACAGGGCTCACGTGGTACCCCGAGCTGCGGCTCGAGTTGTACGGCGCCGGCGACGTGGCGGGGCTGTCGCGGCAGGTGCCGTACGACCTCGCGATCGGGGCCGTCTCCCGACGCTACGGAGCCCCTACCCGACCCGGCCCGGAGGCCTGCTTCTGGACCCGGGAGACCGGCTGGACCGTGGCGGTCGACCGGTCAACCGGGGTCGTCGCCGTACGGGTCAGACCGCCCGACGAGGCACCTGTCCGGCCACCGGAGTGAGGCCGCGGCCCGCCCGCCAGAGACGGTCACCGGCGAGGGCGTCACTGTGCGACACGTACAGCCCCGGGGAAGCGCTAGATGAGCGTGCCAGGGGCTGTACGTATCGCAGAGTCACGGACCACCCAGCTCCACGTCACTTCTGATCCGTGGCGTCCTTGGCGTCCTTGGCATTCGAAACCTTCTCGGCCGGCTCCTTCACGATCAGCGCGACCCCGCTCAACGGGCTCAGGGTGATCTCGAACTGGCCAGCTTCATCGACCGTACCGACCCGGCGGCGCGTCGCCAGGTTCACCACGGTGCCGCCCACGGGCACATGCCCGGACCGGACGACCGTGCTGACCCCCAGCTGGCTGAAGTTGAGCACGGTCAACTGGATCGCACCGATCTCGAGCCGGTTCACCATGACCAGCACGCCGGGCACGTCGACGTCAGGAACATCGACCAGGTCGCCTGTCGCGAGACCATGCTTCTTGCGGATCTCGAGCACCTTGGCCAGTCGGCTCGCGAAGGAGTCCGGGTCGTCGAGCTGGTCGGTGATCGTCCCGTACAAGCTCGTCGCCCGCGGCATCGCCGACGACGACTGGGTCGCCTGGGGGTTCCAGCCGACCAGATCGTACGCCCCGCGCTCGATCCACCGAGTGTCGCCCGCCTTGATCAGACCCTTCACCTTGGCGCGCTCCAGCGGCAGCGCACCAACGAGGTCCCAACCCGACAAGGCGAACACCCCTGGCTGCCAGGCGTTGTACATCGCGAACAGGATGTGGGCCGAGATGACCCGCTGCAGGTCGTCCGGGCCGATCTCGTCGAGATCGGTGATGCCGAGCGACGCGGTAATCACCGACGTGGTCGTACAGGCGATGCCGTTGGTCGTGAAGGTCGAGTTGTACGGCGCTGCCTCCCCTGTGAGCGTGTCGCGCATGCGCTGCCGGATGTGCTCGGCCATGTCGGCACCCCGCCACACCTCGCCCTCGAGGGTGTACTCGTCATCGGCGTGGATCGTCGCGAAATGCACCAGCTCGTAGGTGAGCTCGTCGTGGTTCTGCAGGGCATGGACGAGTGAGGCCTGGTCGATGCCCGTGGCCATCGCCTCGCGCAGCACCAGCCGCAGGAACTCGGTATCGCCGGTTGCCAGCGCGTACTGGTAGGCGGGCCGGGTGATGAAGTCGTACGACAGGTCTGGCCCCACGTCGGAGGTTGACTTGATGTCGTCCATGGTCAGGTTGAGCTCCTGGAACGTGAAGCCACCGACCTTGCGCACCATCGACCCGATCAGCTGGTTCGCCGCGCGCGACAAGGGGTGCCCCTCGGACCACGCGGGCTCCTCGCTGTCGCGGCGCTCGACCCCGAGGAAGCCGTTCGCGTCGAGCCGCAGGCCACCCGAACCGAGGTCGAGCAGCGAGTGCAGGGCGTCGCCCATCACCAACCGCATGCCAGCGAACGTCGGGTCGAGCCAGTTGATCGACGGCTGGCCCTCCTTGAAGTAGTGCAGGTACACCCACCGGTGGGCGGTGCCGTCCCGGTCGTACACCTGCGACGTCGCCGACCAGTTGGTCTCCTTGACGCCGGGCTCAAAGAAGATCACCCGCTGCATCTCGCCGATGATGTACCCCGCGTCGGCGAGCGCCTTCTCCTGAGCGACGCTGAGGTTGGCAGCGTCGGCACCCTCGGGCACCTCGGGGAGGAGATCCCAGGCTTCCTCGGGGATGTCGACCATGTGGTAGATGCCCGGGTAGTCGAGGTGGTTCATCTCGGCCAGCCGGAAGTCGGCACCCTTGCCGGTGTGACCAGGCACGATGTCGTCGATGATGGTGCCGCCATACTCGGCTGCCGACTCACACATCGCCCGGAACTCGTCCTCGGTGCCGAAGAGCGGGTCGATCTGCATGCTGATCCGGTCGAAGTGCCCGTCAACAGAAGGGGTCGACTGCCAGCCCGAGATGCCGCCAGCGAGCTTCACCGGACCGGTGTGCACGGCCTCGATCCCGATCTTGGCGAAGGCCTCCCACAGCGTCTCCGAGCCCATCGCGCCGAGGAACGACTGGCCCGGCTTGGTGATGTTGGAGATCGGGTAGCCCGTGTACCAGACCGACGCCTTCGCCAGGGCAGCCCGGGGATCGGGCTTGGCGAACGGGCTGTTCCACATCGCGTGCCGGCCCGACAGCTGGCGGCCGAGGGTCTTGGCGTCGCGCAGCATCGACTGGTTCTCGAGCCACTCCAGATAGGCCTTGTTGCGGCCGTCGGCGGCAAAGGGCGGCGGGTTGTCGCGAAGGCTTGGCGTACGACGACGGGCCCTCGGCCGCAGCCTGGTCGGGCGGGCGGGGAACTGGAGTCCCTGGAAGCCGGCCTCCGGAATGTCAGTCTCGAGGTCGTCAGAGATCGGCGGCTCGACGAGGGTCTCGTCGTCGGTCGCAGTGCCCGTACGGGCGTCGCTCGGCTTCGCGGTCATGATCGAAACCCTAGTGGCGTCGCGCGTTGCTCAGCTCACTTCTGCCGCGAGCCCCTGTCGCGTGGCCGGAGCGAGGCGAGATCCTCGTCGTCGACATCACCGACGGTGTCGTGGCGGTCATCGTCCAGGCTGCTGGTGATCGCCATCGTCACCAGCCGGAGCACTCGCAGCAGGTGGTCGGTGTGGTCGACCAACGCCTCCCATGCGGCGTCGTCTGTCAGCGTCAGAAGCCCGCGTAGATGAACGTTCCGGACGCCCCGCCGACCCAGATCGAGTAGGCGGTCAGGACGAGCAGGATCACCAGGGCGTAGACGAACCAGCCGACCGCGCTGAGCGGGTGCGGCTTCTTGTCCGGCAGCGTCCACCGCTGCTTGGTCGGGTTCACCACGGGCGTCTCGCCAACCTGCTGCAGCCAGGTCAGCGCACCCGCGACCAGGCCCTCACTTCTTGGCGAAGCGCCAACAGATCTCTGTGACATCCAGCCACCCCCTCCAGCCCAGATGGAGCGTGTCGAAGAAGTAGTACGGCTCGTACATCTTCGACGTCAGGTCGACGAAGGTCAACGGCGGATGGTTCGAGTCGACCCGCCACTCGTTGGCCGCCACCTGCTGCACCTTGGCCGCATACATCGTTCGCTCGTTCATCGGCAGCCCAGTGAAGTCCGACCATGGGCCATTCACCGGCAGCGCCACGAGCATCACCTCAAGGCCCAGGTCGTGGGCCACCTCGAGAAAGAGGTCGAGGTCGTCGTACTCCCTCGAGTCGGTGTACTGCACCGGCGCCTCGTGCCCCTTCAAGGAGGCGAGGTACGGCTCGATGCGGCGCTTGTAGTAGTCCTGCTGCATGCCGTACGGGTTGCCCCGCGTGGCCAGGCTCGCCTGCGCGTCAGCCTGTTCGTTGGCTGTCGTCCAGTCGAACGACCCCATCGGCGAGCCCTGCTGCACGTAGCTGCCGGTGTACTGGAACCTCGACCGTACCTTCTTCTGGTCGTACGACTCCTGCAGCACCCCGAGCCGCACATCGACGAGGTTGTACGGCGTCTCGAGCGCGTCCTTGACCCCCGTGACCGGGTTGTCCGAGCAGGTGGCCCAGGCACGACACAGCTCAGGCATCAGCTCCCCCACCCGACGAACCAACCGCTTGCGAACGGCCGGCGACAGCGACTGGTTGGCCAGCATCTCGTCCCACGCCGAGTACGAGAACACCGACCGGAACGCGCCCTCAGCGATGCCGTCACGGTTGGCGAACCACTGCGGCGACACGATCAGGGCGACCTTCTTCGTGCGCAGCGACTGCGAGACCGCCGCCAGTTCGAGGGCGTGATAAAGCGACTGCTGGTAGCCACGCCCCGACAGGTACATGTCGAAGTCGGTCACCTTCGCCGGCAGCAGCCGGGAGGGGTTCTGGTCGACCGGTACACCAAACTCCGACGAGCCCATCACGTACAGGCTGGTCACGTTAAGAGGGGTGTCGGCGAGCACCCGCTCGTACATCTCCCGCGGCAGCTCACGGTGACCGGCCTGGTCGTAGTTGAGTTGGCGGATGCCCCGTACGGCTGGCGGATCGGACGCTGCAGCCACGACGGCCCAGTCGGCAGCGGGACTCATGAGGAAGCCCAGCGCCACGACTGCCGCCAGCAGGAACGCCCCGATCCGACGCATCAGCCCAGCGTCACAGCCGCTCGGCGACGAACCGGAGCAACCGGTTCACGGTCGACACCTCGTCACGGTCGACCTCGGTCGGGGCAACCCGGACGCCCAGCTCATCATCAAGGCCCACCAGAACCTCGGTGAAGGCCATCGAGTCGAGCAGCCCAGCCTCGAACAGGTCGAGGTCGCGCTCGTTGGCGACCTCGTCAGTGCCGCAGGCCTGCGTCAGCAGCCCGATGACGATGTCTTCCTGCGTTGCGTCCAAGGTGGTCTCCTTCGTCGATGGGCCGACGAGGCGCGCCTCTCGCCCTGTCGGAATCTCCATCAACTCTTCCCGAAGCGATAACAGGCCGCAAGCACGTCGAGCCAGGCGATCCGGCCGAGATGGATCGTGTCATAGAAGTGGAACGGTTGGTACTCCTTCGTGCTGAGGTCGAGCACCTGAGCGCCGTAGGTCCTCGACAGGTCAGCAACTCGGCGGTAGTAGCGCTGCCTGACTTCGGTGCTCAGCTGCCTCCAGTCGTACCAACGTCCGTTGAACGGCGGAGACACGATCACCTACGAGCCTGGCCAGTGAGCCACCCCAGGGCTCATCTAGAGGCCGAGGACCAGCAGCCCCGCCAGAATGATTCCGACCGCGGCCTGGCCATCGCGCCCGCTCACACCGTCACCCCTCGGGACCATGGCCATTCTCCGCCTCAGATCTTGATGATGTGGCCGGAGAAGATCAGGAACCCGAAGATGACCAGCTGGGCGGTGATCAGGATGGCGCCGATCCGGTACCAGGTGCGGGTCCGGTAGGCGTACAGCGGGCTCTTCTTCTCGTACACGTCGTTCGCCACCAACAGGAGGCCGTGATACAGCCCGTACACGATGTAGTGGACGGTGAAGCCGTGCCAGAAGCCCATCAGTGTCATGTTGGCGACCATCGCGACGCGGCCAGCGGTTGCGCGCTCCTTGAAGACCTTCTTCTTCATCAGATACATCGTCATCCGCGTGTAGAGGTAGTCGCGGAACCAGAACGACAGACTGATGTGCCAGCGGTTCCAGAAGTCCTTGATCGACTCGGCCGCGAACGGCATGCGGAAGTTGGGTGGGGTGCGGATGCCGAAGATGTACGACAGACCGACCGCCATCGCGGAGTAGCCGGCGAAGTCGAAGAACAGCTGGCCGGAGTAGAGGTACATGTAGGCCCACGTCCGCGGCCAGCCGGTGGCCCACGGCAGCATCGAGGCGAACCACGCGGCGAACACGAACTTGTAGAGGGCGCCCAGCAGTAGCAGGGTCAGGCCGCGGCCGATGAGATGGGCGTACTCAGGGCGGGTCCAGACTCGCTCGGCATCGGCGTCGAACCTGCGGGAGCGGTCGATCGGTCCCGAGACGAACGTCGGGAAGAACAGCACGAAGTAGGCGAGGTCTCGCCACCGGAGCGCCTTGATCAGGCCGTCAGTGATCTCCAAGACCAGCTGGATGACCTTGAAGGAGAGGTACGAGACCCCGAGGAACCCCACGGAGAGGGTGGGGAAGAGCCCCAGGAACTTCACCACGGCGAGCGGTGCCGTCGCGGCCACCGCTGCGCCGCGGGCGAGGTAGCGGTGCGAGTCCGGGTGGCGGGTTCGGTAGTGCAGCCACCCCTTGACCAGCAGGGCCTGATAGCCGCAGAACCCGAGGAACCAGCCCATCTGGACGGGATGCGTGGCCATCAGAGCGGCGACGACGATCACCGTGGCGACAAGCCCGTACGGACGGATCCGGCGACCGAGGAGGCCGAGGACGACCGCCGGGATCGAGAGCAGCCCGACGACGTAGAACCAGTAGAGGTTGCCGTACGCAGACATCAGGCGCCAGAACCGAGTCGGCGGCGGTCGACCTTGCCATTGCTCGTCAGCGGAATCGTCTCGACGGTCTCGATGACCTTCGGGACCATGTAGTCGGGCACGAAGGCCTTGAGCCGCTTCTTGACGCCGGTGGCGAAGCTGAGGGGGCTGAGGGTCGTCGGTACGCTGAGCTGCAGGAACGCCTTCAGGTGGGCGATCGTGCCATCGTCCTTGCGTACGGGCACCACCGCAGCGTGGACCACATCGTCAAGGCGACGCAGGTTGTTCTCGATGTCCTCGATCTCGATCCGGTAGCCGTGCAGCTTGACCTGGTTGTCGAGCCGGCCGAGGAAGTGGAGCATGCCGTCAGGGTCGAGCCGGCCGAGGTCTCCCGTGCGATAGGCCGCGGTGGCGACGCCGTCGATGTCGACAGTCAGGAAGGCTGCCTCGGTCAGGTCGGGGCGGCCGCGGTAGCCCAGCGACACCGTGTCTCCCGCGATGATCACCTCGCCCGCGGTGTCTGTTGAAAGGTCGGCCGCTGAGCTTGCCGAAGGGCCCCCGTCGCCGGCCCCTGAGACTGTCGAAGGGCCGGCCGGTGAGGCTGTCACAGGGTCCACTCTCGACACCGCATCGATCAGGATCGTCGTCCCCGGCTTGGCCGTTCCCACCGGCAGTGCGCCGCCACGGTCAAGGACGGGCTCGTCCACCAGCACGGCGGTGACGGCGACGGTGGACTCTGTCGGTCCGTAGGTGTTGTAGACGACGGCGTCCGGGAAGCGCTCGCGCAGGGCCCGTACGGTCGCAGGCGCCAGCGTTTCGCCACAGAACCAGAAGACCGACGCGCGCGGGAGCAGTGCTGCACTGAAGGCCCGGTCAGCGAGGCAGAGATCGGCGAAGGAGGGGGTCGAGACCCAGACGCTGACCCCGGAGGCGGCCAGGTCGGCGTGCAGGTCGCGCGGCTTGGCGAGGAGATCAGCGGTGACGGAATGGAGGGTGCCGCCGGAGCTGAGGGCTCCGTACACGTCCATCACCGACAGGTCGAACGAGAACGGGGCCTGGTTCAGCCAGACGGCGTCAACCCGAGCCGCCTCCGATGCGGGGGGGTCGGTGAACGCCGGCGTCCAGGCGACGAACCGCTCCAGCGCAGCGCGAGAGATCTGCACGCCCTTGGGCCGGCCAGTCGAGCCGGAAGTGTAGATCACATAGAACGGCTCGTCAGGACCGACGGGGACGGGGACGATCGCACTCACGGGCAGCTCGTCACGCTGGGTGATCACCAGCGCGGCGCCAAGGTCGATCCCGTCAGGCAGCGGCTCGGTGGCGATCACCATGGCGGCCTCAGACTCGGCGACCACGGCGGCAATCCGGTCGGCTGGCCACGACCGGTCGACGGGGATGTACGGGCGGCCTGACTTCACCGCCCCGAGGAAGGCCGCCAGCATCCGGGGGCTCTTGTGCCCGTACACGACGACCGGGACACCCCTGGGCAGTCCGGCGAGCCGCGAGGCCCAGTCGTCGGAGACATCCCGCAGCTCAGCGTAGGTCAGCCGCTCGGCGCCACTCTCGTGGGCGATCCTGTCAGGGGCGGCGTCAGCAACGGCGTCGATACGCCCGACGATTCCCATCCGAACCCCCTCTCGCCTGCCGATGCTATGCGACCACTTGGCAGTCCCGACACGGGTGATCCGCGGCTTGATCAGGCCTTGCGCTTCCGAGCCATGGGCTTCTTCTTCGTCTTGTCCTTCGGCGGCAGCGCTCGGGCGTACGAGACGCCGTGCTCCACCCAACGGGCGAGGTCATCGTCGGACTCGACCGCGCTCGCAGGGACGTGCAGCCAGCCTGTCATGGTGCGGCCGCCCATCTGCATCACCTCCGCCTCGGTCTCTGCCGCGAGCTGCCTGCCCGCAGCAGGGTCGACCCTCAGCAGCATGTCGCCGTGGCTGCCTGCCGCAACCGCCAAGTTGCCGCCGAGCAGGAAGGCAAGCCCGCCGAACATCGTCATCTCGGTCAGGTTGTCCTCGATCGCGACCAGCTCACGGATGCGCTGCGCCAGATCCTCGTCGTAAGCCATGGGCGTCTCCATTCGTCTGCGAGCCAACGTTGCCCCCCACCCCGCCGATCAGCGCCGGAGCCTCGCGTGACAGGATGACAGCCAACCCGCTCTCGCACGTCGTTCTGGAAGGGAAAGACCATGGGCCGCGTCATCGTTCTCGGTTCGCTCAACGTCGACCTGGAGGTGCACATCCCGGTGATGCCTGCCTCGGGCGAGAAGGTGATGGGCGAGCGGCTGATGCGGTTCGCCGGCGGCAAGGGCGGCAACCAGGCTGTCGCCGCCAAGGCCAGCGGTGCCGACGTGATCATGGTCGGCTCGGTCGGCGACGACGACGCTGGGAAGCAGTACCTCAACCGGCTCGCCGCCCTCGACATCGGGCTCGAGGTGACGCGGCAGCGCGGCATGCCGACCGGTCACGCCCTGATCCTCACCGACGCGAAGGGCCAGAACCGCATCGTCGTCGTCCAGGCTGCCAACCTGCACATCGAGTACCGCCCGTTGCGGCCTTTGGGCAAGCTCGACTCCGCCGCTGACGTGCTCCTGACCCAGACCGAGATCGCCCCCGACACCCTGACCGACGCTGTTCGCTATGCGGCGGAGCGGGGCGTACGGGCGATCGTCCAGGTCAGCCCCTATACCGACCTGCCCACCGACGTCATCACCGCTGCCGACCCGCTGGTCATCCACGAGGCCGACGTGTCACTGCTGCAGGCGACCGGGGTGGCGCCGAAGTCGCTACTGGTGACGCGCGGCAAGGCGGGCATCACGTGGGACGGCGTCGAGTACTCGGGCGAGATCGTTCCCGAGGCTGAAGTGGTCGACACGATCGGCGCGGGCGACGCGTTCGTCGGCACGCTGGCGGGTGCACTGGCACAGGGGCGCGACCGCAGGGCCGCGGTCACCGAGGCGCTCGCGGCAGCAGCAGCGTCCGTACGGCGGTTCGGCGCACAGCCCAACGCTCGGCTCTAGGCCGGTCCTCGGCTCTAGGTCGGTGGTCGGGAGTCCGCCCGGGGGCGTCGCCGTTCGCCCTGGTAGCGGAGTTGGTGAACCTGTCGGTCGGGGGTCCCGGGCCTGAGCCAGTGCTGGTTCGGTCCCTGAGCTTGTCGAAGGGGCCCGCCCCCTCTTGAGCTCTAGAACCGGAGCACAGGAACGGCCAGGAGCCCTGACCGCACCCCACTGTCGGCGAGGTGCAGTTCCTGCATGGCGAAGCGCTGCCCGTACAACGTCGTCATCGCGTCCCCTCGCTCCGTGATGTGCGGGTCATCGGCGACCGCATGAGCGAGCGTGCTGGAGACGACCCCCTGCATCTCGTTCACGCCCGCCTGCAAGGCCGCGGTGACGTCGACGACGTACGGCGGCGCCCACACGACACCGCACCTCTGCCCGTTCACCCAGACCTCGGCCACCTCCCCGACCGGGGCGAGCACGTCGGCGCGGAACGACCGGCCCCGCATGCCCGCTTCAGCAGGATCCTCTGGCGGTGCCGGGGGACACTCGCCCAGGTCGAGCACCAGCCGATCCGGGACGTGAGCCAGGTGGAACGACGAGCCGTACGTGACCGAACCGCAGAATCGCTCCAACCCAGGCGTGTGCTCCCACCTGTGCGGCACGGTGATCGGAGCGGGTGTCTCCCCTGCCACAGACACCGTCCAGGGTCCGAGCTGGGGCCCTTCGACAGGCTCAGGGCCCGAAACGGGGCGCCAAGACTCAGGCTCGGCCACCAGACCATCCGATCCGATCCTGGCCCCTTCGGCAGGCTCAGGGACCGACCGACCATCCGGTCCCTGAGCCTGTCGAAGGGTCGTCTGGCTGCCAGTCACCAGCACCGCCGCCTCGTACGGCGCCAGGGTCAGGTCGATCGACGGCCCCGATTGTGTCCGAACGACGCTCCCGTCGTGGGCGTCCCACACCTCGATCACCTCGGCCCGATCACGCGGGGTGAGGGTGAACTCCCGGCGATGCTGGCTCGTGTTGGCGACCAGGTAGACCTCGGCACCGTCGACCGACCGGTGGGTGACACCGATGTCGTGGGACGGTGGCGCCACCAGGGCATCCGGCGGACAGACCTCCCGTAGGGCATCGACCAGACCTGCTCTCGTGACCCGTCTGGCACCGGCTACGTCGACCGACGAGTCGATCAGAAGGACGTGGCTGCCCGCCGCGTGCTGCTCTTCGAGCCACTCGCGGGTCCGGTCCGGCATCAACGTCGCGCCGGGCACCAGGATCACTCGCCGCTCGCGATCAGGCGCCTCGACCACCAGGTCGTCGACCAGGTCGAAGTCCCAGCCGTTGGTCCGGATCGCAGCTGTGAGGTCGTCTCCGACGTACGCCCGGACCTCTCGCCATAGGTCGATCGACCCGGGCATCGTCGCGGCAGCATCCTGGCTCGGGATCAGGATCGTGACGTCAGCAACAGGGTCGCCCTGCTGCATCACCGCGCAGAGTCGGCCCAGGTAGGTGGTCAACGCCAGCATGGCGGGGCCATACCAAGGGTTGCGGTCGTCGTACGCCCCCGACGCATAGAACATGAAGCCGACGCCCTCGGCATCAGGAGCGGTGTACGGCCAGCCATGCCCGATGAACTGGTTGACCCCCTGCAGCAGGTGGTCATGCGCCTCGCCCTGCAGGTCGAGCGGGGTCGTCCGAAACGACGGGGAATGGTTCCACGTCCACGTCTCCGACGAACAGACCTGATGGCCGTACAGGTGAGCGGCCGAGGTGGCCCAGCGTGCCTGGGTGAGGTCGGTCCAGCCCCAGCCCTCACCCTCGACCAGGTCAGCGAAGCGGTAGCTCGAGATGCTGGCCGGCGGCTGCCCGTACCCCTGGATCCGGAAGCGCACCCCGCGCCTCGCCGCCCACTGCTGCATCACAGCGGCGAAGCGCTCTTCGTACAGCTCGGTGAGCGTCCGGAAGAAGTCGGCCCTCAGCTCCGTGGAGGTGTCGCTGTCGACGTGGACCTGCCAGAGCCTGGGCAGCAGGTCGTAGCCACGACGGCGCTCGAACTCGGCCGGGAGGTCACCAGTCCAGTCCGCGTCGTACACCTCGAGGCTGTCGCAGAACACCGAGTCGACCAGCTCGGCCGGGACCGCATCCAGCAGCACATCGCCCACCGCTGCGAGGTGGGCCTCGGCCGCGGCTCTGCTGTAGTGGTCGAGCACCGGACCCTCGGCGTCGAACGCGGCCCGCTTCACGTTCTGGCCGGTCAGCCGGCTGTAGGCCAGCAGCACCGTACGGGGACCGCGGCCCTCGGGAACCTGGACGGCGCCGTCGACGACGGGGAGTGGTTCGTACGTGCGGGGGGACTCCTGGATCGAGCCTGCCCCCAGGAAGGCCGCGACAAGCTCGTCGCCGGGGTACGGGGCTGTCGCCGGAACCGCCAGCGGTCCAGGGGTGATCTCGCGGCGCACCCAGACCAGGCCTCGGGACGCAAGGTCGGGCGTGATGTGGGGTCCGCCGAACGACCAGCCCGTGCCCAGGGTCAGCGCGAACCGGAGACCCAGCCCTTGCGCCGTCTCGGCCGCCACCCGGAGCGACGCCAGGTGGCGGGGCGACAGGAAGCCGGTCGACACCTTGTTCAGGGGGTACACGTGGGACACCTCGACCCCGCCGATCCCGCCCGCCTTCATCGCCTCCAGTTCACGAACGATCTCGGCGTCGTCCACCTCCGGCCCGAACCACCACCACCGCATCATCGGCCGGGTGGTGGTCGGTTCGGCGGCAAAGGCCGCGCGCAGGGACTCGTACGAGGTGGTCATGACTGCTCCGCTCCGCTGCGGTGAATGGATTCAACCAGGCTACCCCGGGAGCGCCGCGGACGGAATGCCGATGCCCAGGATCCGATCCCTTGAGCGTGGCGACCCTTCGACCAGCTCAGGGACCGGCCCGGTGGACTGCCCCGGGGCTCCGGTTCAGCCAGCAGCCGCGTCGAGGGCCTGGGTCAGGTCGGCGACCAGGTCGTCGGTCTGCTCGATCCCCACCGAGACCCGCAGCAGCCCCGGCGTGATGCCGGCCGCCTGCTGGAGCTCGACGGGCATCGCCGCATGCGTCATCAGGCCGGGGTGGCAGATCAGCGTCTCGACCCCGCCGAGCGACTCGGCGAGCGAGAAGATGCGCAGTGCCTCAACACAGCGCTCCGCGGCAGCGAGGTCCGCCAACTCGAAGCTGAGCATTCCGCCGTACCCGCGCTGCTGCCGGGTGGCCAGTTCATGACCGGGGTGGGTGGCGAGCCCGGGGTAGTGCACGGCCCGAACGGCGTCGTGCGACGCGAGCAGGTCAGCCAAGGCGGCCGCGTTCTCCTGGTGGGCCCGCATCCGTACGCCCAGGGTGCGTAGCCCCCGCAACGTGAGGTAGGAGTCGAACGACGAACCAGTGATGCCCATGCAGTTGGCCCACCAGGCGAGCTGGGCGCCGACCTCGGCATCGGCAGCGATGGCGGCGCCGCCGACGACGTCGGAGTGGCCGTTGAGGTACTTGGTGGTCGAGTGCACCACCACATCGGCCCCCAGCGCGATCGGGTTCTGCAGCGCCGGTGAGCAGAAGGTGTTGTCGGCCGCGACCAGCGAACCCGCTGCGTGGGCGAGCTGGGCGACGGCCGCCAGGTCGGTCAGGCGGAGCAACGGGTTCGACGGGGTCTCGAGCCAGACCAGGTCGACTCCCTCGAGCGAGGTGCCGATCGCGTCGAGGTCGGTGAAGTCCACCAGCCGCAGCTCGCTCATCTGGCCCTTGCGAGCGAGCGCGTCGAAGAGCCGCCACGTACCGCCGTAGCAGTCGTGCGGGATCGCGACCACACCAGCCTCAGGCACGAGGGCCGCGATCGCGACGGTCACCGCCCCCATCCCGGTCGCCGTCACGACACCGCCGGCGCCGCCTTCAAGGTCGACCAGGGTGTCGGTCAGGAGGTGCCGGGTGGGGGTGTTCGTACGGCCGTAGTCGTACAGCCCGGCCTTCTCCTGGATGGTCTTGAACGCGTACGTGGTGGAGAGGTGGATCGGCGGCACGACCGAGTGGGTCATCTCGTCGATCTCGATGCCGGCGCGGGTCGCCCTGGTCAGCGGGGAGGTTGAGGCGTTGGCGGCGCCTGGCTCCTCATCGACAGCCACCTCCGGGAGGCTCCACTCAGTCATGGCCGCACCCTAACGCGTGGCCGTCAGAAGGGAACCGATTGTCCGCGAGGGGTGGCGGGAAGACCGGCAGGTCCATAAGGTCAGGGAATGAAGATCTCGGACGTGATGCGCACCAAGGGCTCCGCCGTCGTCACCGTCTCGCCGCGCGAGACCGTCGAGACGCTGCTCAACCTGCTCGCCCAGCACAACATCGGCGCGGTGGTGGTGAGCGCGGACGGTCGGGAGGTCAGCGGCATCGTCAGTGAGCGTGACGTGGTCAGGCGCCTCCAGTCGGCCGGTGCGGACGCGCTCGGTCTGCCGGTCAGCGACCTGATGACCACCCAGGTGGTCACCTGCCAACCCGACGACGACCTCGCCGAGACCGCCGGATCGATGACCGAGCACCGGATCCGGCATCTCCCGGTGCTGGTGGATGGCCAGCTCGTGGGCATCGTGTCGATCGGCGACATCGTCAAGAACCGCATCGACCAGCTGCAATCTGAGCGCGACCACCTCGAGGGCTACATCAACCAGTGACCGTCCCCGGTCAGGGCGAGGATCGAGCCCTCGCAGCCCTGGTGGCGTCCGGCATCGAGCATCAGGTCACACGGCACGGTCCGGTGTCCTCACTCGCAGAGGCAGCCGAGGCCCGCGGGCTGGAGCCCAGGGACATCCTGAAGACGCTTGTCGTACGGCGGTCCGCTGCCGACTACGTCCTCGTGCTGGTGCCGGGCGACCGAACCATCTCTTGGCCCAAGCTCCGAGCCCTCCTGGGCGAGAACCGGCTCTCGTTGCCGCCCGCAGATGAGGCCCTGTTCGCGACCGGGTACGAGCGGGGCACGATCACCCCGTTCGGGTCCACGACCGCCTGGCCGGTGGTGGTCGACGAGACTGCCGTCGGTCGGACGGTGTCCATCGGCGGCGGGGCGCATGGGGTCGCCGCCACAGTCTCAACCGACGATCTTGTACGGGTCCTCGACGCCACCGTCGCCGACGTCACCGACGTCGCGCACTGACTGCCGAGGAACCACCCTCGGCCCCCCGAGCTTGTCGAAGGGCCTGGCGGTGGTCGGTCAGCTCACCATTGCTGAGCGCCGGCGACCAGCGGCGGCTGGCTCGACCATGGGAAGTCGATCCACAGGTCGGTCTCGCGCCAGACGTAGTCGCAGTGCACGATCGAGTGCGGCTTCTCGTAGATCACCGCGGTCTTGATCTCGGCGACGTGGTCGGCGCAGAAGTCGCGGACCAGCTTGAGCGTGCCACCGGTGTCGGCCACGTCATCGACGACGAGCACCTTCTTCTCCGACAGATCGACCTGCCGCGGTACGGGTGGCAGCATGACCGGCAGCGGCAGCCGCGCGTCGATGTCGGTGTAGAACTCCACGTTCATCACATGCAGGTTCTTGATGCCCAACGCGTACGACATCGCCCCCGCCGCGAACAGCCCACCGCGAGCGATCGAGAGGATCAGGTCGGGCTGGTAGCCCGAGTCGACAACCATCTGGGCGAGCTGCCTCGACGCGTCACCGAAGCCCTGCCAGGTCAACACCTCACGCGTGTCTGTCATGGGCCCAATCCTGCCAAACCGCCCCGGCTCGTGGGAGCGGCGGGACGCGTTCCTCGTGGCCAGCCGAGCAGGTCTGATGGGTACGGTGTGGGCGTGGGTTCACTCGTCGCTACCGACCTGGACGGCACCCTGCTTCGTTCTGACGGGACCGTCTCTGCCCGCAGCCAGCAGGTGTTGGCGCAACTGGAGGAGCGAGGCATTCCGGTGGTGTTTGTCACCGCCCGGCCGCTGCGCTGGATGACGTCGCTGTGGCCGTTGGTCGGCGGGCACGGGCTCGCGATCATCTCCAACGGCGCGGTGCTCTACGACGTGGCTGCGGCGCGGGTGGTCGACCTGGCTGGCGTGGACCGTACGGTGGGGCTGCAGATCCTGGCCGACGTTGAGGCCGCCATCCCCGGTGTGGGGTTGGGCATCGAGCGGCTCCCGTCTGGCATGGCACGCAACGAGGCGTACGTTCCCGATCTTGGAGCCCAGGGGCTTCCTGACGACTTCGTCGTGGGCGACCTGGCCGAGCTGTGGGACGCGCCGGTGGTGAAGCTGCTCGTCAGGTCGGCGACCCTCGAACCCAGCGAGTTGCAGCGGGTGACCGCCGACATCGTCGGCGACCGGGCACTCCCCACCTGGTCCACTCCCGGCCTCGTGGAGATCAGCGCGCCCGGGGTGACCAAGGCGTGGCGGCTACGCCAACTCTGCGACCGGCTCGGGGTCGCGGCCGCCGACGTGGTGGCCTTCGGCGACATGCCGAACGACCTGCCGATGCTGGAGTGGGCGGGGCATCCGCACGCCGTCGGCAACGCCCATCCCGACCTGATCGCGCGCTTCCCTGTGGTCGGGTCGAACGACGACGACGGAGTGGCCACCACCTTGGCGAGCATCTTCGGGGGATCCGCGTAAGTCATGCCCTGGCCAGGGGTTAGCCCCTCAGGGCGGGGATCCTCAGCTCTGTCATGACTTCTACGTGTGAGGGCCGTCGAGCTCCGACTCGATCGACGCCTTCACCCCCTCCGGCGCGAAGGAGGCGGCCAGCGCGGTCAACACCAGATCGACGACACCAGCCTCGTCCAGACCCAGCAACTCGGCTGCGATCCCGTACTCCCGCGTCAGCGTCGTACCGAACATCGGCGGATCGTCGGAGTTGATCGTCACCACCACCCCTGCATCGCGCATGGCCAGAACCGGGTGCTCCGGCAGCGACGCGACCACCCCAGTGGCGAGGTTCGAGGTGAGCGACACCTCCACGGGGATCCGGTGGTCGGCGAGATGCGCCAGCAGAGCAGTGTCCTGCGCAGAGGATGTGCCGTGCCCGATCCGCTCGGCACCGAGGTCGCGCAGCGCCGACCAGATCGTCTCCGGCCCGGTCGACTCCCCCGCGTGCGGGACCGAGTGAAGGCCAGCCGCGCGCGCCGCGTCGAAGTGCGGCGTGAACCATGCCCTCGGCACGCCGATCTCCGGACCACCCAGCCCGAACCCGACCAGCCCATCAGGCCGATGGTCGAGGGCATACGCCAGGGTCGCATCGGCCGCCGGGATCCCTGACTCGCCCGGGATGTCGTAGATCCAGCGCAGCACGATCCCGTGGTCGCGCTCGGCCGCGCGGCGGGCGTCCTCGATGGCCTCGGTGTACGCCTCGATCGGTACGCCGCGGATGACGGAGGTGTACGGGGTCATGGTCAGTTCGGCGTACCGGACGTTCTGCGCAGCCAGGTCCCGTGCGACCTGGCTGGTCAACAGGTGCACGTCATCGGCGTCCCGAACGAGGTCGACCACGGACAGGTAGAGCTCGATGAAGTGCGCGAAGTCGGTGAAGGTGAAGTACCGCGCCAGTTCATCCGGGTCCGTGGGCACCGCGCCGCCTGGATATCGCTCCGCCAGGCGGCCGACCGTGTCGACAGACGCCGACCCCACGTGGTGAACATGCAGCTCGACCTTGGGCAGGGAGGCGAGGAACGTGGCGTCAACCATGAGCGACATGATGGCGGATCGGACTCCACCGACACAGCAGGCCGGGACATCCCGCGGCCAGCAGCCAGTTTGCACCTGACCCGGAGAGCGGCTACCTTATTAGTAGTTCTTACTACTAAGGAGTTGGCAACATGGCATCCATCGCACCGTTCCCCTTCGTCCGGCACCTGCGCGGCTCCGCGACGACCCACGTCACCCACCTGGTCGGCGGCCGCAGCCGTCACGCCGGTACGGGGCAGAGCTTCTGGTTCCGTCCCCTGACAGCCGTGCTGTCAGAGGTGCCCGTCGACGACCGCGAGCTGCCCATCGTGGTGAGTGCCCGTACGACAGATCTCCAGCTGGCCACCGTCAACGCCACCATCGGCTTCCGGTTCACCGACCCTGACACCGCCGCTGAGCGCCTCGACTTCGGCATCTCGCCGCTGACCGGGGAGTGGACGGGCACCCCCTTGGAGCAGGTGGCGACGGTCCTCACTGACACCGCCACGAGCTACGCGGTCGATGCGATCGCGGCCCTGACCCTGGACGTCGCACTGCGTAGTGGCGCCGTCACCATCCGGGCCGCGATGGCCTCTGGCCTGTCGACCGATCCGCGCCTGGCGGCGATGGGGATCTCGGTGCTCAGCGTGCGATTGTCTCTCGTGCGGCCGACCCCGGACCTGGAGAAGGCGCTCGCCACTCCCGCTCGTGAGGCCGTCCAGCAGGAGGCCGACCGGGCGACGTACGAGCGTCGTGCCCGCGCTGTCGAGCGGGAGGCGGCGATCGGCGAGAACGAGCTGGCCAACCAGATCGAGCTGGCGAAGCGTACGGAGCAGCTGCTGGCCCAGCGGGGCGCCAACGCCAAGCGTGAGGCCGTTGACCAGGCCGAGGCGCAGGCGATCGCCGCCGACGCCGAGGCAGACCGTACGGTTCGACTCAGCGCGGCGAACGCGGAGGCCGCGCGCCTGACGGGAGCCGCGAAGGCTGAGGCCACCCGTGCCCACCTCGAGGCGTACGCCGACACCCCGCAGCACGTCCTCACCGGCCTGGCCCTGCGCGACCTGGCCGAGAACCTGCCGGCAATCGGCCAGCTGGTCGTCACCCCGGACATGCTCGCCACCCTGGTCGCGAAGCTCAGCGCGGACGCCGACCGATGAGCAGCCCCCGGGCGGTCGTCGTCCATCGGACCACCGAGCTCGACGAGTTGGTCTCCCGACACGGCACCCGCGGCCAGGCCGAGTTCTTCCTGGCCAGCCGCGGGCGCCGGCTCGCCGACCTGCAGGACCGTCATGACCGTACGGCCGATGCACTGGCGACCGTGAGCCGGGCGATCCCGGTCGACTGGCGACGGGCCGGCGTGGAACGCAGTGAGCTGGCCAGGTTCCTGTTCGGACCCGACGACGTGGTCCTCGTGGTCGGTCAGGACGGGTTGGTTGCCAACGTGGCGAAGTACCTCGATGGACAGGCCGTCATCGGCATCGACCCCCTGCCGGGAGTCAATGCTGGCGTGCTGGTCCAGCATCAGGCGGCGGCCGTCAAGGCGCTGCTGACCGAGCTGACGAAGGGAGCCAGCGGCTTCCTGAACCGAACCATGATCGAGGCAGTCGCCGACGACGGGCAGGTGCTCAGGGCGCTCAACGAGGTCTATGTCGGCCAGCCGACTCAGCAGACCGCGCGGTACTCCCTATCGGCCCTGGGCAGTGCAGAGCGGCAGGCGTCGTCCGGTCTGATCGTGGCCTCCGGCACGGGTGCGACCGGGTGGGCGGCGTCGATCCACCGCGCCCAGCGCAGCACGCTGTCGCTACCCGCGGCGGATGCTCCAGCGGCGGCGTTCTTCGTACGGGAGCCCTGGCCTTCGCCTACGACAGGCACCTCGCTGACCGAGGGGCTGCTGGCTGAGCCGCTTGAGCTGACCATCGAGTCCGACACGCTGGTTGCCTTCGGTGACGGCATCGAGGACGACCGGCTGATCCTGGCCGCCGGCCAGACCGTACGGATCGGCGTCTCCCAGACGTCTCTGCACCAGGTCGTCTGACCTGACCCAGCGTGTGACCCGCTCGCCCTCAGACTGAGCTCACCGCCGGCCTGAGCGTCGCCCGGCACGCCGCTCGGCCTTGGCCTCTGGTGAGGTGCGACGGACGACCTGCACTGTGGCCAGACAGACCAGTCCCGGCACGACCACCGCCACTGGCGGCAGCAGGACCACCGTCACC
>DAOOHL010000005.1:0-2975 GCA_035416185.1 Propionibacteriaceae bacterium | reverse complement strand
ACAGACCAGTCCCGGCACGACCACCGCCACTGGCGGCAGCAGGACCACCGTCACCGCGCACATCCCCAGGGGACTCCGTCCAAACCCGCTTCTCGATGACGATTGCATCGGTTCAGCCGCCTCCAGGGGCCGTCGAGAAGCGGATTGTGGCGTCAGGCTCCTGCCGAGGGCCCGCGTCCGCGGGGCGCTGATCTGCCGCGGGAACCTGATACGCCGGAGAGACCGCCGCCCCGTAATCGGAGGTGCCCTCCCGCTGGCGAACTAGTTTCCTGCGCCGTCGGCACCGACAAGTCCGGGCAGGTCCCCCGCGAGCGCTCGAAGGATCTGCTGCGAAGCCTCCAGCGCCGAGAGGTCCCCTGTTGCCACCTCAGACTCCAGGGCGGCCCTCAGCGAACGCACTGCGGGCGAGCGCCGCAACGAGTCGGTCAGCTCCCCCTCGACCAACGCCCACAACCACGACACCTGCTGCTCGGCCCGGTGCGCCTCGAGGCCGCCCGGTTGGGTCTCCAACCAGGCTCGATGCTCCACCACCGCGGCCCAGACGTCGTCCAGGCCGTGGCCGGTCACTGACGAGGAGGTCAGGACCGGTGGCCGCCGCGCATCAGGATCGGAGGTGATCAGCTTCATCGCCATGGTCAGCTCCCGGGCCGCGACCCGCGCCTCAGCCTCAGCGTCGCCGTCGCACTTGTTCACGCTGATCACGTCGACCATCTCGAGGATGCCCCGCTTGATCCCCTGCAGTGAGTCACCCGACCGCGCCAGCGTCAGCATCAGGAACGTGTCGACCATCCCGGCCGCGGCAACCTCCGACTGGCCCACCCCGACTGTCTCGACGATCACGACGTCGTACCCTGCGGCCTCGACCACCAGCATCGTCTCGCGGGTCGCCCGCGCCACACCGCCGAGGTGCGCCCCCGACGGTGACGGCCGGATGTAGGCCGCATCACTCATCGCCAGCTGAGCCATGCGGGTGCGGTCGCCGAGGATCGACCCGCCCGTCCGGGACGACGACGGGTCGATCGCCAGCACAGCGACCCGATGCCCGCGCTCGATCAGCCGTACACCCATCGCGTCGATGAACGTCGACTTCCCCGCACCAGGGGTGCCGGTGATGCCGACGCGTACCGACGACGAGGGAGTCTCGCGCAGCACGCGCAACAGTTCTCGCGCCTGAGCCCGGTGCTCGGGCAGCGCCGACTCGACCAGGGTGATCGCTCGGGCAACATCGCGGCGACGGCCCCCGAGGACCCCGGCCACGAGCGCATCCACGTGCTTCATCGTCACTCCTCTCGTCGAGTGTGAAGTGCCGGCCCGCGACCACCGTAGCCCCGGCTCTCGCGTCGTTCAGCACCCGTCCCTATGCGCGACTCGCGCGTCCCACCGGGCTGATTCGTGCCGCTGGAGGTGAGGCCGCCCTGAAAGGCGCCCGTACCGAACAAGCAGAACGGTGGGCGGCATCACCGGAGGCGACGAGAATCAGAGCGCGCGGGGTCTGGGGGCGTCAGCCCCCAGAGTGCGCCGCCTTCAGCTTCTCCAGCAGACCGATGGCTGCCTCGGGGATGACGGTTCCGGGCGGGTAGATCGCGTCGGCGCCGTTGGCGTACAGCTCCTCGAAGTCCTGCTCGGGGATGACGCCGCCGACGACGATGTGGATGTCGTTCGCTCCTTGGGCATCCAGTTCGCGTCGGAGGGCGGGCACCAGCGTGAGGTGTCCAGCAGCCAGCGAGGAGACGCCGACGACATGCACGTCGGCGTCGATCGCCTGCCGGGCGACCTCTTCGGGGGTCTGGAACAGCGGGCCCACGTCGACGTCCATGCCGAGGTCAGCGAACGCGGTCGCGATCACCTTCTGGCCTCGGTCGTGACCGTCTTGTCCCATCTTGGCGACCAGGATGCGGGGCCGACGGCCAACCGCCTCGGCGAACTCGTCGACCAAGCCGCGTGCCTTCTCGACCGCGCCGCTGGCGCCGGACTCCGCTGAGTACACACCGCTGATCGTACGGATCTGGGCCGTGTAGCGCCCAAACTCGCGCTCCAACGCATCGGAGATCTCGCCGACCGAGGCCTTGGCCCGGGCCGCGTCGATCGCGAGCTTGAGCAGGTTGCGCTCGGGATCGGTCGGGTCGGGGTTGGCCGCCGCCCAGGTCAGCTTCGCCAGAGCGTCAGCAACCGCCTCCGGGTCACGCTCGGCCCGCAGCCGCTCGAGCTTCGCGATCTGCGAAGCCCGTACGGCATTGTTGTCGATCTTCAGCACCTCGGGCGCCTTGTCGTCCTCGACGATGTACTCGTTGACACCGATCAGCGGCTGCCGGCCGGAGTCGATCCGAGCCTGCGTACGGGCCGCCGCCTCCTCGATGCGCATCTTCGGGATGCCCTGCTCGATGGCCTTCGCCATGCCGCCGGCCTGCTCAACCTCCTGGATCAGCTCCCAAGCCTTCTTGGCGAGCTCGTAGGTGAGCCTCTCGACGTACGCAGAGCCGCCCCACGGGTCGACCACGCGGCACGTGCCCGACTCCTGCTGGAGGAACAGCTGGGTGTTGCGGGCGATCCGGGCGGAGAAGTCGGTCGGCAGGGCGATGGCTTCGTCAAGGGCGTTGGTGTGCAGCGACTGGGTGTGGCCCTGGGTCGCCGCCATCGCCTCGAGGCAGGTGCGCATCACGTTGTTGAAGACGTCCTGGGCGGTCAGCGACCAGCCGGAGGTCTGCGAATGCGTACGGAGCGACATCGACTTCGGGTCCTTCGCCCCGGCCTCCCGGACAAGCCGCGCCCACAGCAGGCGCGCGGCGCGCATCTTGGCGACCTCCATGAAGAAGTTCATCCCGATCGCCCAGAAGAACGACAGCCGCGGCGCGAACTTGTCGACGTCGAGGCCGACGGCCTGGCCGGCCCGGATGTACTCGATGCCGTCGGCGAGGGTGTAGGCCATCTCGATGTCGGCCGTCGCCCCGGCCTCCTGCATGTGGTAGCCGGAGATC
>DAOOHL010000004.1:10173-35145 GCA_035416185.1 Propionibacteriaceae bacterium | reverse complement strand
GGGCATCGTCAGCAACGCCGGCCTCGTCGGCAACGACTGCTGTTGCCGGGACGACATTGCCAGCCATGTCGACGCCGCCGTGGGGAGCCTCGTTCCGGACGATCGCCTCCTCCAGCCGGTCCAGCTTCCCGGTCAGTTCCCCGGTGTGACCCGGACGAATGTCTGCCTTGAGGACCAGCCCGACGCGGGTCCCGTACGCCTGGACTGCTTCGACGGCGTCTCGAACGACCGCCATGCACTCGTCCCACTCACCCTCGATGGTGGTGAACATCGCATCGGTACGGTTCGGCAGGCCTGAGTCGCGGACGACCTTGACGGCGGCAGCGACAGCGTCGTGGACGGAGTCGGACGAGCTACCCCCGGCAGGGGCGACAGAGAAGGCAACCAACATGGAGCCATCCTGCCCCAGGGACCCTCACGCCCCCGGGAGGCTGGACCGGGCTTCCCCCGTTCGATCCATCGGTACGCACCACGCCTCACCCTGGACACCCTCACAGCAAGGCCGGATCCAACCGCAGCGGTCACACCGCTCATGCGACGTCTCCCACCGCATCAGGGCGCCGCAGTTCAGGCAGGGTTCGGTCAGGTCAGCCATGCGGCAACGGTACGGGCTCCCCAACAAGCGGAGGCATCGAAGCGTGTGTCAGCCCTTCGGTGTCGCTGGTGTGAACTGCCCGTCGACAGGCTCTGCGGGCGAGTGTGGAACCGACCCTCGAATACGCCGGGATGATGAGCGGAATCCCGGCCCTCCCAGGTCGGGGTGGCGAACGGTTGCGGGCCAAATCCGCTTCTCGATGGCCGTCGCGGCCGTTTGAAACGTCGCAATCCGCATCGAGAAGCGGATTCGGACCAACCCGACGCTTGGCTGTCTCCCGGCACCGCTCTCGGGCGCCGATCTCGAGCGCCGATCTCGGGAACTCCGGTCATAACCTTGGGGCCATGAGCTTCGAGTCGCACGTCGACCGACAGATCCGCGAGGCGATGGAACGCGGGGAGTTCAGCAACCTGCCTGGGCAAGGCAAGCCGCTGCCGGAGGACTGGTACCGGGCGTCTGACGAGTCCTGGTGGATCTCGCGCAAGATGGAGTCAGAGGGGATCTCAGCAGCTGACCTAGTACCCCCGCCCGTTCAGCTCCGACGCGAGCGCGACCGGATTCTGGAGACGCTCGCGACCTGCGCCACCGAGGAGCGCGCCCGCGAGATCATCCTCGACCTGAACCGGCGGATCGACGACGTGAACGTACGGAGGGAGGGCCCGCCCGGGATGCTCGTGAAGAAGCTCGACCTCGAAGCCACCATCGTGGCCTGGCGGGTGAAGCGGACGGGAGCTCGCTGACGGGACAAGCGCAGGAGTCTCGGCCCTTCGTGGGGGTCAGAGCTCCCGTCCGGCGGACGCCAAGAGCTCGCTGAGTTCAAGCTCATGCGTCTCGGCCACCCCGATCCGCCGGGACGACTCGCGGCGCCGCGAGTCGACCGAAGGGAGGACCGCCGAGCAGATGCGCCCACGATCGCTCGGGACCGCTCGGACTCCTCGGGTAACGTCGGTACATGAGACGGCGATCCCTCCTCCTTGGCACCGCGGCACTTGCTGCCTGCGGTCAGACCCCACCAGGTACGCCGCCCACCGACCAAGGCTCCCTGTCGGGCCCGACCCCCACAACAGCGGCGGCAACCACCCCGAGCTCCACTGCGCCAGCCAGCTCGGCAGGCACCCCAGCCGCCCCCAGAACCGCGCCTGACGGCCGCCCGTTCCTGGTCAAGGAGGTGGCCCGGATCGACAATCCTTGGGCGATGGCGTTCCTGCCGGACGGCAACCTCTTGATCACCCGCCGTACCGGCCAGCTCATGCACCGCAACCAAAGCACCGGTGAGATGCGTCAGGTCCAAGGCGCCCCTGTCGTCGTCGCCGCCGGTCAGGGCGGGCTGGGCGATATCGTCCTCGCTCCGAGCTTCGCCACCGACAGTGCCGTCTACCTCACCTGGGCCGAGGCGGGCCAGGGCGGCACCGGAGCTGTGCTTGCGCGCGCCACCCTTGACCTCGCCGGCCTCCGTCTGAGAGACCTGACCGTCATCTGGCGACAGAACCCCAAGGTCTCAGGAAGCGGGCACTTCTCCCACCGCATCGCCATCAGCCCTGACAAGCAGTACCTCTTCCTCTCCTCCGGTGACCGCCAGAAGATGGACCCTGCCCAGGACCTGGCCGTCAACCTCGGCAAGATCCTCCGGCTCACGCTCGACGGCAAGCCCGCCCCAGGCAACCCCTTCGCCGACCGCGGGGGAGTGAGTGCCGAGATCTGGTCGTACGGCCACCGCAACCCCCTCGGCCTCGCCTTCGACCCGCAGGGCAACCTCTGGGACACCGAGATGGGACCCCAGGGCGGCGACGAGGTGAACCTGATTCTCCAGGGCAAGAACTACGGCTGGCCCAAGGCGTCGAATGGCTCCCACTACGGCGGCGCCGACATTCCCGACCATCGGCCAGGTGATGGGTACGAAGCGCCCAAGGTCTCCTGGAACCCCTCCATTTCGCCCGCGGGCCTGATCGTCTACACCGGCGACGTCTTCCCGCAGTACAAGGGGGACCTCTTCCTCGGGGCCCTCTCCGGCCAGGCGCTGATCCGGGTCGACGTCACCGGGACTGACGCGAAGAAGGGCGACGAGTGGAAGATGGGCGACCGGATCCGCGAGGTCGAGCAGGGCCCCGACGGTACGATCTGGCTGCTCACCGACGAGTCCGGGGCGAAGCTGCTGCAGCTCGTCGCGCCGTAGGAAGCACTTCGGCGAGCTCCCCTTCGACAGGCTCAGGGACCGGGACCGGGGGACGCTCCAGTCGACCCGTCGGTAGCAGCCCTTCGACAAGCTCAGGGACCGGCACCTACGCCAGTAGTTCCGGCGCTCGCTTCTGGGCCCACTTCACCAGGTGGCGACCGAGATGCTCTTCGACCAGCTCTTCCCACGAGTCATGCGCCGGCATCGAGACGTCGCTGACCCGGTCGACCGTCGCGTAGGAGCCGTCGGACGAGTTCCAGCTCAGGAGCTCATCCCCGTACGACCCGATGTGCACATGCGGAGCGGGCGGCTCCAGCAACACGTTCGTCTCTACCAACCCGGCTAGTTACCCGGTTCTGGTCGCTCCACCGGACCGAACAGGACGCTGCCGTTGAAGTCGACCCCGGCCACCACCCGCCAGAGCTCCACCAGCTCGGCGGGCAAGGAACGACCAGCAGTACGGCTCCATACCTCCGCCGCCTCAAGAGCAGCGTCCGTTGTTGGGCAATCGGTGTGGCCGCGCGCCACCCGGTAGGCGAGGTCGATCGCCAGCGTGCGTCGCCAGGGCATGCTCATCGCCCAACCTCCCGCTCACACGGTCACGACACGAGCGACCTGCCGATGCACCAGGTTGCCGACGTCCCGCGACAACCCGCGAACCGCACTGTGACAAGCAGGGACACTCTATCCCCACCCCGCTGTCTTGACGCCGAGAGAGCCTCGTTAGGCTGACCTGAAGCATCAACCCGAGCTGGCAGACCAGCCCCAGCCGGGTCCGCCACCTTGGATGACCGGAGGGCATCGTGGCCGATCAGCGTGACATCACCGACCGCCCGGACCTGTCCCGGACGGCAGGCCGAGTCGGCCCCGTACGGACCCGCATGCCCGTCTACATGGACCTGCTGCCGCCGTGCAACAACGCATGCCCGGCGGGGGAGAACATCCAGGAGTACCTGCGCCTGGTCAAGGCCGGGCAGGACGAGATGGCCTGGCGCCAGCTCACCGCCGACAACCCCTTCCCTGCGATCCACGGCCGGGTCTGCTACCACCCCTGCGAGAACGCCTGCAACCGTGCCGGGCTCGACTCCGCAATCTCGATCCACGGCGTCGAGCGCTACCTCGGCGACAAGGCGCTCGCCGAGGGCTGGACGTTCCCCGAGCCGGAGCAGCTGACCGGGTTCAAGGTGCTGATCATCGGCGCTGGCCCGTCCGGACTATCGGCCGCCTACCACCTGGCGCGCCTCGGCCACACGGTCGAGATCCGCGACGGTGGCGACCTGCCGGGCGGAATGATGCGGTACGGCATCCCCGAGTACCGCCTCCCCAGAGACGTGGTCGACGCCGAGATCGAGCGGATCAAAGCCCTCGGCGTCACCATCAAGCAGAACCACTACGTCAAGGACCTCCTCGCCGAACAGGCCGAGGGCGGCTTCGACGCGGTGTTCGTCGCGATCGGTGCCCACCTGTCGAAGCGGATCGACATCCCGTCGATGGACGCCGGCCGGATCGTTGACGCGGTCTCCTTCCTGCGCAACGTCGCCAGTGGGGAACGGCCAGTGATCGGTCGGCGGGTCGCGGTGTACGGCGGCGGCAACACCGCCATGGACGCCGCCCGCGTCGCCCGTCGCCTCGGTGCCGAGGAGTCGATCGTGGTCTACCGCCGTACGGAGGAGCAGATGCCCGCCCACGCGGCCGAGAAGAGCGCGGCTGAGGCCGAGGGCGTGCAGATGAACTGGCTCCGGACGATCCAGGCGATGGAGTCCGACGCCGTCACCGTCGAGATCATGGAGCTCGACGAGAACGGCAGGGCGCGCGGTACGGGCCGGTTCGAGGAACTGCAGGCAGATACGGTCATCCTTGCGCTGGGCCAGGAGGCCGACTCCGACTTCCTCAAGGCGATCCCCGGCATGCAGTTCGACCATGACGTCGTCCGGGTCGACCCGAAGACCCTGATGACCGACGTCGCGGGCATCTTCGCTGGTGGCGACGCGGTTCCGTCGGAACGTACGGTCACCATCGGCGTCGGCCACGGCAAGCGCGCGGCCCGGATGATCGATGCCTTCCTGTTCAACCACGAGTCGCCGAACCGCCGCAAGAACGCGATCGCCACCCTCGACATGCTCAACCTGTGGTACTTCGGCGACCACGACCGCCGGATGGAGCCCGAGCTCGACGCCAGCATCCGGACCGAGGGCTTCGCCGAGATCGTCGAAGGGCTCAAGCCTGAGGAGGCCCTCTTCGAGGCTGAGCGCTGCCTCTCCTGCGGCAACTGCATCGAGTGCGACGGCTGCCTCGGCTCCTGCCCCGAGGACGCGATCATCAAGCTCGGCAAGGGCTTCCGCTACAAGTACGACTACGAGAAGTGCACCGGCTGCGCCACCTGCTTCGAGCAGTGCCCCGTGCACGCTATCGAGATGATCCCGGAGCACTGAGATGAGCACCCCAGAGAGAGTCATCGTCGACGGCAACGAGGCCGCCGCCTCGGTTGCCTACCGGCTCAACGAGCTGTGCTCGATCTACCCGATCACCCCGAGCTCGACCATGGCCGAACTGGCCGACGAGTGGTCGGCCCACCAGCAGACCAACCTGTGGGGCCAGGTGCCGACGGTCGTCGAGATGCAGTCCGAGGCGGGTGCCGCGGGCGCGATGCACGGCGCCCTGCAGGGCGGTGCGCTCGCCACCACGTTCACGGCCTCACAAGGGCTGTTGCTGATGATCCCGAACATGTACAAGATCGCCGGCGAGCTCACGTCGACCGTCTTCCATGTCGCTGCCCGCTCGCTCGCAACCCAGGGCCTGTCGATCTTCGGCGACCACCAGGACGTCATGGCCGTACGGCAGACCGGCTTCGCCCTGCTCGCCAGCGCGTCGGTCCAGGAGGCCCACGACCTGGCGGCGATCGCCCAGGTCGCCACGTTGGAGTCGCGGATCCCGTTCCTGCACTTCTTCGACGGCTTCCGCACGTCGCACGAGCTCAACACGCTGCTGATGCTGAGCGACGACGACCTCCGTACGCTCGTCCCCGATGAGCTGATCCGTGAGCACCGTCGCCGCGCCTTGAGCCCGGAGCACCCGTTCATCCGGGGTACGGCGATGAACCCCGACACCTACTTCCAGGCGCGCGAGACGGTCAACCCGTACTACGAGAAGGTGCCCGGCATCGTCGAGAGCGCGATGGCTCGGTTCGCCGACCTGACTGGCCGGCACTACGACCTCGTCACCTACCACGGCGATCCCGAGGCCGAGCGGGTGCTCGTGGTGATGGGCTCCGGTACGGAGACCTGCATCCAGGGCGTCGACCACCTCGTCGCCCAGGGCCACAAGGTCGGCGTCGTCCAGATCCGGCTCTACCGCCCCTGGCCGGTCGCGCAGATCCTCGCCGCGATCCCGGAGTCGGCGAAGGTCGTCGCGGTGTTGGACCGGACGAAGGAGCCTGGCTCGAGCGGTGAGCCCCTGTTCCTCGACGTCGTCAGCACGCTCGGCGAGGCCTACTACTCGGGCAAGCGGAAGGTCATGCCGTCGATCATCGGCGGACGTTACGGCTTGTCGAGCAAGGAGTTCACCCCCGGCATGGTGGTGGGCATCTTCGACGAGATGGCCAAGCCGGCGCCCCGGCCGCGGTTCACCGTCGGCATCAACGACGACGTCTCGCTGACCTCGATCTCGTACGACTCCGAGCTCGACGTCGAGTCGCCCGACACCCTCCGCGCGGTCTTCTACGGCCTCGGCTCCGACGGCACCGTCGGCGCGAACAAGAACTCGATCAAGATCCTCGGCTCGGTGCCGCGGATGACCGCCAGCACCCGGCCAGGCGGGTCCGACGAGGCCACCTCGCCCGACCCCGAGGACCCGACGGTGGTCGAGCTCGACGACGAGATCGCGACGGGTGAGCCCTTCTGGGCCCAGGGCTACTTTGTCTATGACTCGAAGAAGTCGGGCTCTCGCACGGTCTCGCATCTGAGGTTCGGGCCCGAGAAGATCAAGGCGCCATACCTGATCAGCAAGGCCGGCTTCATCGGCTGCCATCACTGGTCGATCCTCGAGCGGGTCAACGTGCTTGAGTACGCCCGCCCCGGCACAACGCTGCTGCTCAACTCGCAGTACCCGACCGATGAGGTCTTCGACCGGCTGCCGCGCTCGATGCAGCAGACGATCATCGACCTGGGCATCAAGCTGTACGTGATCAACGCCAACGAGGTCGCCCGCGCGGCTGGCCTGGGTTCGCGGACGAACACCGTGCTGCAGACCTGCTTCTTCGCGATCTCCGGCGTGCTGCCGACCGACGCCGCGATCGCTGCGGTGAAGGATGCGATCACGAAGACGTACGGCAAGAAGTCGGCCGAGATCGTCCGGAAGAACCACCTCGCGGTCGACCATTCGGTCGCGCACCTCTACCCGGTGGAGGTGCCGCAGAAGGCAACGAGCAAGCACGACCTGATCCGGCCCGTACCCCTGGCCGCGCCGAAGTTCGTGCAGGACGTCACCGCCCAGATGCTCCGTGGCCGCGGTGACGACCTGCCGGTGTCCGCGCTTCCGGTGGACGGCTCGTACCCGTCGGGCACGACCCAGTTCGAGAAGCGCAACATCTCCGACATCGTCGCCGAGTGGGATCCCGAGGCGTGCATCCAGTGCGGCAACTGCGCGTTCGTCTGCCCGCACGCGGTGATCCGCGCGAAGTACTTCGGCAGCTCGGCCCTCGACGGCGCCCCCGACACCTTCCAGTCGGCCGAGCTCAACGCGGCCGGCGTGCCGGAAGCCCGCTACACGTTGCAGATCTACGCCGAGGACTGCACCGGGTGCGGCCTCTGCGTCGAGGCCTGCCCGGTGAAGTCGCTCAAGTCGCCGGGCCGCAAGGCGATCAACCTGACCCCGCTGCTCGACCGGACAGACGCCAAGGCGAACATCGACTTCTTCGAGTCGCTGCCGATGAACGACCGGTCCCGCATCGACTTCGGTACGGTGCGCGGCACCCAGTTCCTCGAGCCCCTGTTCGAGTTCTCGGGCGCGTGCTCCGGCTGCGGCGAGACCCCGTACCTCAAGCTGCTCAGCCAGCTCTTCGGCGACCGGGCGACCATCGCCAACGCGACCGGCTGCTCGTCGATCTACGGCGGCAACCAGCCGACCACCCCCTGGGCGAAGAATGACCAGGGCCGTGGTCCGGCCTGGTCGAACTCGCTGTTCGAGGACAACGCCGAGTTCGGGCTCGGGCTGCGGCTCGCAGCCGACCTGCACACCCAGCTGGCCCGCACGAGGCTGGCCGAGCTGCGCGACCTCGTCGGCGGCCACATCGCCGACCCGCTGCTCGACGCCGACCAGGACTACGAGTCCGATCTCGCCCGGCAGCTCGAGCGGGTTGAGGCGCTGAAGTCGCAACTCAAGGGGATCCTCGCCACCGGAGGACCTGACTTGGTCAAGGCCGAGGACCTGCTCAGCGTCTGCGACCACCTGCTGCGGCGGTCGGTGTGGATCGTGGGCGGTGACGGCTGGGCGTACGACATCGGCTCCGGCGGCGTCGACCACGTCCTGGCTTCAGGACGAGACGTGAACATCCTCGTGATGGACACCGAGGTCTACTCCAACACCGGTGGCCAGGCGTCGAAGTCGACCCCGATGGGCGCCGTGGCGAAGTTCGCGGCCGCCGGCAAGGTGACCAACAAGAAGGACCTGGCCCTTCAGGCGATCTCGTACGGCAACGTCTACGTCGCCCGCGTCGCGATGGGCGCTGACCCGCAGCAGACCCTCAAGGCGTTCCGGGAGGCGGAGGCCTACCCGGGGCCGTCGCTGATCATCGCCTACAGCCACTGCATCGCCCACGGCATCGACATGCGCAAGGGCCTCGACCAGCAGTACCGCGCGGTGAACTCCGGCCACTGGCCGCTGCTGCGCTACAACCCGGTGACGAAGTGGAGGGGCGGCAACCCGTTCCTGCTTGACTCGCCGAGACCGCGGCTCAAGCTGGCCGACTACATCTACCGAGAGCTTCGCTACAAGATGCTCAAGGCGGCTGACCCGGCTGAGGCTGAGAGGATGCTTGAGTTGGCGCAGCGTACGGTGGACCAACGGTGGGAGCAGTACGAGGAGATGGCCACCCGGTCGGCGGCCCAGTTCGAGTCGGACGCACGCGCGAACGACCCCAGGAAGGACCTGTCATGAGTTTCCTGTCGACCCGATACTTGGGCCTCGACCTTGAGACGCCCCTCGTCGCCTCGGCCGGGCCGCTGTCACAGACGGTTGACGGCATCAAGGCACTCGCCGACGCCGGCGTGGGCGCCGTGGTGATGTACTCGCTGTTCGAGGAGCAGATCCGCGCTGATGAGGCTAGGAACCTGGCTCTCGAGATGGACATCGAGGACTCGTTCGCCGAAGCCACGTCGTACTTCCCGGTCGTTCCCCGGACAGGGACGCAGGTCGACGCTCATTCAGCGGCCTACCTGAAGCTGCTGGAGGATGCCGCCAAGGCGGTTGACGTGCCGGTGATCGCCAGCCTCAACGGCTCCACCACCGGTGGCTGGATCCGGTTCGCCCGGCGGATGCAGGATGCGGGCGCTTCCGCACTGGAGCTCAACATCTACTTCGTGCCGGGGGATCTCACGGCCAGCGGCGACGAGGTTGAGAACCGCCACCTCGAGATCCTCGTCGGCGTGAAGGACGCCGTCTCGATCCCGGTCGCGGTGAAGCTGTCACCGTACTTCTCCTCGTTTGGCTCGCTCGCTCTGCAGCTCGACGAGGCGGGCGCCGACGGGCTGGTCATGTTCAACCGGTTCTTCCAGCCAGAGGTGAACATCGAGACGTTCCAGATGGTGCCCGGCGTCGAGCTGTCGACCCCGTTCGACGGCCGGCTCCCGCGCACCTGGATCGCCGCCCTGCACGGCCGGGTCAAGGCCTCGCTCGCCGGTACGGGTGGCGTGGCCACCTCGGAGGACGTGGTGCGCTACCTCCTGGCTGGGGCGGATGTGGTCATGACCACCTCAGCGCTCGTACGGAACGGTGTCTCGTACGCGGCGACCCTGCAGCAGGGGCTCGTGGACTGGCTCAACCGACACCAGATGACTGTTGCCGAGGCCCGTGGCAAGCTCGCGATCCCGACCGATGTGTCAGCCGACGACTACGAGCGCCAGGGCTATGTCGCTGCGCTGCAGAAGGCCAAGGAGACGTACGGATCGCTGACCGGAAACTGATCGAGCGCACCAGGACGGGCGCACTTGGCAGACATGGTCAAGTGCCCTTAGTATCCCTTATGGCGCGACGGGCTCTGATCGTGCCCGCGCTACTGTGGGGGCGCGTTCCTGAGAGCAGTGGGTGTCGGTGATCCCTCCCTCCACCGACACCACAGACGTCAGGTGTGCTGCCCTTGCAGGGCGGCCATGACGATGCCGTGCGGCAGCGTCACCAGAGCAGCGGGTGCCGGTGCGGTCCCCCCACGACCCCGGCACCCGCGCTCTCGTCTTCAGAGATTCAGGCCCCATGGCCACAGCACAGTCGAACCGGCCGGGGTGGAAACACCCGGCCGGTTCGCGTTCTGTGCGGCTCGTCACGAGGGACGGGCCGGAGGCGCTGGAGGCGCCCAGCGTGGGATCAGCCCACAACCTCCCAGTTGACCTGGAGGACTCCCGCGGAGATTCCACCGATGGCCTGCATGGCGGCCGTCGAGAGGTCGAGGCAGCGACCCGAGATGTAGGGGCCGCGGTCATTGATCCGCACCACCACCGACTGGCCGGTGGACGGGTTGGTCACCTTCACCATGGTGTTGAAGGGGAGCGTCTTGTGGGCCGCGGTGTAGGCGTAGGTATTGAACCGCTCACCGTTGGCCGTCATCTGGCCCTGCCAGTAGTACGACGCGCCGCAGGAGTTGCCGGACGCGGCACCTGAGGTGGGCCCCGTACCGCCGCTGGCAACGGGGGTGGTGCCGCCACCCGTGGTCGCGGGCTTGGGTGCGACCTTCGTGCCGACCAGGTTCACCTGATTCACCGGCTCCTTCGCGACGACAGAAGCGGTGCGCTCCTCGCCGACGACCTGGCCGTCGTGGAGGGTCTGGGTCCACGTCTCGGTGGAGACGCCGTCGACGCCTGCCGTCTTCACCTTGGTGGTGCCCTTGGCAAGGGTGGCGTCGTTGGTGTTCGAGGAGGTGAAGGGGATCGCCACGTCCTTCGAGACGAGCTTGGTGGTGACCCGCACGACCTTGACCTCCAGCCCATCGCTCAGCAGCGTGGTGGCGGCCGGGGTGACGACGTCGGTGGGGCTGAGGGCGATGCCGCGCAGCGCGAGCAGGTCAGCGACCGTGCCGAACGCGGCGACCGGGGAGGTCTGGCCGTCGGCGGTCAGGGTGACATCGGCGGGGGTGGTCACCGAGACGCTGATCCCTTCGCGGCCGATCGACGAGCCACGGGACAGGGAGACCTGCGCGCCGTCGGCGGGCACGCCGAAGAGCGCGAGCGCCTCGTCAACGGTCGTCGCGGTCACCCAGCGGGTCTGTGAGACGCCGTCGACGACCACCGTCACCTGACGGCCGTAGCGCACCGTGATCTCGCTGCCCTTCGTGACAGCGGTGTCGAGCGCCGGGGCAACCACGTCGTGCTCGCCGACGGAGATGCCGTTCTCCTTGAGCACGGTGCCCACCGTGTCGTTGAAGACCCGGACCGTCGTGGCCTGGCCATCGACCGAGAGGGTCGCATCGGACGCCAGCGCGTACGGGGCGCCGATGAAGCCGCCAACGCCGAGAGCGAGAGTGACTGCACCAGCGGCAATCGGGACGTACGAGCGCATTCGTCAACCTTCGTCAGGGTCGGATCGTAGGGATCCAGCCAGATGAACAGACTCAGCGTAAGCCAGAGTCTGAAGATTCGCCAAAGAATCCTGAGAACTTCTCAGGTGAAGGAGTGTCGTGAGCGGCAGTGAGGGCCAGAAGTTGTACGGTGCCCGGCCCTGACATCTCCCATCAGCGACCACGCTGCGGCACTAGGGTCGGGGCTGTCAGGAGAGGGGCATCGTGAGCGACGGCGACAGGGCTGCGGCCGACCATTCACTCTGGGCACCCTTCCAACGCCGCGCTTTCGGGTGGCTCTGGTTCGCCATGCTGATCGCGACGATGGGCGGCTGGATGCAGACAGTCGGCGCCCAGTGGCTGCTGATCGACCTGCCCAATGCTGCCTCGGTCGTGGCGCTGGTCCAGGCCGCCACGATGACGCCGATGATGCTGCTCGCGCTGCCTGCCGGAGTGCTGGCTGACTCCTTCGATCGGCGCTGGCTGTTGC
Source organism: Propionibacteriaceae bacterium (assembly GCA_035416185.1). Taxonomy (GTDB): domain Bacteria; phylum Actinomycetota; class Actinomycetes; order Propionibacteriales; family Propionibacteriaceae; genus JBHAES01. The sequence goes on along the minus strand of DAOOHL010000004.1, from coordinate 23,126 downwards.
TGCTGGTGGCCGTCCACATGATCGTCACCGGCTCCCTCCTGGCGGCATTGACCTTCATGGGCCTGATGACGCCCGCCCTGTTGCTGGTGTTCACGTTCGCAATCGGCATGGGCATGGCGGTCCAGGTGCCCACGTGGCAGTCGTTGATGCCCGAGCTGGTTCCCCGTACTCAGCTCCGCGCGGTCGCCAGGCTCGACATGGTCAGCGTGAACCTGGCCCGCGCGCTGGGGCCCGCCCTTGGCGGCCTGATCATCGCCCGCGCGGGTGTGCCCTGGGTCTTCGTCGCCCAGGTGGTCTGCGTGTTCTTCCTTGTGGGTGCCTTGGTGCTGTGGCGGCGGCCGCGCGCTGTCGTTGCCCATCGCGAGCGGTTCCTGCCGGCCATGCAGGCGGGCGGGCGCTACGCGTGGAACGAACCGAACGTACGGCGGTCGCTGCTGCGCCAGTCGTCCTTCGTCTTCCCGGCCTCCGTGCTGTGGGCGCTGCTGCCGGTGGTGGCGAACCGGATCCTGGGGATCGGTGCTGACCGATACGGCATCCTGTTCGGCTGCCTCGGCATTGGCGCCGTGATCGGGGCCATGATCGTCGGCCGCCTCCGAGCGAGGATGTCGGCGAACCGCGTCACCGTCGTGGCCACGGTGCTGTTCGGTGGCGCGGCGATGGCGCTGGTCTTCGTTCCGGGCTTCTGGCTCGCGCTGCCGGTGACGCTCCTTGCCGGGGTGGGGTGGACGGCGTACCTGTCGACCCTGATGAGCGAGGTGCAGGTGTTCCTGCCCAACTGGGTACGGGCCCGCGCGCTCGCTCTGCTGATGGTCAGCTTCACGGCTGCCCAGGTGGTGGGCTCGCTCGCCTGGGGTTCGCTGGCTGAGGTCACGTCACTGAAGACTGCCTGGTTGGTGGCGACTGGACTCATCCTGGCGAGCAGCCTCGTCGCCGTCGCGTGGAAGCTGCCCGAGATGGGCGCCGCGCGCAGCGAACCAGTGGACTTCTGGGGCCCGGCTGAGCTGGTCTTTGAGCCGGCGCCTCACGCGGGTCCGGTCCTGATCACCGTGGAGTACACCGTCAGCCCCGAGCGGCAGGAACGATTCGAGGCGCTGTGGCCGCGACTGCGTCGTTCTCGCCTGCAGACCGGGGCGGCACGATGGGACATGTACCGGTCAGGTGAGCGCGCGGACACGTACATCGAGGTGTTCGCGGTTGCCTCGTGGGGTGAGCATGAGAAGCAGCACACCGGCGGGCGGCTGACGACCGCGGACCAATGGGTGGAGGACCAGGTGGCGGCGTTGTGCGACCTGCCGCCAGTCGCCGAGCATCTCCTACCGCCGCCACCGCGTGAGGTGCCCCAGCCCACACAGCAACCGGGATAGGGTCGTCCGCAGGAGGGGCGATGAGCAACCCGGGGACACCCGTGGACCAGTCCTTGGCATCCCCATTCCGGCGCCGCGCGTTCAAGTGGCTCTGGCTGGGGATGCTCGTGGCGACCATGGGCGCCTGGATGCAGGGCATCGGGGCGCAGTGGTTGCTGATCGACCTGCCGAACGCCGCCTCGGTTGTGGCTCTGGTGCAGGCGGCTGGTGCGACGCCCATGATGCTGCTCGCCCTCCCGGCAGGGGTGCTGGCCGACTCCTTCGATCGGCGTCGATTGCTGTTCTGGGTGCAGATCTACCTGATGGTGGCTGCCGGACTGCTGGCCGTCCTCTCCTACACCGGCAAGATGACCCCCGCCATCCTGCTCGTGCTCACCTTCGCCCTCGGGGTGGGTGGCGCGGTCCAGAACCCGACCTGGCAGTCGCTGACCCCGGAGCTCGTCCCGCGGCACCAGCTGCGGTCGGTCGCCCGGCTCGAGCAGATCAGCGTCAACGTCGGCCGCGCGCTGGGCCCGGTGATGGCTGGCTTCATGATCGCCTGGTTCGGGGTGCCGTCGGTGTTCGTCGCGTACGCCCTCTGCCTGCTGACGATGGCCATGGCGCTGGTGATGTGGCGACGCCCGGCAGCTCACGTGGTCCATCGGGAGCGGTTCCTGCCCGCGATCCGGACCGGCGGCCGCTACGCCTGGAATGAGCCCGACGTCAGGCGCTTCCTGTGGCGGCAGATGGTCTTCGTCGTGCCAGGCTCGGTGGTCTGGGCGCTGCTGCCGGTGGTGGCGAACCGCATCCTGCATGTGGGTGCCGACCTGTACGGAATCATGTTCGGCATCGTCGGTGTCGGTGCTGTCGGCGGTGCGTTGTTGCAAGGTCGCATCCGGGCGCTGCTGTCAGCCAACCGGGTGACGTGGCTGTCGACGATCTTGTACGGAGTGGCTGCCCTGCTGGTGGTGATCGTGCCGGGGTTCTGGGCAGCCCTGCCCCTTGCCCTCCTGATCGGCGCCGGCTGGACGCTGTACCACGCCACTCTCTTGGCTGAGATGCAGAGCATGCTGCCCAACTGGGTACGGGCCCGCGCGATGGCGCTGATGACCGTCAGCTTCACCGCCGCCCAGGTGGCCGGGTCGCTGACCTGGGGGGCCCTCGCCGAGATCACAGGCCTCAAGACGACCTGGCTGCTCGCCTGCGGGCTGACCGTGGCGAGCGCACTGGCCGCGCGGCTGGGTCGGCTCCCGTCCGTGGATGTCAGGCGGGTCGAGGCGGTCGGCGACCTCGACGAGGCCCATCTGCTCTTCGAGCCCGACCCCACGTCAGGTCCTGTCATCGTGCAGGTGACCTACACCGTCTCGGATGCGCGCTGGCCCCGGTTCCAGCGGCTGCTGCCCCGCCTTCGCCGTGCCCGGCTCCAGACGGGTGCGACCCGATGGCACATCTTCCGCTCGGGCGAGCGGGCCCACACCTACGTCGAGCTCTTCCACGTCGCCACCTGGTCCGAACATGAGCAGCAGCACACCGTACGCCTTGACCGGGCGACCCAGGAGATCGAGGCATTGCTGGCTGATCTGTCCGACCCGCCACCGCGCAGCGAGCACCTGCTGCCACCGCCATCAGAGGAGAAGGAGCCTGACGAGCCTCGTCGCCGTCGGCTGCCCCTCCGGAGACCTCGACGGCCGAGACGGCGCTGACAGAGGTGCTGTCTAGACTCTGCCGCGGAGGTGGCTGGTGTCCTACACCCTGAGGCTCGACGCGGTGCCGGTGCTGTCGTACGCGATGGCCTACAACCGCGTGCCCGTGGTCGACGGCATCGAGATCCAGTGCTCGGCCTCGGGGACGGAGTCAGAGGCTGAGCTGCGGCTGCGGGTCGTCGACGACGAGGGTCCGCTCTCGCTTGCCTGGGTGCGTGGGGTGACGCTGCCGGAGTCCGGCACGGTCACGGTACGGTCGGTCGACCTCACCCTCGATGGTGGCCAGATCGCCCAGCTCCAGGAACGCCGACCGGCTCGGTACGAGTGCTCGTTGGTCGTTGGTCCAGGGGATGACGAGCAGGTGCTGGCCACCCTGACGCAGCCCGTGACGGTGCTCGCTCCGCACCAGTGGCGCGCCACACCACCCGGGCTGGGGCTCGAGATGCTCGCCGCCCATGTGATGCCGAACGCGCCCGAGGTGGGTCAGCTCGTCGCGTACGCCTCCGAGCGCCTCGCCGCGCAGACCGGCTCGGGGTCGATCGAGGGCTACCAGGCAGGACCGGAGCGGGTCGACCAGATCGTCCGGGCGTTGTACGAGACGATGCAGGCCGGCCGGATCCGCTATTCCGAGCCGCCGCCGTCCTGGGCCGATGATGGACAGAAGATCCGCACGCCGGCCGACGTGCTGGCGGGCGTCGATGGCCGTGGCGGGTTGGCGACCTGCCTCGACACCACCCTCGTCCTGGCCGCGGCGCTGGAGCACGCCGGGATCCGACCCCTGGTCGTGCTGACCGAGGGCCACTCGTTCCTGGCCTACTGGCGTATCGAGCTGGCCCTCCCGCTGGTCGCCCAGCGCGACACCAACGACCTGGTGAACCGGGTCGATCTCGGTCAGGTCGGGCTGGTGGAGACGACCGGGGTCTGCGACGGGGTCGACCTGCCATGGGATGTCGCGCGGCAGCGCCCGTACGGAACAGAGCTCGTCAGGCCACCCGAGCAGATCGTCGGCGTGATGGATGTCTGGTCGGCCAGGCAGAACCAGATCATCCCGATGCCAGCCCGGAGCCGTACGGTCGAGGGCAAGCCGATCGTGGTCGAGTACCGACCCGAGAGCCACTCCGTCGCCCCCGCCGAGCGCGACGAGGAGCGCCGTCAACCGGCAATCCGGGACAGCCAGCCGATGCCAGCACGCTTTCTGCAGTGGCAGAACGCACTGATCGACCTGTCGCTGCGCAACCCGCTGCTCAACCTCAGCAACCGCACGGGCATCCGGCTCGCGGTGCCGGGTGACCTGGCTCAACGGGTGGAGGACCGGCTGGCTGCGGGGAAGAAGGTCACGGTGCTGCCGTACGACGGTCTGGGCGCGATGCATGACGCCCGGACGCAGTCGCGCTCGGTCGTCGACGTCGACGAGGCCGTGGTGGCTGACCTGTTCAAGCGATCGGGTGCGGTGGTTGCTGATGTGAGCGCAGCGTCGTACGTGACGACCTGCCGCAACCTCGCCTACAAGGCTCGTACGGTGCTCGAGGAGATGGGCGCCAACGCGCTCCACCTCACCCTGGGCGAGCTCGTCTGGGAGCTCGACGGCCGGGAGCTGCGGGCGCCGCTGGTGCTCCTGCCGGTCCACATCCGGGCGATGGCGGGAGAGCGGCGCTACGAGGTCGTCATCGACGATGCCGGGCAGCCGACGCCGAACTTCTGCCTGGCTGAGAAGTTGCGGCAGTCCCACCAGGTCAACATCCCTGCCCTTGAGAACCCGCCGACGGACGCGTACGGGATCGACCTGGCTGCCCTGTTCACGCAGGTCCGGATCGCGCTGGCAGAACAGTCCCTGCCGTTCCGGGTGGAGATGGCATCGCGGCTTGCCGTGGTGCAGTTCGCGAAGTTCCGGCTGTGGCGCGATATCGCCGACAGCTGGCAGACGATGCTCACGTCACCTCTCGTACGCCATCTCGCCCTGACCCCGACGCACACGTTCGACGACCCGGCAGCAGCCCAGGAGCGCCCGCTCGACCTGGACGCGCTCGGCTCGGTCTGTCCGATCCCCGCCGATGCGTCGCAGGTGGGGGCGATCGGTGCGGCGTTGCAGGGGCGAACGTTCGTCCTGGAAGGACCGCCTGGTACGGGCAAGTCGCAGACCATCACCAACCTGCTGGCGCGTGCGGTCGCCGACGGCCAGCGAGTGCTCTTCGTGGCCGAGAAGCAGGCCGCTCTGGAAGTCGTGAAGCGCCGCCTCGACGATGTGGGGCTGGCGTCGATCTCCCTCGACCTCCATGACAAGTCGGCCAAGCCGTCGGCGATCCGGAGCCAGATTCAACAGGCGCTCGACCTGGTCGCCCACTCCGACGGCGCCCAGCTGGGTCGCACGCGCGAGGAGCAGGCAGCCCGGCGTCGCCCGCTGGCGCGGTACGTCGATGCGGTCCATGCGCCCAACGGTGCCGGGCTGTCCCTGTACGGGGCTGTCGGTCGGCGCGGCGAGACTGACGTGGATCCCATGCCGGTGCCTGAGGTGGCCGTGGCGCCCGAGGGTTCGGCTGCGATGGAGGCTGTCCGGGCGGCCGTGCGACTGCTCCCCGACGTGGCCGACCCGGTTGGGCCTGCGCCGTCGCCGTGGGGGTTCGCGACTCGGGCGTCGCGCGGAGTGGAGATCCCCAGCGTCTACGCCGCTGCACGGGACTACGACCAGGTCGTGGCCCGGGACTCCACTGCCCTCGGAGTGTGGGCCGAGGTGCTGGAGAGCTGCCGTACCCCCGGCGAGGTCAAGGCTGTCGCCGACCTGGTCCGGCTGCCTGAGGTCGGAGCGGACACGGTCACCTTGACCTGTTCGGCGAGCTGGGGGCAGCTGCTCCAGCGGGTGACTGGTGACGTACGGGCGTTGACTGCCGAGGGCCTGGGGATGGCGGCGCCGGGAGCCCTTGATCTCGATCTCGACCGGCTCCTCGCAGACGCGTACGAGGCCTCCGGGTCGTTCTTCCTCTTCCGTAAAGGTCGGCTGAAGCGCGTCGCGGCTGAGCTCGCGGGCCATCTGACTACCAGCGCGGCCCTGCCGCCCGACCGTGTGGTGGCCACGATCGAGTCGCTCGTGGCGGCCCGAGGCCGAGGTCGAGCGCTCGCCGCCACGATCACCGACCGGATGCCGAACCTCGTGCTTCCCGACGGCTGGAATCCCTGGCAGGACGACGCGATCACGCGACTCCAGACCGCTGCCGACGAGGTCCGTACGGCGATGCGGGCAGCCGACCCGGCTGCCACCCGGTCCGACCTGGTCGACGCCGTCCGCGCAGCGCTCCCTGTAGCCGGATCGGTTGATGGCACTGCGAGGGAACGTGTGGTCGGGATCAGCGCCGCCCTGACGGCGCTGGCCGAACGCTTGACCGTGGCGGAGGATGCGGCTGCCAGGTGGGCAGGGGAGTCCGGGTTCGCGGGTCGCTGGCGAACCACGGCCACTCGCCGCGCCCTGGCCGACAGCGGACACTCCTCGCTGCTGGCCTGGCTGGCGCTGGTGGCTCAGGTGGAACCATTGCGGGCTGCGGGGATGGACGACGCCGCTGACGACCTGCTCACGGGCCGACTCGACCCAGACCTCGCCGGGCTCTCGCTGGAAGCGGGCCTCGGTGAGGCGTCGGTCGGTGAGCGGCTCGCCCGGGGTCAGCTCGGCACGTTCGACGGCTCCGTGCATGAGCGTGCTGTCGACCGGTACCGTGCGTCGACCGCTGAGCTGCGGGCCGCTGAGCGTGACGGTCTGCTCGACGCTGCCCTTCGCCGCCGTACGTTCGCGGCCACCTCCGAGGTCGGCCGGGTCGGCTCGCTGCGACGAGACCTGGCCCGACGCCGTGGCGGCAAGTCCGTACGGGAGCTGCTCGCGACCTACGCCGACCTGATCGCCGAGATCATGCCCTGCGCGCTCGTGTCTCCCGACTCGGTGGCGCGGTTCTACCCAGTCACCCCCGGCCTGTTCGACCTGGTCGTCTTTGACGAGGCTTCGCAGATCAAGGTGGCTGATGCGATCGGGGCGATCGCGCGCGGGGCGGCGGTCGTCGTGGTCGGCGACTCGAAGCAGATGCCCCCGTCGACGTTCGCCGAGGTCGTCTCGATGACCGACGACGACGCTGGCTGGGCATCGGGGACCGTCGCCGACGAGGAGTCGATCCTGTCGGAGTGCGTCCAGGCCGGGCTGCCGCAGCACTGGCTGTCGTGGCACTACCGCAGCCAGGACGAGTCGCTGATCGCCTTCTCGAACGCCCACTACTACGACGGCCGCCTGGCGTCGTTCCCTGCGCCGGTACGGGGCTCCGCCGACCCCGGCGTCGACGGGCACGGCGTCTCGCTGGTGCGGGTGGCTGGCCAGTTCCTGCGTGATGGGCAGGGCAAGGACCTGCGGACCAACCCGGTGGAGGCGCACGCGATCGTGGCCGCCATCATCGAGCGGTTCGACGCGGTGCCGCCCGGCACGATGCCGTCGGTCGGTGTCGTCACGTTCAACGTGCAGCAGCGGGCGCTGATCGAGGCCTTGCTGCGCGACAGCGGTGACGACCGACTGAGCCAGGCGCTCGACAGCGGCCACGAGGGGCTCTTCGTCAAGAACCTCGAGAACGTGCAGGGCGACGAACGTGACGTGATCATGTTCTCCACCGCGTTCAGCGTGAACGAGCGGGGCGTCCTGCCGCTCAACTTCGGACCGCTCAACCTGGTCGGCGGCGAGCGACGGCTCAACGTGGCGATCACCCGAGCGCGGCGCCAGGTGATCGTGTTCTCCTCGTTCGACCCTGACCAGCTGCGCGCCGAGGAGACCTCCTCGGTGGGCGTCAAGCACCTGCGCGCCTACCTGGAGCTCGCCGCGGCCGGGTCACCCCTGTCGGCGCTGGCGACCGTACGGCGCCCCGTTCGCGACCGTCATCGTGACGAGATCGCTGACTCGCTGCGCCGTGCGGGGCTGGCTGTGACCACCGACGTGGGGCTGTCGGAGTTCCGGGTGGACATCTGTCTCGCCAAGCCTGAGGCCCCCGATGTGCCGCTCGTCGCCGTCCTGCTTGACTCCGTCGCCTGGGGCGTGCGGCGTACGGTGGCCGACCGCTTCGAGCTCCCCGCCGTCGTGCTCGAAGGACTGCTGCGCTGGCCCGACCTCGAATGGGTCTGGCTGCCGGACTGGCTCTCCAGACCCGACGAGGTCGTGGCTCGACTGGTCGCTGCGACCCAGCGGGCCTCGGCGTCCGATCTCGGCCTCGACTGGGAGCCCTTGGTGGCCGATGAGGACGACATCCAGGACCCTGAGCCGGACGAAGTCAGGCAGGCTGGGGTTGAGCCGACGAACGAGGAGCTGTTCCGGGCGTCGGCTGGTGCCATCACAAGCTCTGCCGATGCCGATGCCGATGCCGCACCGGCTACTGTCCAGGACCCTCGCCCAGCCCCTCAGCCGCCCGGTCTGCCGTACGAACAGCGTTTCGTGCCATGGCCCGTGAGGAAGCTGGGAGACCGCTCCGTTCTCGATCGGCTGCCGAGCCGCGACGCGAGCGTTCGGGTCGGTGAGGTGCTCAGCGAGGTGGTCGCGGCCGAGGGGCCGGTGCATCGCGACCGGGCAGCCAAGCTGGTGGCCTCAGCCTTCGACCTCGACCGGGTGACCGCTGCCCGTGCGCAAGCGATCCTGTCGACGCTGGGGCTGGGACGAGAGGAATGGCTGTGGCCGCCTGGCGTCGATCCGGCCACGTGGTGGACGTTCCGGCGGTCGCTGCCGGGTGAGGACCGCGCCTTCGACCACGTGCCGTACGTCGAGATCGTCAACGCCCTCTGCTCGATCGCCGCCACGAGCCGCGGTGTCGGTCAGCGCGAGCTGGTCGGAGCGGCGCTGGAGGTGTTCGGAATCAGCCGCCGTGGCTCCAGGGTGGTGGAGCGGGTCGAGGCCGCGCTGCAGCTTGCAGTCGGCACCCGTCGCCTGGCGCTCATCGACGGCCTGTATCAGGTGGTGGGCGGCTGATCGGAGTGGGGTGGGGCGTCGTACGAGGCGAGTTCTGACGCGGTAGCCGGCTGCCACCAGCGGTCCCACTCCTGCAGCTGCGCACGCGTGACCGTGACGTTCCCGAGAGTGTCTCGCTGCTGGATCCGTCGCCAGCGCTCCTCGAGCGCCACGTCGAGGCAGATGAGCTCCACGTCAGCACCGATCGCCCGAGCGGCATCGCGCAGCTGGTCCCGCTCCGACCGGGTCCAGAACCCGAACTCCAGGATCACTGACGTCCCCGCACGCAGCAGGGCCATCGCCAGGGAACACAGCTTGGCCTCCAGAGCCAGCCGTACGGCACTGTCGTGAGGGTCCAGACAGAGGTCCAGCAGCCACTCGTCCGGGCACAGCCGGACAGCGCCCGTCTCGGCTGACACGTGCTTCGCCACCGTCGTCTTGCCAGCTCCGGGCATCCCGGCGACCAGTGTCAGCCTCGCCATCACTCCTCCTCAGCTGGTGGTCGCCGGCGACGGAAGTGCAGCCGGAGCCGAGGATCGTACCGACGTCGTACGACGTCCCACCCACCGGCGAGCCGGACCAGGTACGTGGCAGCGACGACGAACGTCAGAGCGGTCATCAGGGCTCCGATACCCAGGACCCAGCGGACTCCGATGGCCTCCGACACGTAGCCAGCGAAGAGGGCGCCGAGCGGCATGCTGCCCTGGTTGACCGCCATGTAGAGGGCCATCACCCTGCCCCGCATCGACGGGTCGGTGTTGAGCTGCACGATGGTGTTGGTGGTGGTGAGAACGGTGAGCGCGCACAGTCCGGCCGGCAGCAGGACGACCGTGAAGAGCCAGAAGTCGCGTGCGGCAGCCATCAGCACCAGGCTCACCGACGTGCCCGCAAGGCCGACGAGCAGCACCGTCATCCGCGGACTGGACCGCCGGGCACTGAGGAGTGCGCCCGCGAGCGATCCCACCCCTAGCACCGATCCCAACAGCCCGAACTCAGTGGCGCCCTTGTTGAAGACAGTGGTCGCCATCAGTGCGGTGGTGACCTGGAACGTCATCGCGAAGGTGGCCATCATGGAGACGATCGCCATCGCCACGAGCAGATCCGGTCGGCTCTTCACGTAGCCAACCGCCTCGCGCAGGGCGCCCTTGCCCCGACGTGGGGGAGCGGCCTGGATCTGGTCGGACCGCATCAGCAGCAGCGCGATGATGACGGCGGCGAAGCTGACCGCGTTCACCAGCAGCCCGACTCCCACGCCCCAGGCAGCGATCAGCAGGCCGCCCACGGCGGGCCCCACCAGCCGGGCGCTGTTGAACTGCGCAGAGTTGAGACTGATCGCGTTCATCAGCAGGCGCGGTGGCACGAGCTCGGAGGCGAACGACATCCGTGCGGGGCCTTCGAACGCCATCACGATGCCCTGCGCTGCGGCGAGGACGTAGACGTGCCAGAGCCGCACGTGACCGGACAGGACCAGCCAGGCCAAGGTGCCCGCGACGATCGTCATGCAGGTCTGTGTGATCAGCAGCAGGCGGCGCTTCGGGAAACGGTCGGCGACAGTACCGGTCCAAGGCGACAGCAGGGGCAGCCACATCATCTGTAGCGTCGTGACGAGCCCTAGCGCCGTGGCAGAACCAGGTGTGAGCTCGGTCAGGACCAGCCAGTCCTGGGCCACACGCGCCACCCAGCCACCACTGTTCGAGACCAGCGCTCCGATGAAGAAGAGCCGGTAGTTCGGCACCTGAACGATCGAGGCGAAGGTCCCCGTACGTTCAAGCGCCCCGTCGGTCACCGGTCAGCGTTGCTGCGGATCGTCGAACAGTTCGTCGATCCGGCGCATGGCCCGCCCGAACCAGTCGGTCGGCTCGGCTGCAGCCGCGGACGCGTCGTCAGCCGCATCGGCGGCTGCCCCCGTCGCGGACCAGTCCGGTGAGGCGTCGTCGGCAGCATCGGTTCCCGAGGGGCTCGCGTTCGGGGCGTCACCTGAGCCATCGGTCCCTGAGCCTGTCGAAGGGCCGGTCACTCCGCCGGCGGATCCGGTCGCATCGATCACCGTCGGAAGCTCGGGATCGACGTCGATCTGATGCAGCTCCTCATGGCGGTCACCTGCGGGCACGTCGGCGACATTGCCGTCGGCGTCGACGACCGTACGCCCACCCCCAGCAACTGACTCTGGCTGGTCCTCGGCAACGGGGTCACCATCGGTCGCCAGCTCGACATGGGGAGTGTTGGCGGAGTCGTGGAAGTCCCAGCCCTCGTCCCCATCGGTGTCGTCGGCAGCGGCGTGCGCTTCTGTCTCAGCGCGATGCTCCTCGGCTGTGGTCGAGGTGGCCCACGCATCTGAGTCAGCCTCGGTCGCCTGGTAGCCGGGCTCGGGCTCCTGGTGTGGGGCCTCCGGGTCAGCGCCGGAGGCCGCTTCGTCCGCACCATGCTCCGCCCAGCTGGCCGCGGCGCCTGTCTCGACGGCTGCACCAGCGGCGTGATCCTCGGTGGACGACATGTGTGTCGTATCGATGATGGTCGGCATCTCGGGATCGTCGTTGATGGACTCGATCGTGGCGTCAGTCGATGTTGCGTCGCCGATGTGGTCGTCTGCTGCAACGGGGGTGCTCGGCGACGTCACACTCGTGGGCGTGGTTGGGGTGACCAGATCCGTCGGTGTGGTGGAGCTGGCCGGCGATCCGGTCGGTGACTCATCGTCCTCGTCTGCCCACCCGAGCCAGGCACCAGCAGACGCCAGGCCAGCGGCTGCAGCCCCAGTCAGCGCGCCAGTGGACCAGATGCCCGCGTTGGCCACGTACGGCACCTCGGCGTCGGGGTCAGCTGCCGCGGTGGTGTCGTGGTCGTCGTGGTCGTCCGTACGGGGGCCGTCGGCCTCTGCCTCGGCCTCCAGCGCCCGAACGCGATCGGCCTCGGCTTCCGCTGAGAAGTGGTCGACGGCCACCTCGGACGGCGGCGGCGGGTCGAAAGCGTCGTGGGCTGCGTCTGCCTGCTCGGCAGCCACCTGGTGGGCGGCCGCATCGTCAGCCACGGCGTCGTCGGCGTCATCGGCGGCGTCCGACGGCTCATCGTTCACGACGGCCGCGACTGCGGCTGAGATCTCACCCTCTTCAAGGGCCTCCTCGACCTCGTCGCCAGAGGATTCCGAAGCAGCACCGTGGTGGGTGGTGTCAATGATGGTCGGCATCTGGGGGTCGTCGTTGATGGCGTCGATGGCTGCTTGGGCGTCGTGGTCAAGGGCTGACCCTTCGACAGGCTCAGGGACCGGCTGGGCGTCGGATACCTCGACAGGCTCAGCGGCCGGATGGGCTTCCGCCTCGGGGACTGGGTTCGCGTCCGACTCAGCGGCGTGGGCGTCAGACTCAGGGACCGGGTGCGAGACAGGCTCCAGCTCGTCGGCGTGCTCAGGGGCTGGCTGGTAGCCAGCCTCCACATCCGGGTCGGCCTCCTCCGGGAGGATGTGGTCGTCGGCAGTGACATCCCCTGCCGAGGATGCTGTGAGGCCGTCATGCTGCTGGAACCACGCACCTGCAGCTGCCAGGCCGGCTGCCGCGGCGCCGGTCAGGGCCGCCCCGGGTGCAGCAGCCGTCAACCAGCCGGTCGGAGCGGCGTTCACTGACTCGCCATCCACCTCCGAGGCGACGACCTCAGCCTCCTCGGCCCCGTCCTGGCCCACGACATCGGTCTCCTCGTGGTGGCCGAACGCCTCGCTCGTGGCGTCGATGATCGTCGGCATCTCTGGATCAGCGTTGATCGCGGCGATCGTGCCTGTTACATCGCTGGACTCGTGCCCCTCGGCATCGCCCTCAGCTGCGCTGTCCGTGTCGACCAGCCCGCGCGGGTCGGAGACATCGGCGGGCCCGGCCACGTCGTCGCCCTGGCCGTCCGCTTCGACCTCGTCGTACTCGACTCCTTCGAAATAGCCGTACCGCTCCTCAGGGCTGACCGACTCCGACGCGGCGA
>DAOOHL010000004.1:0-10073 GCA_035416185.1 Propionibacteriaceae bacterium | reverse complement strand
AAGTTCTGGCTCTGAGGGAAACGGATGTTGTTCACGCGTGCTCCTGTGCTCGGCCGGTCAGGACAACATTAGGCATCCTGACCACACCGAGTGGCCGGGAGGAAGAAATGCATCCCCTTGTGCGGCCAAGGTTGGAGCGCTGTGACCTACTCCTTCGATGCGAGGAACGCAGCTCCCAAGAGGTGCTCAGGCATCCCCAGTCCCTCGACGATGGCCAGCGCGTCGGGCCGCAACTCCGAGCACAGCTGGTCGACCATCTTGACCAGCGACTTGGCCCGGGCGTTCGACATGCGGCTGTGCTCCAGGAACCAGCCTCGGTCATCGCAGAGGTTCGAGACGGCGTAGAGGTCACAGAGCTTGTTCAGAACGCGCTTGGCTCCGGCGTCCTCGGTCGCCGCGATGCCGCCGATGAACGACTCGAGGATGATCCGCTCGGTGTGGACGCGGGCCGCATAGATCATGTGGTCCTGCAGAGCGTTCATGGCGGCGAACTTGTCGGGTGCCTTGGTGGCTGCCTGCATGCGAGCCGCGAGCGACTCAAGCACATGGCTCTCGCGCTCCTCGAACATCAGGGCGTGCCAGCTGCGGTCGAGGATGGACGCCTCACCGGTCTGCCGACGCGCGGCGGCGACGAGCCGGTCTGTGAGGGTGCGGGCCTGGGTGATCTCGATGACCATCCGGCCGACCATGTCGGCGGTCTTGAGGATGGTCTCGCGACGGTCGAGACCCGTCCAGCCCTCCTTGTAACCGACCAGCAAACCCTTCGCGACGAGCTGCTGAAGCACCGTGTTGTCACCCTCGAACGTGGCGAAGATGTCGACGTCGGCGCGCAGCAGCGTGAGGTAGTTCTCGGCCATGAAACCTGCGCCACCGCACGCCTCACGGGCGACCTGGCAGACGTCGTTCGCGAACCGGGTCTCGGCCACCTTCAGCCCGGCGGCCCGCGACTCCAGCTCGCGCTGACGGGCTTCGGTCGGCGTCCCCTCGCGGCACTCGATCAGCAGGGCCATCAGGTCGTTGTGGGCGAAGCCGAGCGCGTACGCCTGGGCAATCCAGGGGAAGAGCCGACGCTGATGGGCGGCGTAGTCGAGCAGGAGGATGGCCTCATCGGTGCCCGGCATCGGGAACTGGCGACGCTGCAAGGCGTACCGAGTCGCGATCGACAGCGCCCGGCGACCGGCCAGCGCGCCCGCAGCACCCACGCAGACACGCCCGCGGACGAGCGTGCCGAGCATGGTGAAGAAGCGGCGGTTCTCGTTCTCGATCGACGACACATAGGCGCCGTCCTCGTCGATGCCACCGAACTTGGCAAGCAGGTTCGTCCGGGGCACCCGCACGTTGTCGTACGTGATCATGCCGTTGTCGACACCCTGCAGGCCGCCCTTGTGGCCATGGTCGGCGGTGGTGATGCCCGGCAGGTCCTTGCCCGCTTTGTCGCGGATCGGGACGACGACGCAGTGGATGCCGTGGCACTTGCCGCCGACCCAGAGCTGGCCGAAGGTGGCTGCGGAGCGGCCGTGCTTGCCCGCGTTGCCGATGTAGGCCTTCGTCGCGGTCGGCGTGGGGGAGTTGACCACGATCTCGTCGGTCTCAGCGTCGTACGTCAGCGTGGTCTCGAGGTTCTGCACGTCTGAGCCATGACCCAGCTCGGTCATGGCGAAGCAGCCGAGGTGCTTCGTGGCGATGATGTCGGGCAGCCAGGCGTCCACCTGCTCCTGGGTGCCGAGCGCCTCCACAGCCCCGCCCCACAGGCCGAACTGCACGCCGCCCTTGATGGTGAGGGAGAGATCCCCGTACGCCAAGGACTCGAACGAGACGACGCCGAGCGCCGCGTTGCCCTTGGAGCCGTTCACCGGGTACCCCGCGTTGCCCCAGCCCTCGCCGGCGAGCTTGATCAGCTTCTTCTTCGTCCACTCCCGTGCCTGTGGCAGCGTCATGCCGGGGTCGCGCAGCACGTCCTCGGCGGTGAGGGAGTCACGGACGTCCTGACGCAGGTCGTGGTACGGGCCGTCGAGAGCGATGACGAGCGCCTCCCCGAGGGAGATCCCCTCGGCCTGGTGAGACTCGTTGGCCTCTGCCGCGCCGGTGGTCTCGGTGGCCTCGGTCGTGGTCTGGTCGATGGTCTGGGTCATGAGAGCTCCTTGCCAGGCGTCATTGCGGGTTCGGTCGTGATGAATGAGAGGGGGACGATGTCAACGGTGGAGGCGCCCGGTCGGAAGAGGGCGGTGACCTCCGTGACCAGGACGTCGCGCGGGCGGAGGTCACCGTCGGCGCCCGATCGGAGCCAGTGGTCGCACGCTGCCTTGGCAAAGCCGACCAGGCCGTGGGCCAGTGTTTCGGCCACCGGTCTGGCCGTGCCGCGGGTGGCAGCCAACGTGTCAGCCAGGGCCTCGGCGACCCTGGCCTCGATGGAGGCCACCGCTTCGGCAGTGTCGGGCGTGGCGACGGGTCGGTTCATGACGAAGCGGTAGATCTCGGGATCGCGCTCGACCAGCGCCGAATAGGCGTCGATCAGCTCGTGGACAATCGCCGCGACACCCCGACGAGCGGACTCGTCGAGCCGCGGCAGCAGGTCGGCCAGGATGTTCTCGCTGACCCGGTCGACGATGCCCAAGTACAGGCCGACGCGGTCGCCGAAGTAGCGGTAGAGCACCGTCTTGCTGGTGCCAGCCATGGCGGCTACGTCGTCCAAGGTCAGAGTGGAGCCGTGGCGGCGGATCGCTCGCAACGCCGACTCGACGAGCGCACGGCGGCGCCGGACGCGGTGATCGTCCCATCGCGAGTGTCGGCCATCGACTCGTTCCATTCTGCAAGGGTATCGCGTACTGGGCGTATCTGCTACTGTCGATCACAACTACTCTGGTGACCAATTGCGGACCCGATGACGGGCGCTGGCTGGGAGGCCTCATGGAGCAACGACGCAACGCCGTGATCGTGGGCGGCAACCGGATCCCCTTCGCCCGGGCGGGCGGCTCGTACGCCTCAGCCTCGAACCTGGACATGCTGACCGCGGCCATTGACGGCCTTGCGGCTCGGTACGGGCTGGCTGGCAAGCGCGTCGGTGAGGTCGCTGGCGGCGCCGTGCTCAAGCACAGCCGTGACTTCAATCTCACCCGTGAGGCCGTCCTCGGTTCGGCATTGTCGCCGAGCACCCCGGCGGTCGACCTGCAGCAGGCGTGTGCGACGGGGCTGCAGGCGGTCGTCTACATCGCCAACAAGATCCGCGTCGGCATGGTCGACGATGGCATCGCCGGCGGTGTCGACAGCGTCTCCGACTCCCCGATGGCGGTGTCGAACGGGCTCCGCAAGGCGCTGCTCGCGGCCAACTCCGCCAAGACTTTGCCAGCTCGGTTGAAGGCGCTCTCGGCCATCCGCCCGGGTGACCTGATCCCGGATCCGCCAGCGGTGACCGAGCCCCGTACGGGCCTGTCCATGGGCGACCACCAGGCCATCACCACCAAGCGGTGGGGAATCACCCGCGAGGCTCAGGACGAGCTCGCCATGCTGTCCCACCAGAACCTCGCCCGGGCTTGGAGCGAGGGCTTCTTCGATGACCTCGTCACTCCGTACCTGCGGGTGCAGAAGGACCAGGGCGTACGGCCGGACACGACGATGGAGAAGCTCGCCAAGCTGCGCCCGGTCTTCGGCCGTGGTGACGACGCGACGATGACGGCCGGCAACTCCACCGGCTTCTTCGACGGTGCCTCGGTGGCCTACCTGGCTGAGGAGTCGTTTGCGAAGGCGAACCATCTGCCAGTGTTGGCTCGGTTCGTCGATGCCGAGACCGCAGCCGTCGACCATGTGGTGGCGGGCGACGACATGCTGCTGGCCCCGACCGAAGCCGCGGCCCGACTGCTGGCTCGTCAAGGCCTGACCCTGCAGGACTTCGACTTCTACGAGATCCACGAGGCCTTCGCTGGCACGGTCCTCTCGACGCTGAAGGCGTGGGAGTCCGACGAGTACTGCCGCGAGCGCCTGGGCCTCGACGGTGCCCTGGGGTCGATCGACCGTACCAAGCTCAACGTGAACGGATCCTCGCTCGCTGCTGGGCATCCGTTCGCGGCGACTGGTGGCCGCATCGTCGCCACGCTGGCGAAACTGCTCCACGCCAAGGGCGACGTCGACGGTCGCAAGGCTCGTGGGCTCATCTCTGTCTGTGCTGCCGGCGGCCAGGGTGTCGTCGCGATCTTGGAGGCTGTGTGATGGCGAAGAAGTTCGATCCGATCGAGATGATTGCGACCTCCCCGCTCGGCCGGGCGATCGGAAACTCGGCTGCTGGCCGGTCCGTCGCGACCAAGCTTGGCGTCCCTCCGGCCGCGGAGCTTCGTCGCGGCCGCAAGGCGCCGGCGGGGCCGATCGTGCTGGGTACTGTTGGCGCTGGCGATGGGCTGGTCGCCCGTACGCTCACCCTGCTCGGCATCGAGCCGGCTGAGCCAGTGCTCGATACTCCCGACGCGCGGACTGCTGACGAGAACGGCAAGCCGCAGCCGCCGCGGTACGCCGGCAAGATCGGCGCCCTCGTGCTCGACCTCACCGGCCTCGCCACTGTGGCCGAGCTTGAGCAGGTCCGGGCCGTGCTTCGCCCAGCTGTCCGCGCCCTGGAGGGCAGTGGCCGGCTGGTCCTCGTGGGCCGGGTCCCCGAGACGATGGAGGTGCTCGAGGCGCGTGCTGTCCAGCAGGGCCTCGACGGGCTCAACCGGACCCTCGCCAAGGAGCTGCGTGCCGGGGCCACGTCGAACCTGGTCTGGCTTGACCCGGCCACCTCGGCCGAGGGGTTCGCGTCGACCCTGTCGTTCCTGCTCGACGGGCGTTCGGCCTACGTCGACGGCCAGTCCTGGCGCGTGGACGCGGTCTCGCCCGAGGGTCTCGACGTGGCCTCGACCTCCCCGTACGCCGACCGGATCGTCGTTGTCACCGGCGCCGCCCGCGGCATCGGCGAGGCGATCGCCCGTACGTTCGCACGTGACGGCGCGACCGTCGTCTGCGTCGACGTGCCCGCTGCTGGCGATGCGCTCAGCAAGGTCGCCAATGAGATCCGCGGTACGGCGCTGCAGCTCGACATCACCGGTGCTGAGGCTGGGGCCACCATCGCTGCGCACGTCTCGGGTCGGTACGGCGCTGACAAGCGCATTCACGCGATCATCCACAATGCGGGCATCACTCGCGACCGCATGCTCGCCAACCTCGACGAGAAGCTGTGGGGCGCGGTGCTGGAGGTCAACCTGGCCGCCCAGCTCCGCATGAACGCCCAGCTGCTGGACGGGCGTGACGGTGGCATCGCCGACGGCGGCGCGATCGTCGGCATCTCGTCGACCTCGGGCATCGCTGGCAACAAGGGCCAGGCCAACTACGCCACCTCCAAGGCTGCGGTCATCGGCATGGTACGGGCGATGGCGCCCGAGCTGGCCTCCCGTGGCATCACGGTCAACGCCGTCGGCCCGGGCTTCATCGAGACCGACATGACTGCGGCGATCCCGTTCGTGCAGCGCGAGATCTTCAAGCGCTCCAACTCGCTGCAGCAGGGCGGCAAGCCCGTCGACGTTGCCGAGACGATCGCCTACCTGGCCTCCCCGGCCTCCGCCGCAGTGACGGGGCAGGTCATCCGGGTGTGCGGCCAAGCCCTGGTCGGTCAGTGAGGTTCGCATGACGAGGCTTCCCGACCGCGAGGTCGAACTGTTGGAGACCGTCCCGGCGGTTGCGCCTCTGCTGACCCGCTCGCTCGCAGCGGGCGTCGTCCGCAAGGTCACCGGCCGCAAGCCCACGGGGTTGCCGGGTCGGCAGGTCCGTGTTCACGACGTGACCCAGGACGTGGCACGGCTGGCGCAGTACGACCGGGTCTGCGGCTTCTCCGTACGCGACACCGTGCCCGCGACCTGGCTGCACGTGCTGACCTTCCCGCTGCAGATGCACCTGTTGTCGGCCGATGACTCGCCGTTCTCGCTCGCTGGGCTCGTGCACGTGACGAACTCAATGACGCTGCTGCGACCCGTTGCGGTGGGGGAGAAGCTCGCATTGGCGGTCTCGTACGGGCAACCCCGCGAGCATCGTCGGGGCGTGCTGCTCGACCTGGTCGGTGAGGCGTACGTGGGGGACGATCTCGTCTGGCGCGGCTCGTCGGCCTACCTGGCGCGCGGCGGGAAGCTCCCCGACATGCTGCCGGGCCGAGGCAACGTGGATCTGCCCGATGACTTCGAGGAGACGCCGGCTGACAGTGTCTGGCGGCTGCCCGCCAACCTCGGTCGGACGTATGCATCGGTCTCCGGCGACGTGAACCCGATCCACCTGAACCCCCTAGCCGCAAAGGCATTCGGCTTCCCGAAGGCGATCATCCACGGCATGTGGACCCACGCGAGGGTGCTGGCCGCTCTGGAGAACCGGCTTCCGGAGGCCTACCGGATGGACGTACGGTTCACCAAGCCGATCCTGCTCCCGTCGTCGGTCCGTTTCGGCGCGTCAGTCTCGAGTGACGGTTTCGACGCGGTCGTACGAAACAGAGCCGGCGACAAGACTCACCTGACGGCCCGGATCACCCCCGCCTGAGCCGCCCCATGCGGCGTCATGGCGCAGGCGTACGATGGCTGGGTCACCCCATCGTAGGAGCGCCCGTACCGGGTAGCTGGACCCGACTAGGTCCTCCTTCTCGCGACGTACTACACTGTTCGCAGTTGTTGAGCTTTCCGTTGTTGCAGTCAGTGTCATGAACCCGTCGGGATCAGAGCAGTTTCGACAGCAGGGATATCAAGGCAGGGCAGCGACGGACCCCCCGAAAGTCGGGGGCTCCAACAAAGAAAGAGAGCCTCCTATGGCTACCGGTACCGTGAAGTGGTTCAACGCTGAGAAGGGCTTCGGCTTCATCCAGCCCGACGACGGCTCGGCCGACGTGTTCGCCCATTACTCGGCGATCGCCACCACCGGCTTCCGCACCCTCGACGAGAACGCCAAGGTCGAGTACGAGGTGCAGCGTGGGCCGAAGGGCCTGCAGGCCGCCAACATCACCGTGATCCGCTGATCTCAGCGCTCACACGCGAACCGCCTCGACCTTCGGGTCGGGGCGGTTTCGCGTTGTCCAGGTTGTACAGTCCGCGCATGGCAGCGCCGTACGAGGCACGCAACCGGTGGACGTTCGCGACCGGGACGCTGGGGCGCGACATGACGTACATGCTCGTGTCGTTCTACCTGACCTACTTCCTCTCGGACATCCTCGACCTGCCTGACGACACGCTGATCTGGGTCGCGTGGCTCCTCCTCGCCGCTCGACTGGTCGACGCCGTGCTCGACATCGGGATGGGGGCGATCGTCGACAACACCCGTACACGCTGGGGGCAGTTCAAGCCCTGGATCGTCGGTGGTGTGGTGGCCTCGGCGGTGATGACCGTGCTGCTGTTCTCCGATCCCGGTGTCCGGGGTCCATGGGCGATCGTCTACTTCGGGCTGGTCTACCTGCTCTGGAGCCTGGCCTGGACCGCGAACGACATTCCGTACTGGTCCCTCCTCCCAGCGTTGACGCTTGACCAGAAGGAGCGGGAGCGGATCGGCGCCCTCGCCAAGATCTTTGCCACGGTCGGCACCTTCAGCGTCGTCGGCGCGATCGTGCCGCTCACTCATGCGCTGACGCCGTCGTACGGAGCCTCCCGCGCCTGGACGTACGTGGCGGTCGGCATCGTCGTGCTGATGGTGCTCGGCCAGATGATCACCGTCGTCGGAGTTCGCGAGCCCGGCCTGGCTGGGGTCCAGGAACGCACGACGGTACGGGAACTCGCGGGGGTCGTCTTCCGCAACGACCAGCTGTTGGCCGCAGTGGTCGGGCTGCTGCTGTTCATGACCGGCTACCTGACCACGACCGCGTTCGGTCTCTACTTCTTCAAGTACGCCTACCGCGACGAGGCCATGTACACCCCCTTCGGTGTCACCCTCGGCGTGGCGATGCTGCTGGGTTACCTGCTGTTCCCGCTTGCCAGCCGCCGATTCGCCCGACGAACGATCTACACCGTCGCCACCGTCATGGTGCTCGTCGGCTATGTCATCTTCTTCTTCGCACCCATGAACCTCTGGCTGATCCTCGCTGCGGGCCTGATCGTGTTCTTCGCCCAGGCGTGGGTCACGCTGCTGATGATCATGTTCTTCGCCGACACGATCGAGTACGGGCAGTGGAAGCTTGGCCGCCGGAACCAGGCTGTCACCTTCGCTCTCCAGCCCTTCGTGAACAAGGTCGCGTCGGCACTGGCCAACCAGGTGGTCGCGATCGTGGTGGTGGTCTCGGGCATCAACGCGGCTCGTACCCCTGACGACGTGACCCCCGCGGGACTGCTCATGATGAAGGTCGCCATGATGGGTTTCCCGGCACTACTGATCGCTGCTGGCTACCTCATCTACCGGCGCTTCTACACCCTCGATGAGGCTCGTCACGCCGCGATCGTGGGGGAGTTGAAGGAACGCGGCGAGTTGGTTCGCTGAGCCAAGGGTGCCGGTCTGCACCACGATACGATGAGGCGTGACCGATTCTCAGCGTGACCAGCCGCAGAACCCCGGGCAGGATTCTGGCCAGAACCCTGGCTGGATGCAGTCTCCGGCTTGGGCTCCGCCTGGGTTTGTCGAGCGGGTGCCGAACAACCTCAGCGGTCAGGATGCGCCGTCGTCGCAGCCGTCGGCAGCCGCGGGAACTGACCGGTTCGCCCCGCCGCCTGGCCCCGTGTCGCCTCAGTACGCCGCTCCGCAACCTGCCTTCCCGGGTTGGGGTCCGCCGCCCGCCATCGGCGAGGTTCCCCCGGTGCACCAGGGCAGCCCCTCCCCACAGCAGCCGGGATTCCCACCTGGTTCGCACGGCAGCCCGGCTCCCCATCAGCAGGGCTTTCCTCCTGCGCCGCAGCCGATGCCGCCGGTCCAGCAGGTTCCACAGGCGGCGCAGCACTATCCGAGCGCGCCCCCCGCCGGTCCAATGATGCCGAGCTCGCCACCGCCGCAGGCTCAGCCGATCAGCGAGGCGCCGAACCCCGTCCCTGTCGCACCACCCCCTTCCAGCCCTCACTACAGTGACGAGCCGTACGAGGCGACCGTCCTGCACTCTCCGTCGCACACCCCTTCGCTTCCACCTGTGCCCCCGCGGGAGGCGCCAACGAAGCACAAGGGTGGGGTCCTCCCGGTTGTTGGCGCGCTGATCGGTGGGTTGGTCCTCGGGCTGGGCTTGGGAGCGGGGGCGTACTTCGGTGGCCTCGTGCCCAGCCGAGGCGCGACTCCTTCCGCCTCGACCACTCCGACGCCGACCCCGCCGCCAAAGGTCATTGCGGTCGACATCGACAGGCTGCCGAAGGAGTTCCTGGGCCTGCCGCGTGAGGATCTCAACGGGGCGAGCCCGGCAGCGAACGTACGCGCCGCGGCTGAGGCGCTCGGGGCAGCAGCCGAGAAGAGTTACGGCGGCCCCGGCATCCAGATGCTGTACACCGCACCGAAGGGTGGCCCGGGGGCCAGCGTGTGGCTGCAGAACGGGCTGCTCGCTTCGCCGGTGTTGAACACGGACCTCCAGATGATCAAGAGCCAGTCGCTGTCCGGCTGGCTGGAGGCTCCGGGCACGCCGACCACCCAGTGCCGGATCAACAGCTACCCCGCGGTGAAGCTGCCAGCCAGCGCGACGGCCGCCGACCTCACCGCTGCGAAGAAGACCGTCATCGACGGCCGTGGCGATGCGCTGGTGATCTGCACTCGCCGCGACACGGAGCGCAACGTGTCGCTTCAGGTCGGGGCGCAGGGGTGGGTCGATGCCGGGACGCGTGGCGAGGTGTCAACGAAGGTTGCCAAGGCCCTCGACGAGGCATTCCCGGAGCTTACGAAGTAGCCTTCGTTTCTTCCTGGCCCCCACCGGTCCGAGGCGCTGTGTCCAGCCGGTGTGTGCGGGTGTCTATGTGACAAGGGCCGCCGACCTTGACGGTCGGCGGCCCTTGTCATGGTCCGCGTCGGCGAGCTACTCCAGACTGCGACCTCTGGAGCGTTCGTCGCTGGCGCTGCCGTCAGACGTCACCCCGTCCGGCACGTAGTCCTCGTGGCTGGCGGCCACGTTCGAGACTCCGGTTGGCGGGGTG
>DAOOHL010000003.1:9986-36406 GCA_035416185.1 Propionibacteriaceae bacterium | reverse complement strand
CGAACCCGTCCTGGGGCAACGTGCTCGCCGACGGTAAGCAGCTGCTCCTGATCGGCGGCTGGTGGGCCACCTTCTTCCCCGGCCTGGCGATCCTGGTCACCGTGCTGTCGCTCAACGTGCTCTCGGAGGGCATGACCGACGCGATGGTCTCGCCCAAGGCCCGCCGCAAGGTGAAGCTCGACGACCCGATCGAGAAGTCGGACGACGCGGTCGTCGAGGAGCTCGAGCTCGCCGAACCGCCGGTGTCGCTGGAGTCCCGCCTGGCTGCCCTCAAGGCCGCCGAGACCGCGCGCGGCGACCGACTCGTCTTCGCAGACAAGGCTGGCGAGACCGCCGTACCGCTGCTTGAGGTCAAGGACCTCTCGATCCGGTTCCCCGACGCCCACGGCGACGTGAACGTGGTCGACCAGGTCTCGTTCACCGTACGGCCCGGCGAGACGATGGGCCTCGTCGGCGAGTCAGGCTGTGGCAAGTCGATCACTTCGATGGCGATCATGGGGCTGCTCCCCCGGACAGCTCAGCTCTCGGGTGAGATCAACTTCGAGGGCCGCAACCTTCTGGACATGACGCCGAAGCAGCACAACGCGCTGCGCGGCCATGAGATCGCGATGATCTACCAGGACGCGCTCAGCTCGCTCAACCCGTCGATGCTGATCAAGGCGCAGCTGAAGCAGCTCACCTCCCGCGGTGGGCAGCGGTCAGCCGAGGAGCTTCTCGAGCTGGTCGGCCTGGACCCCGTCCGGACGCTCGCGTCGTACCCCCACGAGCTCTCCGGTGGACAGCGTCAGCGCGTACTGATCGCCATGGCGCTGACCCGCAACCCGAAGCTCGTGATCGCCGACGAGCCGACCACCGCCCTTGACGTGACCGTGCAGAAGCAGGTCGTCGATCTGCTCAACTCGCTGCGCGACAAGCTCGGCTTCGCCATGGTCTTCGTCTCCCACGACCTGGCGCTGGTCGCATCGGTCGCGCACAAGATCACCGTGATGTACGCCGGCCAGGTCGTCGAGAGCGGCACCACACGCGAGATCCTCACCGATCCGCGGCACGAGTACACCCGCGGCCTGCTCGGCGCCGTGCTCTCCATTGAGTCCGGCCAGGGGCGCCTCCACCAGGTGCCCGGCGTCGTCCCGTCGCCTCGCGAGTTCGTCGTCGGCGACCGGTTCGCGCCCCGCTCGTCACGGCCGTCGTACGGGCTCGACACCCGACCCGTGCTCTACACCCTGCCCGGCACCGACCATGCCGTCGCGATGCAGCCTGAGGAGGTGCCCGCATGACAACCCTCGACAACCCCAGCCCCGGTCCGGTGATGGAGCTGAAGGACGTCCGGGTGGTCCACAAGACCCGTACCGGCGGCCTGTTCCGCGGTGGCACCGTCACCGCCGTCGACGGGGTCGACTTCTCAGTCTCTCGCGGCGAGACCGTCGGCATCGTCGGCGAGTCCGGCAGCGGCAAGACGACGCTCGCGAAAGTCCTTGTCGGACTGCAGAAGCCGACGTCCGGTGAGGTGCTCTTCAAGGGTGAGCCGCTGGTGTACGGGTCCCGCTTCCGCAGGAAGCTCGGCCGTTCGGTCAGCGTCGTGTTCCAGGACCCGGCGACCGCGCTCAACCCGCGCATGGTCGTCCGCGACCAGCTGCTCGACCCGCTCCGGGTGCACAACATCGGCACCCCGGACGAGCGTGAGGCCCGCGTGCGTCGCCTCCTGGGTCTCGTCGGTCTCCCGCTGTCGGCACTCGACGTGCTGCCCCGGCAGATCTCCGGCGGCCAGCGGCAGCGAGTCGCGATCGCCCGTGCCCTCGCCCTGGAGCCCGATGTGATCGTCGCCGACGAGCCCACCTCGGCCCTCGACGTCTCCGTTCGAGCCCAGGTGCTCAACCTGCTCGCCGACCTCAAGGAGACCCTCGGGCTCGGGCTGGTGTTCATCAGCCACGACATCTCGACGGTCCGCTACGTTTCCGACCGCATCGCCGTGATGCTCGCCGGCAAGATCGTGGAGTCTGGCCCCGCGGCTGAGGTCTTCGCCGATCCCAAGAACCCCTACACGCGCACGCTGCTCAGCGCCGTGCCATCCCTGCTGTAACCCCACCGCAACCACTGAACCATCCAACCCGGCCCCCGAGCCACCCAACCCGGCCCTGAGCTTGTCGAATGGCCACTGAGGAGCATGAGATGCCCACGTTCCGCGGCATGATCCCGCCGACGCTGACCCCGATGCACGCCGATGGTTCGCTCGACCTCGAGAGTCTTGACCGGCTCGTCGACCACCTGATCGACGGCGGCATGGACGGCCTGTTCGTGCTCGGCTCCTCGGGCCAGGTCGCCTACCTCACCGATGCCGAGCGCGACATCGTCACGTCTCGCGTCGTTGCCCGTACGGCAGGTCGAGTGCCCGTCGTCGTTGGTACGCCCGACATGTCGGCCCGGCGGGTGGTCGACCAAGGCCGCCGCGCCGCCGAGCTGGGCGCCGACGCAATCGTCGTGACCGCTCCGGTCTACGCGCTCAACAATGACGGCGAGATCGGCGACCATTTCCGCATGGTCGCGAAGGGCGTCGACGTGCCGGTGATCGCGTACGACGTCCCCGTCCGGGTGCGCTCGAAGCTGACCCTCGACACGCTGATGGACCTGGCCCTCGAGGGGCACATCTGCGCGGTCAAGGACTCGTCTGGCGACGACGTTGCCTTCCGTCGCCTGGTCGCGGCCAACGAGGCCGCAGGGCATCCGATCGACGTGCTGAGCGGCCACGAGGTGATGCTTGACGGCATGTTCCTGCTGGGCGCCGACGGTGCGGTGCCAGGGCTCGCCAACGTCGACCCCGCTGGCTACGCACGGCTCTGGCAGGCAGCCCAGCGCGGCGACTGGCCGGCCGCCAAGCTCGAGCAGGACCGAATCGCCCAGCTTTTCAGCATCGCCTTCGCCCCCTCGGGCATGTCGGGCGATGCGGGTGGCATCGGCGCCTTCAAGGCGGCTCTGGCGATCCTCGGTGTGATCGGGTCCGGCGCGATGCCAGCTCCCCTGCGGCCGCTGTCCGACGACGTCGTGGCCCAGATCGGCGACATCCTCGGCAGCGTCGGGCTCCGTCAGCCCGCCCACGTCTGACGATGAAGGGCGTGCTGGAGCAGCTCCGCGGTCGACTGGTCGTGTCGTGCCAGGCGTACCCCGGCGAGCCGATGCTCGACCCGCGCACGATGGCGCAGGTCGCTGCATCGGTCGAGCGGGGTGGCGCAGCGGCTGTCCGGGCGAAGGGGCTCGACGACATCCGCGCCGTCAAGGCAGTCGTGTCGGTGCCGGTCATCGGGCTTGTCAAGGAGGGCGACACGGGGGTCTACATCACCCCGACGCTGGCGTCTGCCCTTGCCGTGGCAGAGACGGGCTGCGAGATCGTGGCGCTCGACGGCACGCGCCGACCCCGACCGGACGGCCTCACGCTCGCGCAGACCGTGGCCGGTCTCAAGGAGCAGTTCCCCCACGTCATGGTGATGGCCGACTGCGGTTCACGTGATGACGCCATCGCAGCGGAAGCGGCGGGTGTTGACATCCTCGGCACCACCCTGGGTGGCTACTCGGGCGAGCGGCCAAAGACCGTCGGCCCCGACTGGGAGCTCGTCGACCAGGTGGTCGGACTGGGTTCCCTGCCGGTCATGGTCGAAGGCCGTGTGCACACCGTCGAGCAGGCAGCCGAGGCGCTCCGCCGCGGCGCCTGGTCAGTGTGTGTCGGCACCGCGATCACGCACCCGGCAACGATCACGTCATGGTTCGCCGCGGCCGTCGAGTCCGCCGCTTCCGAGTAGTTCATGGAGGTCGTCGAGATCGTCCGGACTGGCGACCCGTCGCCGGGCTCGCCGTATGCCCAACCGTGCTTCCGGATCCCCGCACTTGTGGCGTCGGGTGAACGACTCCTGCTGGCGTACGACGTCCGCGAGGACTGGCGCGACCTGCCCGGGCCGTTCGACATCATGCTGCGCACCTCGGATGACGTCGGCCGGACCTGGTCGTCTCCGATCCCCTTCCGCATGCACGACGGATCCGTCGGATATGGCGACGCCTCCCTCATCGCTGAGGGCGACGACGTGTGGTGCTGGTACGTCTCCTCCGACGGGCCGAGCTTCTTCACAGCGACCGCCGGCCATGGCCTCGGGCTCTGGCTGGCGCACTCGGTCGATCGTGGCGAGACCTGGACCCACACAGAGGTCCCTGGCCTGAGGCCGAGCGATGTGGGCGGCATGTTCGCCACCTCGGGCAACGGCATCGTGCTGCGGCAAGGTCCGTACGCCGGCCGCCTGCTCCAGCCGTTCGTGCTGCGCACCCAGGATGGGAAGCGATGGGCGGCAGTCGCCGCGTCCGACGACCGAGGCGTGACCTGGACCCTCGGCCCCCGCGTCGGCCCGGACTGCGATGAGACGAAGGTTGTCGAGGTGGTCGAGGACGAGCCACGTTCCGCTGAGACCGCCGCCGGTCCCAGCGCCAGGGACGGGGTCGGCGGCGTGCTGCTCCTCGCCCGGGACCGGCCCCGTCGGCGCACAAGCTGGTCGGCGGACGGTCTGACCTACTCACTCCCAGAGCCCCACAGCGCGCTCCTCGATCCCGGATGCAACGGCGGCGCGGTGACCCTCCCTGACGAGCGTCTGGTGATCTCCCTGCTCGACCACGAGACCGACCGCTGCCGGCTTGTGCTCCGCGTCAGCGACGACGCCGGGCTGACCTGGTCGCCCAGCATCGTCGTCGACCCCGGCGCTGCGGCCTACTCTGTGCTCGCTGTGCTCCCCGACGGTGACCTCGGGCTCGTCTACGAGGTGGGCGACTACCACGGCATCCGCTTCATCCGGATCGGTGTGGACGAACTGGGCTTCGGCGACGACGGCCAGCAGCGGCTTGAGTCGCTCTCCCCATCGCCCGGCGCTGCGAAGCCGCCGGTCGCGGGCGCCGCGCCCTAGCTGTGACGCGTCGTCCGGACCAAAGCCATTGACCATGCCGGTTGGTCGCCCCCTTCCGGAGTGGAGCCGGGACGAGAAGGTGTGGACCGCTCCGAAGCGGTCCCACGTCCCCAGCGGGCAGCTGCATGGGTCGCCGGAGCAGCTCGGAAGCCACGAGTGGGCCAGATCCGCTTCTCGACGAGAATCGAAACGGTTCAGTCGCCTGTTTGGCGCATCGAGCAGTGGCTTTGGCCCAACTGCGGCTCTGAACCCTCGCTAGCGCTTCAGCAGCGAAGCCATCTGGTCGGCGATCGTGGTCATCGCGCGCTCAGGAACGAGCCGGGTGAGGATGTCCATCGCCTTGGCGTCCTTGCCGATCACGACCCGGTAGCTGCCTCGCTCGATCGCCTTCACGATCACCGAGGCAGCTTCTGCCGGGGTGGTCAGCGACGGGGCACCCTTCGGTGGGGTCGCTCCGGCCACCGCAGGCATGTGGACGCCCGAGTTGGCGGTGATGCTCGTCGCCACGCCGCCCGGGAAGACGACCGTCACTTTGACGTTGGTGCCGCGGAGCTCGGAGTGCAGCCCCTCGGTGAACAGCTTCACGGCGGCCTTGCTCGCTCCGTACACCGTCTGCCCGGGCACCGGGATGAAGCCGCCCATGCTCGACACGTTCACGATCGAGGCCCGCGGCCGGGAGAGCAACAGTGGCAGGAACGCCTGGACCATCGACACGGTCCCCCAGAAGTTCACCGACATCACCCGCTCGATCTCCTCGAGGCTGAGCTCGGCGAAGGGGACGAAGCGCTGGATGATGCCGGCCACGTTGACCACCCCATCGACCTGGCCGTGGGCGGCGACAACTGCCTCGGGCAGCGCCATCACCGCATCGCGGTCGGTGATGTTGACCACGTGGGTCGACAGCCGGTCGGCCAACGACTGCACCATCACCCGAGTCTCGTCGAGCCGATCCTCGCTCAGGTCGACCGCCGCGACTCGGGCACCATTGGCGAGCAGCTGCCGCACGACCTCGCGCCCGATCCCGTTGCCGCCACCGGTGACGACGAACACCTTGCCAGCCAGCGCAGTCATGGTTCAGTCCTTTCCGACGCGGCCGGCCAGGTGCCGGGCCGCGATGTAGCCGAAGACGGTGGCCGGGCCGAGCGTCGAGCCCGGTCCCGGATACGTGCGCCCCATCACCGAAGCCGAGCAGTTGCCCGCCGCGTAGAGACCGTCGATCACGGACCCGTCCTCACGCAGCGCGCGGGCGTACGTATCGGTCACGACCCCGCCCTTCGTACCGAGGTCGCCAGCGACGATCTCGACGGCGGTGAACGGACCCTTCTCGATCGGTCCGAGATTGGGGTTCGGGCGACAGAGCGGATCGCCGTAGTAGCGGTCGTACGCCGACGAGCCCCGTCCGAAGTCGTGGTCGACGCCGCTGCGGGCCATCCCGTTGAACCGGTCGACGGTCGCCGCCAGCCGCGACGGGTCGACGCCGATCAGACCGGCCAGGGTCCGTAGGTCGGCCGCCTCATGGAACAGGCCAGCGGCGCTCAACTTCTGTTTCGCCTTCGGGTCCATCACCATGTACGACCGCAGGTAGCGCCGCGCATGCCGCACGTCGGCGATCATCCAGAACCGACCCGGCACCTCCTTGGCTCGGGCCAGCATGTGGTGACCGAGGTCGACGTACGACTCCGACTCGTTCGCGAACCTCTCGCCGTTGCCGTCGACGATCATCGAGTACGGAACCGATCGCTCGCTGACCAGGAACGACGCCGAGCCTGCCGGATCCGCGGGCGGGATCGAGCCGCCCCACCACGCGTCGTCCATCAGGTCGAGCGCTGCGCCTACCCGGGCAGCCGCGTCGATGCCCGACCCGACGTTGCCCTTCGACCCCGACGACGCCGTACCGTCGACGCCCTGGTGCTGCTCACGAAGCGCCCGGTTGTGGTCGAAGCCGCCAGCACCCAGCACGACGCCGCGCCGGGCCTCGACCCGTACCTCACGACCGTCCCTGCTGGTCACGACACCGACGACGCGACCGCCCTCGACGACCAACTCCTCGACGGGGCTGGACAGCCAGATCGTGACGCCCAACCGCTGGGCGACAGCGAGGAACGACGCGGCGAGCGCGGCGCCCATCCCGACCAGCCGCTTGCCCCGGACCAGGCCGCCGACCACCCGACCCACGACTTGCGCGCCCCGGACGAATCCGCCCGGCGTCGACCACGCCCGCTGCAGCAGCCAGAAGTCATCGGTCTTCATCGGGGCTGGCACGCCATCCTGGCCGCGCGAGGTGGCCCACCAGTCGCCGAGCGTACGGGAGTCGAACGGCTCGCACTCGATCGCGCGACCGACCTTTCCGCCCGGGAGCTCGGGGTAGTAGTCGGGGTAGTCGGCGGCGCGGGTGAACCGCATGCCGAGCCGCTCGGCGAGCTCGACGAAGCCTGCCACGTTGTCGACGAACGCCTCCCGCCGCTCAGGCGAGGCAGCCGGGCCAGCCTCCTCGCCGACAGTCTCGGCGAGGTAGGTGAGCGCCTCCTCGCGGGAGTCTCCGACCTTGTCGCGGCGCATCAGCGGTTGTTCGGCAGCCACAGCCCGCCGCCTGACATCGCGCTGCTGCCGCCCCAGCGGTCAGTCGACTCAAGCATCACCACGGATAGTCCCGCGTCTGCCGCGGTGATCGCGGCAGCGAAGGCCGCTGCCCCGGTGCCCGCGACCACTACGTCGTACGAGTGGTCCCACGTCGGGGTGCTGTCGGTCGTGAGCGTGCGGTCGGTCATGAGCGAACCTCTCTGTTCCAAGCCACGATGAACACCTACCGGACACTATTGTCCGGTTGCTACGCTCCCAGCATGCCTGCTTCCGGCCCGCCAATCAACAGGGGACCCGCCGCGGCCGCCGAGAACCGTGCAGCCCTGGTGCACTGGGGGCGCGTGCTCTTCGCCGACCGTGGGTTCGACGTGCCCCTGTCGGCGGTCGCCAAGGCGGCCGGGGTGAGCCAGGGCGTGCTCTATCGACACTTCCCCAGCAAGGCCTCGCTCGCGCTCGCCGTCTTCGCCGACAATGTGGCCGAGATCGAGCAGCTGGCCGGGACGACCGACGGGCCGGACGCCTTCGTCCTCGTCTGGGCGCGGTTGGTCGAGCAGTGCCTCGAGTCGGTGGCGTTCATCGAAGCCCTGTCGCACTCGAAGCTCCCCGACTGGGCGGGTGCCGAGCGCCTGGTCGCCTGCCTCGATGGTCCGCTGGCGGCAGCTCGTACGGTTGGCCTCGTCCCCGACCTCACCACCGACGACCTGTTGGTCGTGCTCCGCATGGTGTACGGGGTCGTCGCCACCGCCCCAGACCGAGAGACTGCGGCGATCGGGGTCGCCCGTGCGTTGGCGCTCGTGGATCCAAGGTTGGCGGTGGGAGCTCGCTGACGGCTGGGTGGCTTCGCGGTTGCCTCGCGACGGGGCTCGGCCGCTGAGGTCCGGCTTCGATGGCGGTGGGCTGGGGTGGATTGGGCTTGTGGGGCCGCGGTAGCACCGGCTGCCTCACCGTCAAGGATGGCTTCGCCATCCAGCCCTGGTGGGCAGGCGGGGCGACCGACCTCGACACCCTCGTCCTGCTCTGTTCGCGGCACCATGCCCTGCTCGAACCCGCCCGTGGCGACCCGAGGGACCAGTGGCAGATCCGCATGGGCGTGGGCCAGCTTCCTGAGATCACGGCACCGGTCCGCGTCGACCCGTACCAGCGACCGTTCCGACGACAGCCTGCCCCGGCAGCCTGACTGTCGACCCGTTCGTCGCGGCGACTAGGGGCGGCGCCGCCGAGCGCCCAGTGGCGCCTGTGGGCGGTTGTCGTCGCCTGGGGCCGGACCCTGGCACCGAGGGCAGAAGAAGATGGTCCGCTCCTGGGTCGGCGGGCCGTCGAGCTGAACCCGTACGGTCTCACCACAGCGCCGGCAGGGCAGACCCGAACGGCCGTGCACGTAGGTGTTCTGGCTCCTCACGTACGACCCGGTCGACGACTGC
Organism: Propionibacteriaceae bacterium; assembly: GCA_035416185.1. Taxonomy (GTDB): domain Bacteria; phylum Actinomycetota; class Actinomycetes; order Propionibacteriales; family Propionibacteriaceae; genus JBHAES01. Next base: position 27,471 of record DAOOHL010000003.1, on the reverse strand, counting down.
ACGTCATGGAGCTTGCCCGCCTCGATCAGCCGCTTCGCCCGATCCACCAACGCTCGGACTTGTGCCTCGGGAAGCGCGGCTGCGGCGGCCCAGGGGTTGAGCCGCTCGACGAACAGGGTCTCGGCGGTCCACAACGTGCCTAGTCCAGCAAGGTTCCGCTGGTCGAGCAGCGCCGCCGCAAGGCTCCCCGTCGAAGCCCGCAGGTTCGCCACGGCCACCTCGGAGTCCCAGTCGCCCCCCAGCAGATCCGGCCCCAGATGCCCCACGAGCGTCGCCTCGTCAGCCGTACGAACGACGTCGAGCATTCCCAGCCGCCGCCCGACCGCCATGGTGTCGGCAGTCTCGAGCACTGCCCGTATGTCAGGCGCCCGTACCGGCAAGCCACCCAGCCCCGCCACCCGCCAGGACCCCTCCATGCGCAGGTGCGAATGGACGGTCACGAGCCCCGACGGCCCGTCCACCCGCTGCAACAGATGCTTGCCCCGCGCCACCACCTCGAGCGTCGTCGACCCCGACAGGTCGACTGTCGCGACCGACGGCCAGCGGAAGTCCGTCCGCGTCAGCTCACGGCCAGCCAACGCCACGTGCAGGCGAGCCGCCGCCCGCCAGACGGTGTCCCCCTCAGGCACAACCGTCCCCGTTGAGGGCACGGTCGAGGAGCAGCGCCAAGGCGGTGCGGTGAGGCTGGTCGAGCTTGCGCAAGAGTGCGCTGACATGGTTCTTCACTGTGCCCTCGGCGACCACGAGGTCGGCAGCGATCTCGGGGTTGGTCATCCCTTTCGCCACCCGTACGGCGACCGCCCGCTCGGCTCGTGTCAGCACCGCGAGCGCCTCCTCCTCGCCGGCGCGTGAAGGCGTACGGGCTTCGCCGCCCAACGCCACCCGGGCCACGCGCGGGTCGATCACCAGCTCGCCCCGGCTCACCGCAACGATGCTCTCGGCCAGTCGCTCCGGGGAGACGTCCTTGAGCAGGAACCCCGCCGCCCCAGCCTGCAACGCCCCACGGACGAGGTCGGCGTCGTCGAACGTGGTCAACACCAGCACCGGCAGGTCCGGGTGCTCCTCGCCGCACCGGGCCACCAGCGTCGGGCCGTCCATCACCGGCATCCGCGCGTCGGTGACCACCACGTCGGGAGCCACCTGCGCGACCACCGCCAGCGCTTCGGCGCCGTCGGCGGCCTCACCGACAACCTCGATTCCGTCGACGGTCGAGAGCAGCATCCGCAACGCTCGCCGCAGCAACTGCTGGTCGTCGACCACCACGACTCGGGTCACGCCGCAACCACCTCCCGTACGGCCGGCACCTGGGCACTCAACCGGAACCCCCTCGGGGTCCAGCCTGCCTCCACCGAACCACCCAGCACCCGCGCTCGCTCGCTCAGGGCGCGCAAACCGTACCCCAGCTGCACCTGCTCAGGCCGCGCGACGCCTGGGTCGGCGTCACTGGGCTCGGCGTCGCTCGAGCCGCCGTCATCGGTCAGCGTGATCGTCAGGGTGTCGCGATGGTCGACCGCCAGTTCCACCCGCCGCGCCCCAGCGTGCCGCAGCGCGTTGGTCAGACCTTCCTGAGCGACCCGCAGCGCGAACAGGGCCGTCTCGCGGTCGAGTGGCTGATCCACGCCAGACGTCGTCACCCGTACCTCCAACCCCGTGCCCCGGAACGCCTCCGCCACCGCCTCTAACGCCCCGGCATCGGTCAACGCATGGACGGAGATCGGGTCGAGCGCCCGTACCCACACCCTCATGCGGTCCAACGCGACCACGGAGAGGTCCCGGCAGCGCGCGATCTCCTCCCACGCCGCCTCGTCGTCACGTCCGCGGACCCGTTCGGCGAAGTCCAGCCCCATCCGGATCGCCGTGAGCTGGTGGCCCAACCCGTCGTGCAGGTCGCGCGCCGCCCGGGCCCGCTCGTCGGCGAGCACATGGTCCTTCTCAGCCTGGAACGACGTACGGAGCTCGCCCAGCAGCCGAGCATTCTCACGACGCGCCTGGTCGACCTCACGCAGCAGCATGCCGAGCGCGATGCCGAGCCCGAGCAGCACGAACGCCGCCACGCTCTGCAGCAGGTTGTCGAGAGCTGACCGGTCGTAGACGAACGCCATCATCAGGCTCGCCGACGTCGTGATCCCCAGCGCCGTCAGCAGTCCAGCGCGAGCCCCGTGCTCGACGACCACCACCGCCAGCACGACGAAGATCATTGGGAGTCCGCCCTGCCCATCACCGGCCAGCATCGTGACGCCTGCCGCGATCGCCAGCAGCACCACGGTCCGGGAGCGGTCCAACCGCTGCCGGCGCCAGGCGACCCAGCAGGCGACGGTGGCCGCGGCCGCCACCAGCAGGACGATGTCGCGCCAGATCCCGGTCTCCATGACGCCGAGCGTCGAGATCACCGCCATCACGACGGCGACCCCGAACATCACGTCGAGGATGACGCGAGCCCGGCGCGAGATGTGCAGCATGCCCCGAATCTAGGCGGTGTCGTCGAACCGGCCCCAGCCCTGGAGAGATTCATGACCCAGGTCATGGGTACGGCCGATCGGATCCTGACCATGGCTCGATGCGGCCACCGCCCTGGCTCGACCAGCATGGGGACATGACGAACCGCACCCCCACCCCGTCCCCCATCACTCCACCCGCGTCCAGCGAGGCCGCCCCCCGCTGGCCGCTGTGGGCACGCATCCTGGTCCTGCCGGTCTTCATGCTGCTCGCGACGATGTCACCGCTGGTGCTCCAGTTCCCGCTGTCACTCATCCCCGGCGTCGGCTCCTACCTCAACAGCGACGAGGGCCTCGCGTGGGGTGTCGTGATGATGACCATCTCGATGCTCCTCGCCCCGGTGGTCGCGATCACCCTGGTCTGGCTGCTGGTCACCAAGGTCGACGGCCGTCCCCTCCGCGACACCGGGCTGGTCTGGACTCGCCACTCCCTCGGCATGCTGGCGCTCGGCATCGTCGTCAGTGCCGCCGTGATCCTGCCGCTCGCGGCCCTGCTCCAGCCGTACGCCCGCCCGCTCGAGGCATCGTCTGTCCCCGTGTGGGCCGTCGTCATTCAGGGCCTCGTGCTCGGGATCGTGCTGCAGGGCTTCCCCGAGGAGCTGATCTGGCGCGGCTACATGCTGCAGACGATGCGCAACCGTCCGGTGCTGGCCGTTGTGTTGTCGGCCGTCTTCTTCGGAGCGCTCCACATCGTCTCCGTCGGGGGTCAGCAGGGCTTCGCTGAGCGCTTGGTCTACGTCGTGCAGGCAGGTGCGTTCGGCTTCGCCGCCGGCGCCCTGCTCCTGCTCTGCCGCTCGTTGTGGGTCGCAGTCGGGATCCACGCTGGCCTTCACTTTGCGACCACGGCGGCCACCGTGCTGGGCGTCTCGACCGAGGGCCCGGTGCTCTGGGCTGCGATCGCGGCCGGCTACATCGTGGTCGGGCTCGTGGCACTCGCCCTCCGTGCCCGCGGCGAAGGTCTCCAAGCCTCGGTGGTGATGGACCGCTGAGGTTTCCACGTGGAGGCGTACGGGCTAGCCAGGCCGCGATTCACTCACCCGCGGCGGCGGACGGATCGCTGAGCAGGCTGGCCTGGATCCGACCTGGGAACCTCGGCTTCACGACCCGGCCGCCCAGCCAGCTCCGTACGGTCTCGAGCCGGTCAGCGACCTCGCTCCGACGAGCGGGAGCAACCTTCTCGAACCAGTGGGTGACCAGTTCGCCGTCTGGCTTCTGCGCCCAGGCGCCGACGATCCGGCCGTCGACCCAGATGGTCGGTCCCGCGTTGCCCACGCCCTCGCCCATGTCGAACGCGTCCCACGCCCACGAGGGCAGATACCACGCGCGGTCCTTCCAGCCCATTGCGCTGGCGTCGAGGCTGGGCAGCACCGCCACCCACGGACCGGGGTCCTTCGGCGCCACGTCGGCGGCGGACACCCAGGCTTGGCCAGTACTGACCGTCACCCCCCGCACGTCCGCATCGGCGAGCGCCTGCTTCGTACGGGCTTTCGTCCAGCCCGCCCACCACGCCACGTCGGCCGTCGTCACCGGGCCGAACTGAGCCACGTAGGCGGCCGCCAGCGCTGCGGCTGCGGGCCGTACCTCCAGGGAGTCGAGCTCCAGGTCGTCGGGCGTCACCTGCCAGCGGTACTCGCTGCCGACCCACGAACCCGATGCCCGCTCACGGACGAGCCGTCCCTCGAAGCCGAGCAGCGTGAGGAGCCGGGTGTGCGCCGAGGCCACGACGGCGTACGTCGTGCCAGCCGACAGCTCCACCTGCTGCGCGACCTCCGGCAGCACCTTGCCGAGCTCCCTGGCCGACAGCGGTCCCTTCTCGGCAAGTGCCGCGACGACAGCCGCCGAACCGTTCTCCAGCCACGCCTCAGGGTCGGCCACTCCGGTCGCCGTGAGGTCCTTGATCTGCCGCCGCCGCTCCACCGCGACCAGATCCCGCGTGGTCGAGGCATGCATCGCCCGAGCCATGGGGACCGAGGTGACCCACAACGTACGGCGCATGCCGTGATGCCTGACCAACCGGCCCGACTCGTACAGCGCGGCCGCCACCGCCGCCACCGACGGGTGCCTCATCCGCGCCCAGTAGGTCAGGAACACCGTCGCGGGATCGGACGAGTGCACCGCCACCAGCGCATCGGTGATCGCCTCAACATCGTCGGTGGGGGACACCAGCAGGTGCCGCTGCGCGAGCCGCACCCGTCGCTCGTCGTCGTCGATGTCCACCAACCCAGAAAATCAGACGTGCAGGGCGTCGAGGTGGAGCGCCTCCCGAACGGGCTTCCGTACGAAGAACGCCACCACCACCGGCACCAGCGACAGCACGGCGGCTCCGACGAACGCGCCACGCGTCCCAGCGGCGATTGCCGCCTCGCCAGTCACCCCAGCCGAACGAGCGGCCGACTCCATCGTCGCCATGATCGTGACGGCCAGCGCGGTTCCCGCAGCTCCGGCGACCTGCTGGATGCTGCCGAGGATCGCGCTCGCGTGCGAGTAGAGCGTCGGCGGCACCGAGGAGAGGCTCGAGGTGAACAGCGGAGTGAACACCAGGGCGAGCCCGAGGCTCAGCGTGACGTGCGACCCGAGCAGCTGCCAGCGCGAGGTGTGGTCGCCGATCAACGTGAGCGACCAGATGGCGATTGACGTGATGACCACCCCGGGCAGCACGAGCGGACGCGGCCCGATCCGGTCGTACAGCGACCCGACCGGTCGACCCAGCAGGCCCATCAACAACGAGCCCGGCAGCAGGACGAGGCCGACGTCGACGGCCGACAGGTGGAGGGCGCCCTGCATGTAGAGCGGCAGCAGGATCACCACGCCGAACAGCGCTGCCATGGCCGACACCATGATCAGCAAGGCGACGGTGAACTGCTGCTCCCGGAAGGGCCTGAGGTCGAGCATGGCCTTGTCGTGGCGGGAAAGGAGCAGTTGCCGTACCACGAACAGCACCAGCGCCACCACCCCCACCAGCGTGGGAACGAGCGGAGTTCCCCCGCCGACCTGGCTCAGCCCGTAGACGAGGCCGCCGAAGCCCAGCGCCGCCAGCGGGATCGACAGCAGGTCGAGGTGCGCCGAGCCCGATTCGGTCACGTTCGTGAGCAGCACCAACCCGATCACCGCCATCACCAGTCCGACCGGCAGCATCGTCCAGAAGATGCCGCGCCAGCCAATCGCCTGCAGCAGCACCCCCGACAGCGTCGGCCCGATCGCTGGGGCAGCCGAGATGACCAGCGAGACGTTGCCCATCATCGCGCCGCGCTGGGCGGCCGGTACGACGGTCATCAGCGTGGTCATGCAGAGCGGGAGCATCACGGCCGTACCGGACGCCTGCACGACGCGCCCGATGATCAGCGGTACGAGACCCGGCGCCAGCGCGGCCATCACCGTACCGACACAGAACAGGCCCATCGCGAGGCTGAACACCTGCCTGGTGGTGAGCCGTTCGATCAGCCAGCTGGTCAGCGGGATGACGACGGCGAGGGTGAGCATGAACGCCGTCGTGACCCACTGCCCGGCGCGGGCGTCAATGTGGAGATCGTCCATGATCCAGGGCAGTGCGACACCCATCGTGGTCTCGTTGAGAAACACGACGAATGTGGCGGCGACGAGCAGCCAAACGGCCTTGAGATCGCGCATGTGCTCCGCTTCCGGGGTTGTGACTTTCAGCAAGCAACTTTCCCACACATCGCCGATCGCTGAATCGATTGAAATGCGTCACCCCAAAGGGTGACGGGGGTGGCACCCGGAGAGCGCGGCGGGGGTCCGCACGCGGGCCTATCGGTGTCGCACCACTATCGTGCGACTCATGTCCGCCGTTCCACGTGAGCCGATCAGGCTCGCCATCATCAACGACTACGAGATCGTGATCAAGGGTGTCGCTGCCATGCTGCAGCCGTACCCGAGCTGGATCAAGATCGTGGAACTGAATGCCAACACGGCGACCGATGAACCGGTCGACATTGGGCTGTACGACACCTTCGGCGCACCGAGCGTGGATCGTCCGGACCTGGCGGAACTGCTGGCGAACCCGCACATTGCCAGGCTGGTGGTGTTCACGTGGAACATGGACCCCGCCCTCATCCAGACAGCCGCCCGCGCCGGGGTCGCAGGCTACCTCTCCAAGTCGATCGCCGGACCTGACTTGGTGGATGCCCTGATGCGGGTGCACCGGGGGGACCGTGTCGTGTCAAGGGACCCCGGGCGTCGAGCACCCATCAGCGGCGGGGACTGGCCCGGGCGAGCCGAGGGACTCACGGCACGCGAGTCGGAGGTGGTCGCCCTCATCACCCAGGGCCTGTCCAACGACGAGATCGCCAAGCAGAGCCACCTCAGCATCAACTCGGTGAAGTCCTACATTCGCTCCGCCTACCGCAAGATGGGCGTCACCCGTCGCTCACAGGCCGTTCTGTGGGGCATCAAGCACGGCTTCCAGCCAGACCATGAGCGGATCGGCTGACGCAGCCCGCATCCCGTCGGCGTCGTACGGGGTCACGCGCACTACGGTGGTCTGGTGACCGACGACGCCGTCCCCACTGAGGGTCTTGACCTGTCCCTGTCGACCGATGAGACCTCCGTCGAGGCACCGCCCGGGTCGCCGTGGGATGACCTCCACGCCTACGTCGCCACCCCACGCCTGACTGGGCTCACGCTCAGCCACGACGGCCAGACCCTGGTCGCATCGGTGCAGCAGCTGAACCATGAGAAGAACGGCTACGTGTCGTCGTTGTGGCGCGTTGACCCCACCGGCGACAACCCGTCGCGTCGGGTGACCCGCGGAGCCGAGGGTGAGGCGGCCGCGGCCTTCCTCCGCGACGGCAGCCTGCTGTTCACCTCCAAGCGGCCGGTCACCCCCGACGGCTCCGATGACATCTCCGAGCACACCCGCGCGATCTGGTGTCTGCCCGCGGGCGGTGGCGAGTCCTACGTGCTCGCCCGGCGCGATGGTGGCTGGGACGCGCTGCTGACCGCCGCCGATGCCGATGTCGCCGTGGTCGGCCTGTCGGCCATGCCGGGCACGACCGATGAGGCTGACGCGGCGAAGGTACGCGGCGAGCGTCGCAAGAAGAAGGTCGCCGCGATCCTGCACAACCAGGTCCCGATCCGGTACTGGGACCACGACCTCGGCCCCGAGACGTCCCGGCTGCATCGCGTCGACGTCACGCCTGGCGACGGCGACCTGACGCTGAAGGCCACCGACCTCCACCCGATCACCGGGGACGTGGGAGCGCGATTGTCCGAGCCGTACAGCCTCACTCGCGACGGCAAGACGCTGGTGACCGGCTGGCGTCGTACGCTCCGGGGCGGCGTGGTCTGGGAGACCCTCGCGCTGTGGGACGTGGCGACCGGCGAACGACGCGTGCTCGAATCGGACACCCACGAGTACGAGCACGGCATCCCCTCCCCGGACGGCTCCCGGGTCGCCGCCATGGAGATCCTGCCAGCCACCCCGACCGAGCCGTTCGTGCAGCACCTCGTGCTGGTCGACGCGGCCACGCTGGAGGTCACCCCGCTCGCCGAGGAGTGGGACCACTGGGCCGTACCGCTCGGCTGGTCCCCCAACGGCACCACCCTCTACGTCAGCGATGACGACGACGGCGACCATGCGATCTTCGCGATCGATGTCGCGACCGAGTCGATCCGTCGCCTCACCGGCGCTGGCGCGTTCACCCACGTGCAGGTCGCCCCGGACGGGTCGGCTCTGTACGCGGTGCGTTCCTCGTACACCGACCCTGGTTCGGTTGTCCGGATCGACCTGGGTACGGGAGACGTGACCGACCTGCGCCCGCCGGTGACGTACGAACCGCTCCCCGGCCGGATGGAGCGGATCGAGACCACCGTCGCGGACGGCACGCGCGTGCCGGCCTACCTGCTGCTCCCCGAGGGCGCGTCGGCCGCGAACCCGGCAAAGCTCGCCCTCTGGGTCCACGGCGGCCCGCTCAACTCGTGGAACGCCTGGTCATGGCGCTGGTGCCCGTGGCTGCTGGTGTCCCAGGGGTACGCGGTCCTGCTCCCCGACCCGGCGCTGTCCACCGGGTACGGCCGTCAGATGGTCGCCCGCGGGTGGGGCCAGTGGGGCGGAGCCACGTACCACGACATCATGGCGATCACCGATACGGCCGAGGCTCGCGATGACATTGACGACTCCAAGACCGTGATGATGGGTGGCTCGTTCGGCGGCTACATGGCGAACTGGATCGCCGGCCACACAGACCGGTTCAAGGCGATCGTGTCCCACGCCAGCCTGTGGAACCTCGAGTCGTTCGGCCCGACCACCGACGCCCCTTGGTACTGGGCGCGCGAGATGACCCCCGAGATGAGGGCCGCGCACTCACCGCACCAGTTCGTCGACCAGATCACGACGCCGATGCTGGTGATCCACGGCGACAAGGACTATCGCGTGCCGATCGGCGAGGGGCTGGCGCTGTGGTGGGCGCTGGTGTCGTCGTATGACGGCGATCCCGAGACCATGCCGCACCGCTTCCTGTACTTCCCCGACGAGAACCACTGGGTGCTCACGCCCAACCACGCCATCGTCTGGTACCAGGCCGTCCGCGGCTTCCTCGCCACCCACACCGACGGCGCCGAGCCGACCCGTCCGGACCTGGTCTGAGGGGGCGACGATGCAGCTGGTGCAGGTGGCTCTCCGCTCCACCGATCTCGAACGCTCGCGAGCGTGGTGGTCTGCTCTGCTGGAGGCCGAGCCGACCGCCGTCTTCGACCCGCCGGGACTGATGTTCTTCAACCTCGATGGCGTACGGCTGCTGCTCGACATGGGCGCACCGGCAGGAATGGTGTACGTGCGGGTGGCCGACATGTCGGCGGCAGTCGAACGGCTGGCTTCGGCCGGGATCGAGCTCACGGGCGAGCCACACGTCATCTTCAGCCACGACGACGACACGCTCGGACCCGCGGGTCACGACGAGCAGATGGCGTTCGTCACCGACCCGGACGGGAACACCGTCGGCCTGATCTGCTGGCAGCCGGCGGAGTAGCGGGCAGCGGGCAAGCCAGGACCCAGTCCGGCCGCCGTCAGGGCAGCGCCCAGCTGACCGCCTCGGCCTTCGTGCCGGTACCGCTGGTCACCAGGACACCGCCGAACTTGAGCGTGGCTGGCTTGTCGCCCACCGCCACGTCGACGACGACGAGCGCCGTCCCGGCACCCTGTGGCGGCACGTTCTCGCTGATGAAGCGGTTGTCGGGGATCGCGATAGAGGCGTCGCTCGACACCTTGTAGTCGCGCCCTGACGCGCTGCTCATGCTGAAGTCGACGATCGAGAACCTCAGCTGCTTGTCGCTGCCGTTGCGCACCGCCACCTCGTAGACACAGAACTCGCCGATCGCCTTGGTCACCCGAGTACCGCTGCCCTTGATCTCGCTGACGCCGCACTGCTGCGACTTGAGGGTCAGCTCCAGACCGTTGCTGGTGACCTTCTTGCCCAGGTCGGCGCCAGTGGTCACGACGGCTCCGCCGGACGGCTTCGACGTGGGAGGGGGGACCGTCGACCCCACCGCCGTGGGACGAGTCGTCGTCGGCTGCTGGCTGGACGGTCGCTGCGACGAGGGCGGCACGCTGCTGGGACCGCGCGCCGTTGTCTGGCCACCGCTGGCACGTGTTGAACTCGACGTCGGTCCGCCGGTCTGGTCCGACTTCCGGGTGAGAGCCCAGCCGACGCCGAGACCGGCCAACACCACCACGAGAGCAGTGACGCCAACCAGGACCGGCATCTGCCACGAACGCTGCGGCCCGGGGCCTGCGGCCGGAGCGTCAGCGACGTACAGCTGCCAGCCGGGCGGTGGCGGGCCCCATGCCGGATCTGGCTGCCACCCGGCTGGCGGGTGCCAGCCAGCCGGGGGCTGCGGCCAGTTCGGCGGCGGGTTGTACCTCACGCCTCGGACTTCAGGGACACGGCCCCGGTCTCACCCGCGTACTTCTGGGCGAGCGTCTGCAGGTCGACGCCGGTGGTGTTCTTCAGCATCTCGATGACCTGGACGACATTCTGACCGACCTGCTTGGGCAGCTCGTTGGCGCCGTCGGCCGAGATGACCGTGAGCTTCTCGATGTTGCCCATCGGCGCGGCGACCTCGCGAGCGACGTCGGGGAGCACCCGGACGAGCATCTCGAGCACAGCGGCCTGGTTGTAGTGGCTGTAGGCCTCGGCCTTCTTCTCCATCGCGGCAGCCTCAGCGTTGCCCTTGGCGAGGATCGCGGCAGCGGCTGCCTCACCCTCGGCCCGAACAGCCTCGGCCTCAGCGATACGACGGGCCTTCTCGGCCTCACCGGCCTTGGCACCTTCAATGGCAACCGCCTCGGCGATCGCGGCGCGGCGGGACTTGTCACCCTCGCCGGTCAGGCGCGACTTCTCGGCATCGGCCTCGGCCGCTGCGATAGCGGCGGCCTTGTCGGCCTCGGCGGTGAGGATCGCCTTCTGACGCGAGGCAGCGGCCTCGGTCTCCACCTTGTACCGCTCGGCGTCGGCCGGCTTGCGCACCTCGGTGTCGAGCTGGCGGTCCTTGAGGGCTGCCTGTCGTACGGCGACCTTCTCCTGCTCGGTGAGGATGGCCTGGTCACGATCAGCCTGGGCCAGCGGACCGGACGCGGCAGCCTGCGCGATGGCGGCGTCGGTCTCGGACTTGATCTCGGCCTGCTTGAGCATCAGCTCCCGGTGGGAGATGGCGACCTGCTGCTCGGCGGCGAGGCGGGCCTGCTCGGACGCCTGACGAGCGCCGGCCTCGGCGACTGCCGCGAGCTGACCGATGCGGGCAGCCTCCGGGCGGCCGAGGTCAGACAGGTACGAGCCGTCGTCGGTGATGTCCTGGATCTGGAACGTGTCGAGCAGCAGGCCCTGGCCGGTGAGGGCGGCCTCCGACTCGTCCGCGACCCGCTGGGCAAACGCCGCGCGGTCGCGGATGATCTGCTCGACCGACAGCGAACCGACGATCGAGCGAAGCGCGCCAGCGAGCACCTCCTGGGTGAAGGGCTCGATCTCGTTCTGCTGGGTAAGGAAGCGCTGGGCGGCGGCGCGGATCTGGTCCTCGTTGCCACCCACCTTCACGATGGCGACGCCGTCAAGGTTCAGCTTGATGCCATGCCCTGACACTGCGCCCCGTATCTGGATCGGGATGCGCCGGCTAGACAGGTCGAGCACGTGGAGCCGCTGGATGAACGGCAGCACGAACACGCCACCACCCATGACGACCTTCTGACCCGAGAGGTCCTGCGAGACCGACCCCGTGGTGGCGTCACGGGTCTCCTTCCCCTTCTGGCCAGTGACGATGTAGGCCTCGTTGGGGCCGGCGACCCGATAGCGCGTGACGACCAGAATCGCCAGGAGGACGACCAGGATGATGATGCCTGCGACCGCGAATGCGATGTTCCCGAAGGGCACTGGGAGCTCCTTGTCAGAGGTGGACGGACGAAACTTGTGGGGTCACTCGTAGGTGGGGATGACCTTGACCGACGTCGCCGACAGCACGTCGGTGACGGTGACCTGGGTGCCAGCCTTGATCGGGATGGCGGAGCGGGCGTTGACCTTGACCATCAGGCCGCCCTGCATCACGCGGATCTCGCCATACCCATCGGCCGGGATATCGCTGATCACGGTGCCGACCTTGTCGACCAGCGACGAGCTCTGCGGGGCGCCGCCCTCCTGCGTACGGCGGAGCTGCAGCACTCCGTACGCCACCGTCGCGCCCAGCATCACGCCGAGCACCAGGCCGGCGAGCACCGCCATCGGCACGTTGTTGGTGATCGACAGCACGATCGCGCCGCCGAACCCGAAGGCGCCGAGGAAGCCAGCCAGCGAGGCGCCGGTGAACCAGTCACCACCGCCGAGAACGTCGAAGACGCCGTGCAGATGGTCGCCTGCGAAGAGGGAGATCAGCAGGAGCAGGATCCCGAGGCCACCGATCACAAAGAAGATGGTCACGGCATCCCTCTCGGCTCGATGGTGGTGGTGACTCCAGGGTACCGGCCCGCCGGAGCATCTCACCTGGGGCAACAGCGCTGCGGCTAGGCATGGCTGCCTCGGTAGGCTGCGGGCATGGCAATGGCGGCCTGGGGCGACGTCGCCCGCGCGCGGCGGGTGCTCTGCTACGGCGTGACCGGATCTGGGAAGTCGACGGCTGCCGTACGGCTGGGGGAATCGCTTGGGCGACCCGTGCACCTGGTCGATGAGGAGATCGGCTGGCTACCGGACTGGGTCGAACGCCCGACGGAGGAGCAGCGGGGCATCGCGTCACGGATCGCGGCTGACGACTCGTGGATCCTCGACTCGGCGTACGGGAAGTGGCTGCCCCAGGTGATTGACCGGGTCGAGGTGGTGGTTGCGCTCGACTACCCGCGCTGGGTCAGCCTGAGTCGCCTGCTGTGCCGTACCTTGAGCCGCGTCATCACCAAGGAGCAGATGTGCAACGGGAACACCGAGTCATGGCGGCAGCTGTTCTCGAGGAACTCGATCATCCGATGGCACTTCGCGTCCTTCTCTCGGAAGCGAGCTCGCATCGCGGCATGGGTCGCCGACCCAGACTTCCCGCCCGTTGTGCGGCTGCGGTCCCCACGTGACCTGGATCGTCTGATTCGCACACTCACCCTGCCTCCTCCGTTCTGATTCGGATGCCGCAGCCCAGTCTTCCGACCGCGACTGCTCGGATCCTGTAGCTAAGTGGTGACCTGGAGCCGGTGTCTCCCACATACGGCGAGGCCCCTGCCCCTGGTCACCACTTAGCTACACCGGTGGCCGACGAGGGACACTGATGAGCCGTGGCCGATTGCCGCCCCAGCCCATCCCGCCTGGCCGTTCTGGCTCCAGAACAGCAGGGATCCGGATCGTGCCCCCTCAGAGGTCGCGGGCAAGCAGGACGTACTCGTTGCGGGTCCGGACGAACTCCGCCCCGTACCCCTCGCTGCTGACGCCGACGTGGGTGAGCGAGCCAATCGGAGCTGCTCTACGGGCCGCGAGCTCGGCGACGAGGCCTTGCATCAGCGCAGAACCCAGACCGGGGATGCGGGCACCCAGGTAGGCGAGCACGTACCGGTCGCTGCGGCGCTTGTTTCGAGCGAGGGTCCAGAGCCGGCGCCAGGTGGGGCCGGTGGTGAGGCCGACGCCGTAGTCGGGCAGGTTGACGCAGAACCCCTCGGGCCGGCCGTCGCGGTGTACGAGCCACACCATCGAGAGGTCGACAACGGGCTTGAGCCGCCCGTAGTGGGCGAGGAACGTGTCGAGCGGCAGCGGCCGGAACACGGCCATCGGCGCGTAGAGCTCGTGCAGCATGGCGTGCAGGTCGGTCATCGTCTGGTCCCAGGTCTCGGCCGTGGGATGGCTGAAGGTGAACCCACGCTTCTCGAACCGAGCCAGCCGCTCGGCGAACCGCGGAAAGACCATCCCCGGCTCGGCGCGCTGGTAGAGGGCGGATCGATAGCGGTCGGTCTCCTCGTACCCGGCCCGGTGCCACCAGATCACGTGGTCGGGTGGGTTGAGTGGCTCACCGAGGTACGGCCGCTCATCGAAGCCCGAGACCTTGAGCCGGTACCGATGCCAGAACGAAGCATCGACCGGTCCGACCAGCCGGGTTCGGCCGAGGCTGGCCGCCGTTGAGTGCGCCCAGTCGAAGAGAGCGTCCGAGGTCGGTCCGTCGGATGCCTCCAGGAACCCGACCCAGGCCGTCGTTGGGTCGTCTGCGGCGGTCGTGACGGCGATCCGGCCGACGGGCCGGCCCCGCTGGTAGGCAACCACGCCGGTCACCTCGAGCCCCGCGCCGAGCAGGTGGGTGCCGGTGAGCCAGGCTGCCTCGGCAGCCGCGTCATTGTCGTAGGTGCCGTACGGACGCTGCGTCGGCAGTCGGACGAAGTCCCGCCGAGTCCGGTCGTCCGTCGTGGCGCGCAGAGTGATCATCGGCGCACCTCCCCCCGCCCCCCGTCGACGGTGACAACCTCGCCATCAACGAAGCGCCTTGTCGCGTCGGGGATACCGACAACCGCCGGCACGCCCAGCTCGCGAGCCACGATGGCCGTGTGGCTCAGCAGCGAGCCCCGCTCGGCCACCACGGCTGCAGCGCGGGAGATCAGGAACACCCAACCAGGATCGGTCATCGGGGTGACCAGCACCTTGCCCGCGGCATCGGTGACCGTACGAGGATCGGTCACGACGAGCACCTGCCCGGTCGCGACGCCGCCGGAAACACCGAGTCCGGTCCGGGTGCCCCCGGCAGCAGCGGCGGTCTCAGTGGCGGTCGCGAGCGGGACGTGGACATCGAATGGCTCGCCCGCGAAAGTGAGCCGCCGGAACGGAGGCAGCAGCGCGTACGCCGCCTGGTCGCGCTTGCGCTGGCCGACCAGGTCGCGAAGGCTCGCCGTCGCCGATGCCCGGAGCGGGCCGGAGCGCGCAGACTCGGTCTGGCGGGCCAGCACCTCCTCGAGCCGCAGCCAGAACACATCCCCCGGCTCGTCGATGGCGTCGGCTGCAGCCAGGAGAGCCCCAGCCTTGCCGACGATGGCGCGGACCATTCCGTACACCCGGGCCCGGTCGAGGCGCGCAGACTCGCGGCCGGCGATCGCCTCGGTGGCCGCCCGCGCGAGGGCTCTGACGAACGGATTGCGGCTCCGCACGCTGGGTCTGGGATCTGACTCTGGCGGCGCCGACCGTCTCGATGCCCCGAGCTCCCGGACGGTCTGGACCAAGAGCAGTGGGTCGGTCCGAAAGGTGGGCGACTCGAGCTTCAGCTCCTCGAGGTAGCGATCCCCGTGCGTCTCGATGTAGCTGCGCAGGCGGGCGGCGTACAGGCTGTCGCCAGCGAGGAAGCGCTCCGCGTCAGCGGTCGTGGTCACGGCTCCCAGCTCCGCGGGGGCGTCGGCCGCCAGCGCCGTCAGCTCGCGGACAGGCTTCAGCGACTCGATCGCGGCGATGCCAGAGACGAGCCGGTTGACCGCGGCATCGTCCCTGACCAGCAGCCGCAGCAGGGCCGGGGCGACGAAGGCGCGGGCGTCATTGAGCAAGGTGACATCCCAGCGCGACAGGAGCTCGGACTCGACGCGGTCGTACAGCTGGGTGAGGTCGGCGATCGTCGCGGCGCGGGCCAGCTCACTGGGGAACCAGGCCACCACCTCCGTGACGCCGCGCTGGAGGCGGTCGAGCTCCCGGGGGGTCCGCCTGAGCTCGCGGACCAGGCCGACCGCCGTCCGGATCCGCTGGCGGCGGGTCACCCGGACCGGAGGGCTCTCGTACGACCGCTCCTCGATCCCGAGCGAGGTCTGCCACACGTCGATGTAGCGCCGCGCGAAAGGCATAAGTGCCAGCGCCGCGTACCAGGACTCCATCCGGTAGTAGAGCCGCCCCGACGAGCCAGCCACCATCCGCGGGAGGACATCGCCGTACGCCGCGACCAGCTCCGGGTCACGGGTCACACGCAGTGCGAGCGAGCGGAAGACCCCCTCGTACGCGGTCGGAACGAACGAGGCGGTGAGCGGGCTGACCAGGCCGGGGTACGACTCAACGAGGTTGGCGTTGTCGAGGGTGCTGCGCGGTGCAGCTGCGAGCGTCGTGATCGGACGGGCCTGGAGCAGCCAGAGGCGGCCATCCGCGTAGGCCCACTCGATGTCGATCGGGGCGCCCCGCTGCTGGGCCACGCGAGCGGCGGCGGCCACGACCTCGTCGACCTGGGCCGGGGTCAGCAGCTCTGGCACGTCAGGGCTGGTGGCGTACGTGTAGCGCCGCCCATCGGGAGTCGAGGTCACCCACGTGCGCGCCGGTTCCGGACCCGCGACCACGGCACCGGCGCCGGCCCCCGCCGACGCCACCACCTGGTCGAGGATGCCCGCTGGATGCACGGAGAACGCCACCCCGGAGACGTCTGACTCGATCATCGGCTGGACGATCACCGCGCCTGATCTGCCCTCGGCGTTGCCGTACGACCGGCGTACCTCAGCCACTCGGGCGGCCACATCGGCGACGGCGACGTTGAGGTACGACTCGTACCGACCCGCCTGCGCCGAGCCAGACCCGTCCTCATCGCTAGCCGACGACCGCACCGCGTACGGACCCGGGCCGAGGCTGGCCACCGCGGCGGGGACGTCGGCACCGGGCTCGAGCACGACGTACGGCGGCACCTGTTCACCCGCCTCGACCAGGAGCCGAAGACCCTCGGCCTTGCCGCCGATCGAAGGACCAGCCATCAGTAGTAGCCCAGGGTGAGGTAGGTGACGACCGCGATCACCATGAGGCCTTCGACGACGTAGGTGTAGCGGTCGATCCGGGGCCCGATGACGAACGCCTCCGGGTTGCGGCTCCAGCGCACGATCGTCCAGCTGATCCACGCGACGTTCGCGAGCAGTGGCAGCATCGCGACCCGCGAGACCGCGTACACCAGCGAGAGGTTGGTCGCCACGTCGACGAGGATCACGGCGAGCACGAAGAAGACCGCGGTCTTGTAGCCCCAGAGCTTCGAATAGGTGACGTACTGGGTCTCGTTGCCCGGCGAGCGGATCTTGCGGCCGATCTCCCAGATCAGGCTCGGGAAGTACATCGTCCAGGCGAGCAGGAACGTCGTCCAGGTGAAGGGCTCGAGGCCGTACTTGATGACGCCGAAGCTGATCACGTAGATGTTCATCACCATCATCACCGGGTTGTGCGTGACCAGGGCGAGGAACAGGTTGGGCTGGATCTTCGCGCGGGCGAAGAACCAGACGCTCATCGCGGCGCCGTACGCGTAGAGCACCACGAAGAACGCCACGTTGTTCATGACGGCGACGTTGAGGACGGTGGTGACGGCGATGACGATCGCGAGGAGGATCCGAAGGTCCCGTACGGTCACGCGCCCCGACGGCAGCGGGCGGTTCGGGAAGAGGGTGAGGTCGACCTCGCGGTCCTTGAA
Source organism: Propionibacteriaceae bacterium (assembly GCA_035416185.1). GTDB lineage: Bacteria > Actinomycetota > Actinomycetes > Propionibacteriales > Propionibacteriaceae > JBHAES01. Next base: position 10,120 of record DAOOHL010000003.1, on the reverse strand, counting down.
GTCGTCGGCGACCCGCAGCATCAGCAGGAACGCGAAGATCGTCCAGGTGCCGACGGCCTCCTGAATGCCGATGTTGAACTCGGTGACGCCGTAGTTGAGCAGCAGCACGAAGTAGATCTCGAAGAACAGGATCA
>DAOOHL010000003.1:0-9886 GCA_035416185.1 Propionibacteriaceae bacterium | reverse complement strand
TCGGTGACGCCGTAGTTGAGCAGCAGCACGAAGTAGATCTCGAAGAACAGGATCACGGCGACGAGAAGCCGCGATGCAACGGGATACATCTCTCGCAGGTACGTGCCGACCCGGCCGAACCAGGTGGCTGCGGGTGGGTCGGTCGGGGTGCCGACGGGTCGGTGGGTGGAGTCGGGGGTGGTACGGAGACCTTCGACAAGCTCAGGGACCGACGTTCTTGGCTCAGGGACCGAAGTACTGGGTGAAGTCCTGGCCCCGGGCTCAGTGCCCCGCTCTGTCACGGCGCGACGCCGATGCGCTCACGGGCCCGGACCCGGGTTTCTGTTCCCTTGGCCGACCACGACTCGAGGTCGGCGTCGAACTCGACCGCACCAGCCCTGACCAGCAGCACCACGGTCGACCCGCCCAGCTCGAAGCGGCCCTTCTCGTCGCCGGCCTTGAAGGCAGCGAGGTGCTCGTCGATGATCCTGCCCACCAGCAGCGCGCCCACCTCCAGCTGCACCAAGCGGCCGAACGTGTCGGTGTCGAGCAGGTCCCACGTACGGCTGTTCGACGCGAGCACGGGCGAACCCCCGCCCCGCGGTCCGACGGTGTCGAGCTTGGAGCGTCGGGCCGCGCCCCGCACCGTACGACCCGTGGCCGGGTAACAGTACCGGTGCGCGTCGTCGAGGGTGAGCCGGACGATGACAGCCGTGCCGCCCCGGAACCGGTCAGCCAGGTGGGACTCGCCGAGCAGGTCAGCGACGTCGTACTCGACACCCTTGAGCTTGAGCCGGCGACCATCGATCGGGACGAGCAGCAGCTTTCCGTCGGCTGGCGACAGCAGGGCTTGCGGATCCGCGTCGACGGGTCGCGCGTCCGGTGCCCAGTCGCGGACGAAGAAGTCGGCGAACGACCGGTAGCCACCCTCCGGCGCGACATAGTCGGCCAGGTCCACCCCGTAGTCGGCCACGAAGTCGTCGATGTCGCGCCGCGACCAGGGCAGACGGCGCGGCAGGGCGGCGACCTCGGAGGTGAGTCGGTTGGTCGCCAGCGGTCGGAGCAGGCGGCCGAGGCGGTTCCCGTAGAGGAACGTCAGGCCGGCGTCGCCGAACTGCTTCTCCTCGTACGTCTCACCGGTGGCGCGGTCGTACACGAGCGTTGCGTCGTTCATCTAGAGCCTCACGATCCACAGCAGAGCCACCACGATGACAGCCAACAGCCCGAACCCGGCGTAGGCGATGCCGCGCGGCTTGGGCACCTTGACGTCGAGGACGAACAGCGCAGCCAGCGCGGCCATCGCGACCGTGATCACGCTCTGGAACGCGACCCCGGGCAGCAGCGGTTTGGTCAGGCAGACCAGCGGGATGACAAGGGCGGCGTACGTGACCGGTACCCCGCGGTAGTGGCTGACCGCGCCCTCGGCGTCGGCATCGTTGGCGGTGAAGTGGGCCAGCCGCGCCAGCCCGGCGACCACCCAGATCGCCGCCGGGAGCGCAGCAGCCCCGAGGGGCAGTACGGCGAACAGCACCGCCACCGGCAGGGCGACGAAGGAGACGACATCGGCCACGGTGTCGAGCACGACGCCGAACCGTTTGGCCTTGTCGTCGCGCTTGACGCGCCGGGCGATGGGCCCATCAGCCAGATCCAGGATCCCGGCGACCACTAGGCACGTGAGCGCTCCCCGGAGGGAGCCCGCGGCGGCGAGGCCGATTCCGTACGCCGCCACCGCCGCGCCCAGGTAGGTCAGCACGACCGAGGGGTTCCATGAGCCGAGGATCACAGCAGCACCACCTCTCCGGTTGTGCCGTCGACGCGCACGCGAGCACCGTCTGGGATCGAGGTCATCACGTCGTGACAAGCCACGACGCACGGGATCCCGTACTCGCGCGACACGATCGCGGCGTGGGTGAGGATGCCACCGTACTCGGTGACGATGCCGCTGATCAGGGCGAACTTGCCCGTCCAGCCAGTGTCGGTGAACTTCGTGACCAAGATGTCGCCGGGCTGGAGGCGGCCGATGTCTGCGAGCCCATCGATCACGCGGGCGGTCCCCTCCACGATGCCGGGTGAAGCCCCCACGCCGCGGATCCCGCCGTCGGCGGTCGTGGCGGTGGCAGCCCGCTCGGCGTCGAACCGCTGCCCCAGCTCGTTCGGGGGTTGGAAGTTCCGGAACGACTCGTAGTAGGCGCGGTTCCTCGCCACGAGCGCCCGGAGCTCCCCGCCCGCGGCGAGGTCGTCGATGGTGAGGAACCAGATGTCGTCGGGCTGGTCCAGGGTCCCGTCGGCGACCAGGGCGTCGGCCAGACGCAGGGTGGTCAGCCGGATCAGGTGGTAGAACCGGGTCGACGTGTCGCGCAGCTCCTCGCGCCACCAGAGCATCTGCCGGGTGCGTTCGATCCGTCGCCGGAACGCCCGTCGCCGCAGCGGGCCGACGCGCTTCTCGGCCGTGGCGAGCTCAGCTTCGTACGCCTCGCGGAGCCGGGCACGGTCGGCATCGGGGGCGTACGAGTCGTCCAGCCCGACGGTGTCCCGCACCATGGTCACCACGGCGGCGTGGTCGGTGTCGAAGTCGGGATGGGTGACGTCGAGCTCCCGTACGGAGTGGTATCCGTAGTCAGCGATGAGTCGCCGGACTCCCTCAAGGTGGTGCGCTGATGAGCCAGCGTCGAGGTCAGCGGTGATCTCAACGACCGAACGTGATGTCCAGTAGTCGAGCGCCCCGGGATCGTCATGGATCGTGCGGCTCAGCCGCCACGCGTCGTAGAACGGCCGCAGGTGCGAGACCTGGTCGAGGCCTGAGATCAGCCGGAAGTAGCCGACCTCGCCGACCACCTTCACCACCGCGTCCTTGGTCAGCGCCTGGTGGATGGTGTTGATGAAGATCTGCCAGAAGTAGGTGCCTTCGGACCGGTCGTAGTCGTCGAAGACGAGCCGCCGCCAAGTGTCGACCACCTCATCACGGTCGGTGACGGGGCGAGCCAGCCACCGCTCGTACGACAGTGCTGTGGCCAGGAGCGCCTCGCGGGTCGCGGCGACAGTCTCCCGCTGCTCCCGTACGATCGCCCGTTGTCGCAGCGCAACCCGGGCGACCTTGGCGAGGCTGGTCGGGGTGATCGGGGTGGTCTCGCCGTCGCCGTCGTAGGTGATCCGGACGCCCATCTCCTCGTCGAACTGGCGCTCCCTGTAGCCCGGCGCCGCCGCCATCGCCGCCTTGACGACGGACAGGTTCCAGTACGGCCGGCCGTAGAACATGTCCCCCAACTGGCGGATCTCTGCCGGCTCGAGGAGCTTCGAGTCGAGCATGAACCGGCGCAGATGCCGCTCCCAGATGAAGGAGTAGAGGCTCCACATGTACGGAGTACAGACCGTCGACGAGACCCCACCGTCCTTGAAGTCGGCGTTCGACCACTGGTCGATGATGCCGCTGTGGTGGATCCGGGTGATCGGCCGAGCCTGGAGCAGGCGGAGACGGCCATCGGCGATGGCCCACTCCAGATCGCATGGGTACCCGTAGTGGCGCTGAACCTTGAGCGCCAGGTCAACGACCGCCTGCTCCTCGGCGGGGGTCAGCAGGGGCCCGTGTTCCGGGGTGCGGTCTGCGTACCAGTCATGCACGGTCCGACTCGCGCGAACCCGGCCAGACACCAGGTCCTCACCCAGCCCGGCGGCCGCCTCGATGACGATCTCCGTGTCAGCGCCGCTGAGCGGGTTGACCGTGAACGCGACGCCGGAGACCTCGGCTGGCACCATCTCCTGCACGATGACGGCGAAGTCGGTGGCGGTCGGGGTGATGTTGTGATCGACCAGGTAGCTGAGCACGGTGTCGGAGAAGGTGGAGCGGTAGACGTCCAGCACCGCGTCGGCGACCTCGGCGTCGGGCACGTTGAGTCTGGTCAGGTACTGGCCCGCGTAGGAGAGGGCGCCCGTATCCTCCCGGGCGCCGGAGGATCTCACCGCGTAGAGGGGGGCCGATCCGCGTACGTCATGAGGATGTCGGGGGATCCCCCTCCTGCCGGCCGATCCCGGGCCCTGGGCATGACGTGCGCGGATCGGTTCGAGATCTGCGGTCAGGGAGCGGAGCTGCTGGCCCACGGTGGCGACGGTGTCGCTGGTCAGGCTCTCGAGCAGGGCCTCTACCTTGGCCCGCAGCCCGCTCTCGGCCAAGGCTGCGTCGAACGCCGCGCTGGTCACCACGTACCCGTCCGGCACGTCGAAGCCAGCCGCCATCAGCTCGGCGAGCGACCTGGCCTTGGCGCCGATGCCAGCCTGTCCGACCGCTGAGCTCAGATCGATGACGTGTGTTGTCACAAGGGGTTGTCCCTGAGCCGAGCCGTAAACAGCAGCAGGTTCAGCACCACGTGGGTCAGCCCGCCCACAACGATGATGCCGAGGAACATCCCGATCCCCACCGGCGCCAGCAGGGCGAACACCAGCGCGCAGCCGATCACCGAGTCGATCTGGTCGAGCACGACGAAGAACCACGCCCAGCCACCTTGGGCTGTCTTGCCCGGAGTGATCCCGACCCGCCGCTTCAGGAAGCTGTTCGGCAGCTCGAACAGCCCGTACGCCAACCCGAGCAGCCCGCCCGTCAACGCGTTCCAGCCGGGGGTGGGAGCGTGGTCGACGTGGAAGAGGTTGTACGGGGCCAGCGGGGTCGCGGCGGTGACCATCCCCCAGACCAGACCACAGAAGGCGCCGAGCACCAGCATCCCGGCCAACCCCTTCCAGGTCTTGTGGTCACCCAGGATCCGTCGCCCGTCGGCCCACTCCCGTCCCCCGTCGATCGGGCGCGCCCAGCTGCACAGCACCGGGGTCTTGACCCAAGCCATGTTGAGCACCCCGGCGAGGATCGCTGGCATCAGGCTGACGTAGATCTCAGCCATTGCCCGCAGCATCCCACCCATCCCCGCCCCCTCTCGGCCGCTCTGTCGATCAAAGCAGACCGAGGGGTACGGGCCCCTGCTGTCCATGTGTCACAGTGACGTCGAGACGTCTGAAAGGGGTACGAATGAGCCTCCCTGGGGTGCACGAGGTGCCGGGCTGGGACGAGTACTTCCTGGGCATCGCTGAGGCCGTTGCCGTACGGGCGAAGTGCACCCGACGCAAGGTCGGCGCTGTCCTCGTCATCGACCGCCGGATCATCTCGACGGGCTACAACGGAGCCGCCCCGGGGGAACGCGACTGTCTGCAAGGGGCCTGCCCCCGTGGCCAGCTCGACTACAGCGTCGTGCCTGGCCTCGGCGACTATGACCGGCCGGGCACGCCAGGGTTCTGCATCGCGATCCACGGCGAGGTCAACGCCCTGTTGTTCGCGACCCGCGACACCAAGGGCGCCACCGCCTACATCACCGACCCGCCCTGCCCAGGCTGCCGCAAGGCGTTGGCCGCTGCCGGGATCGAGCGGGCAGTGTGGCCCGGCGGCGAGTACGACCGAGCCGGCCTGGTCGACTGGACGAGCTGACCGGGATCGCCCGGCGCCAGCCAGGCCAGTCAGGCCGGTCAGGCCGAGCGAGCCGCCAGGAGCTGCCTGACCGTGCTGAACAGCCCCAGGACACCCAGGCCGAAGAAGAACAGCGCGTCCTTCGCGGTCACCGTGTAGAGCTTCGGGTCGGTGATGTTGCCCAGCGCGAAGCCGATCGCCTCGCCCGTGGTCGCACCCTCGTCGAGCGCGAGGAAGAACAGCTCCGAGCCGAGCGTGAAGACCCAGGCGAAGACCAGGCCCACGACGATCAGCGCGATCAACGCCATGGCGCCCTTGCGGGCCTGGCTGCCGGCACCCTTCGCGTACAGCCACACCATGCCGACCGACATGCCGAACGCGACGATCGAGGCGAGGAAGCCGAAGTGGTAGATCGCGGCAGAGGCGATCGCACCGACGAGGATGCCGAGCGCTGCGAAGCCGAGGCCCTTGCCCACGTTCTCCGGCCCGGCGGGCGCGTCGGTCGCCTCCTGGGCGAACGGCTGGTCGGCAGGATGCCAGGGCTGCTGCGCCCCCGGCTGCGGGTGCGGCGGCTGCTGCGGCTGAGGAGACGGGGACGACTGGCCGTACCCCGGCTGCCCTAGGCCCTGCTGCCCGTACGACGGGGAGCCGGTCTGGGCTCCGTACCCCTGCCCGTAGGAGGGCGTCTGGCCTTGACCGTACGACGGCATCGCCCCGGGCTGGCCGTACGACGGTGGCTGGCCCTGACCGGACGGCTGCTGCGGAGGTCCGGCGGGCGGCTCGAACGAGGGCTGCTGCGGGTTCTGGGTCATCGGGCTCCTCACGGCGGGCGTTGCGCTCACCGTAGTGGCTCCGGGTGCGGGCGGCGACCGAAGCCGGTCTGCGCCTCAGCCTGCAGGCCATTCGACAGGCTCAGGGACCGACGCCCGTGCAGCGAAACACTGGGGTGAGCCGAAGCCTGGGCACAGCAACCCCACAGGGTGGGTCGCGACAGTCAATGCATGAACACCAGCACCCTCGCGGCCCGGCAGGCGACCGCGACGACTGCCCCAGCCTGGGCAACTCCGGTCACGCTGCCTGCCCGTACTGCACCAACCCAGACCCCTCCACCGGACGACACCTCGCGCTACCGGCGGCGCACCCGGGCCCGCAACCTGCGCGCCGGTTCCCTGACCGTCATCGGCTGGGCCTCGGTCGCAGCCTCGGTCGCGCTCTACCTCGCCTACGGCGGCATGTACGAGTTCGACACTTTCCCCCACGCCCTCACCGCGCTGGGCATCATCGCTGGCCTGGTCGCCACCGACCTGATGTGCCTGATGCTGCTTCTCGCGGCGCGAATCCCGTACGTCGACCGCTCCTACGGACACGACCGCGCCGTCGCGCTGCACTCGCGGCTGGGGACGTGGGTGCTATCCGGCCTCGGGCTGCACGCTGCCCTGCTCATCGTCGGCTCTGCGGCTGCCGAGGGGGTCAGCGTCATCGAGGAGACGGTCTCGCTATGGAGTGTGACCGACGTGATGCTTGGGTTCGTCGCCCTCGGCCTGCTGGCCGCGGTCGCTGTCTCATCGGTCATCGCCGTGAAGCGCGCGCTTGGCTACGAGGCCTGGCACGTCATTCACCTGACCGCGTACGTCGCCGTCGGGCTCTCGATCCCCCACCAGTTCTCGATGTCCGGCCTCTTCGCCGACGGCACGTGGCAGCGCTGGTACTGGATCGGGTTGTACGGGGCGACCGTCATCTCGCTGCTCGCCTTCCGAGTCATGCTGCCGCTGCTCTCGACGGCGCAGCACGGACTGGTCGTCACGAGGGTGGTACGGGAGGCGCACGACGTCGTCTCGATCGAGATGCGCGGCCGACACCTGCCCGAGCTCGACGTCGCCGGCGGGCAGTTCTTGAACTGGCGGTTCCTCGCCAAGGGTCTGTGGTGGCATCAGCACCCGTTCTCGGTCTCGGCCGCGCCAACGGTGGAGACCCTCCGGATCACGGTGCGGAACCTCGGCGCCGGGACGGCCTCCCTGATGGATCTGCAGCCAGGCACCAAGGTCATGGTGGAGGGCCCGTACGGCACGTTCACCGATGCTGCCCGGACCGCATCGGGCCTGGTGCTGGTGGGGTTCGGAATCGGCATCGCGCCGGTTCGTGCCCTGCTGGAGTCCACCGAGGTTGTGCCCGGCAAGGCGACTGTCATCCTGCGCGCCAGCCGTCCTGACGAGCTCTACCTGGTGCGTGAGATCGAGGCCCTGTGCCGTCAGCGGGGTGCCCGGTTGATCACGCTCGTGGGGCCTCGCGCCATCCGACGGACCGGGGAGGCCTCGTGGGTACCCGTGTCGCACGCCGGGCTCGGGCTCGCCGACCTCGTCCCGCATCTGGGCCAGTCCGATGTCTACGTCTGCGGTCCGCAGGCAGCCACTGATCTGGTCGTCGCCGAGGCGCTGGCCGCGGGTGTCCCCGCCGGCGCCATCCATCACGAAAGGTTCTCCTGGTGAGCACGAACTCGAAGATCGCCGCCGTCCTGGCCTCAGCCGGGATCCTGGCTGCTGGCTGGTCGGTCGGTACGGCCAACGGCGGGACCGTGACCGCTGCGGCACCCGCCACCCAGACCAGCAGCGCGACCACAGCAGCCCAGTCGGGCACCTCGACCGGCACGGCCAGCAGCTCAACGGCCACAACGGGGACAGGTACCGGGACAACGACGGGCACGACCACCGCCGCCCCCACCAGCGCGTCCACCTCTGCCACGACCACCACGGGCACCTACAAGGACGGCACCTACACCGGCACCACCGCCACCCATCGGTACGGCTCCGTCACGGTCACGGTGACCATCTCGGGCGGGAAGATCACCAACGCCACTGCAGCCGTGGTTGACGATGGCGACCGGAAGTCGACCCAGATCAACAACCAGTCCCTGCCCACGATCAAGGCTCGGGTGATCGCAGCGAACTCGGCGAGTGTGTCGACGGTGTCCGGCGCGACGTACACGACGAAGGCCTACCTGACATCGCTCCAAGCTGCGCTGGCGAAGGCCGTCTGATGCTCGCCCTCGAGCTGGACCATCCGCCGTACGTGTTCGAGTCGATGGGGACGGTCGTCAGCCTCCGGACCAACGACCCGCTCAGCGTGGCCGCCACCACTGCCGTCGTATCCGCATTTGAGGCGCTCGACGACCGGTTCTCGCTCTACCGGCCTGGGTCGGAAGGCGACCTGGTGGCGCGACGGCTGCTGCGCGTGCGGCACGCGAGCAGCAGCTACCGCGTGGCCTATGACCTGGCGCTGGGCTGGCGCGACCGTACGGAGGGCGCCTTCACCCCGCACCGGCCCGACGGCGCGATCGACCTGTCGGGAGTGGTCAAGGCACTGGCGATCCAGGCCGCTGCCGACGCGCTGCACCGGCACGGTGTACGGGGCTGGTGCCTCAACGCCGGCGGGGACGTGCTGGTTGACGGCGAGCAACCCGATGGGCAGCCCTGGGTGGTCGGCGTCGTCGACCCTGACGACCGAACCGCCTTGTGGACGCAGTACCTGGCGCTCACCAAGCCTGCCGTGGCCACGTCGGGCACGGCCGAGCGAGGGGAGCATGTCTGGCGGCTCGCCGCTGACGACACGTTCAGCCAGGTCACGGTCGCGGCCGACGACATCATCACCGCCGACGTCTGGGCGACCGCCATCCTGGCGGGTGGAGTGAGCACGCTGGAGCTGGCGCAACGGACCGACGAGGTGGACGTCCTGGCCTGTACGGCTGACGGCCGGGTTTGGGCCTCGCCGGTGTTTCTCAGGCCGTCTCCGCCGTCACCGTCGGACCAGTGAACAGCCGGACCAGCTGGGTGTAGGCGGCACCGTTCGCCACAGCGGCGTGGTCGACGACCGTCACGTCGAGCGGGGGTGTCGAGGTCAGGTGGTGGGCGTACTCGGCCTGGAAGACGGCCTGGGCCTCCGCGACCAAGGCGGGAACTCGGTCGACCGGTCGATCTGCCCCTCTTACTCCGTCGGCGCTGAGCGATCTGCCGAGGCTGATCAGGCCTGACCGGTCTCCGCCCAACCGTCCGGGACGGCCACGTTGACCATCCACTCGATGCCGTACTTGTCTATGCACAGGCCGAACATGTCGCCCCAGGCCTGCTTCTCCAGCGGCATGCCGATGTTGCCGCCCTCGGCGAGCTTCTCGAACCAACCCGTCATCAGCTCGAGCTCGTTGCCCATGAACGAGCAGTAGACGCGGGTGCCACCCCAGGTGTTCTCGGCACCGGGCATGGCGTCGGAGGCCATGATCGTGAAGCCGTCGGCCTTGAGCTCAGCGTCCATGGTGCCGTCGGCGGGCATGTCGCTCATGCCGACGTCGGCGAACGACGCCGACACTCCGACAGTTTGGTCGAGCTCAGTCCTTCGGAGCCCACCGCGGGGTCGCGCTGACTGGCTCGTCGGGCTCGGTGGTCTCATCCACGACTGCGTCCGCGGTCGGCTCGG
>DAOOHL010000002.1:0-40188 GCA_035416185.1 Propionibacteriaceae bacterium | reverse complement strand
ACTTGTGGTTTGAGGTCGGTCAGATTCTCCACTTCCCGACGGTCGAGACCGATGACGAAATCGTCGACCATGTCATGGACTACCTCGACGGGCTCGGTCATGGACGTAATCAATTCGCGTTCAAAACGCTCAGTCGCCTCTACTTCGCGATCCGTCGTGAGGCGATCCTGAACTACTTCGTAGAGGAGAGCCAGGACATCGGCCGTGTCCTCGACATCTTCATCCGAACCAATGAGGGCGGCACGCCGCTGCGGTTCTCTGACCTCCTCATGTCGATCATGTCGGCGAACTGGGAGGATGCTCGTGACCGCGTCGACGAGCTTGTGAACTTGGTCAGAACCGAGTTCGGCTTCTCCATCGACCGCGACCTCGTCATGAAGGCCGCCGTGATGATCACAGACGCCGATGTCAGGTTTCAGGCACGCAACTTCGATGCGTCCAACGTGGCGAAGATTCGCATGGCCTGGGACGACATCAGAGACTCACTCGTCGAATCATTCCGTATGATCGCATCGTTCGGCCTCAACGATGCATCCCTGCGCGCCAAGAACGCGGTACTCCCGATCGCCTACTACCTGTTCCACAAGGGGCGGGATCAGGCGTCAGGTGCCCGTGGCCTATTCACCACGATCAACAAGCCGATCGCCCATCGAGATGAGCGAACCAAGATGAGGCAGTGGCTACTAATGTCGCTACTTCGCTCAGTTTTCGGTCGCGCGGCTGACTCGTTGCTGACCAGCTTGCGTCGGGTGATCCGTGACAACCTTGATGAGTCCGACGGCTTCCCCCTTGACAAGATCTTGGCGGGTTACAGGGGAACGGCGCGGGATCTCACCTTCGATGATGTCTTCGTCGACAGGCTGCTCGTCACGCAAAAGGACGACCCCAACTGCTATTCGATTCTGGCGTTGCTTCAGCCTGACGTCGACATTCAGCAGATACTCCACGCCGATCATCTGCACCCGGCTGCCGACTTCAGCAAGGACCGCTTGGACAAGCGTGAGTTCCTCATCGGAAATCCGGAACTGCGTGCCTTCTACGAGGATCGCGAGAACTGGAACAGCGTGAGCAATCTCTGGCTTCTCACCGAGAGTGAGAACACTTCGAAGCAGGACAAGCCGCTGAAGGATTGGCTTGAGCCTCGGCTCGGCAAGACAGTACTCGACCCACTCATCCCTGCCGACACCAGCCTGGACTTCGTGGACTACAAGGACTTCATTGAGAAGCGTCGCGCCTTCCTCAAGGCGAAGCTCGAAGGGCTCGTTGGCGCCAAAACGGTCGTTGCGGCGCAAGTGCCTCTAGAACCGGTTGAGGTCGATTGACTGGCCTCATAGGTGCGGGCGGCGGGATGAGGTATGCTGGTCGTATTACGCCCCGCCGTCCTCAGGGATTGGCGGGGATTTTCTTACCCAACGGAGGGACCGATGAGCGACGACGTGGATCGCGTGGTGGTCTTCATGGACTACCAGAACGTCCACGGCTGGGCGCGCCGCCAGTTCCTCCCCTTCGGTGCCGACCCCAGCGACGGGCACGTGTTCCCGCTCAAGATCGGCGAACTGCTCACAGGACGGCGACGTCGTGAGAGCGAGCTGATGGAGGTTCGCGTCTACCGGGGCCGTCCGAACCCCGAACGCCAGCCCGGTGCCGCTGCCGCGAACGACCGACAGACCGCCATGTGGGAGCGCTCCGACCGGGTCACTGTGGTCAGGCGCAACCTTCAGTACCCCTCTGACTACCCGGCAGCGCGAGCCTCGGAGAAGGGCATCGATGTCGCTATCGCCGTGGACATGATCCGCCTCGCCATGTCCGGCTACATGAACACCGCGATCTTGTTCTCGTCGGACAACGACCTCATGCCCGCCGTCGAGGTGCTCTGGGGCATGCCGCAGTGTCATGTCGAGGTCGCCTCGTGGTCGGGCGCGCATCGCGTCCGCTTCCCCGGCACACAGCAGCCTTGGTGCCACCACCTGAACGACACCGACTTCCACGCCGTGCGCGATACGTACGACCACACGGCCCACGAGTAGCAGTCGCTCACGCTGAGTGGGTCTTCGCCCAAACGGTGCCGCGATGGACGCCGAACCGGCGAGCGAGCACGGACACACTGACGCCCTGCTCGCGGGCTGTTCGCATAGCGTCCACTTCCTCATCGGTGAGGCGGGTTCGAGCGCGTCTCCTTGGCTCCTTCGCCACCCCGATCAGCGGGTCGTCACTCTCATCGTCGGGCTCGACATCCCCGCGAACGTTCGGATTCCACGCGGAAACAAGCCGCTCGACCCGTGGTTGCCTGTTCCCGCAGCGCTCCATTGCGTCCACTCCTCCGGGTGTCACAAAGAATGTGGCCCCATCGGACCCTGTGGGGGCGGTTGACGCCTCGATGAACGCCGGATGAACGCATGGTCAAGGGCTGATCGGTGCCCCGTCCGCCCGAAGGGGTGCGCTGGGCCGCCGCGAGGCCCACCAGCGATCCGGCCTGCGTAGCGTCGTGCGGGTACCCCACCGTGAGAGGCCCCGCATGTCACCCACCCAGAAGTCTTCCACCTCCCCCTCGGGCGCCGACCGCGCCGACCTGTCGTCCATCCCGGCGCAGAAGCAGCCATGGCCGGGCAAGGTCAGTGACCTCGATCCGCACCCCGACCACGGCGAGCAGGTCTGGACGCCGCGCGGACGGCTCGAGGGCAAGCGGGCCCTGATCACCGGTGGCGACTCCGGTATCGGACGAGCCGTCGCGGTCACCTTCGCGCTGGAGGGCGCGGACGTCGTGGTCGCCCACCTTCCCGAGGAGCAGGACGACGCCGACGAGACCAAGCGCCTGGTCGAGCAGGCCGGTCGGCGCTGCGAGCTGGTCGCCGGCGACCTGCAGACCCTGGAGGAGAACACGAAGCTGGGCGTCGCTGCCGTCAAGGCCCTGGGCGGCATCGACGTGCTGGTCTGCAACGCCGCCTACCAGATGACCTTCGACGAGGTGGAGAAGTTCCCCGAGCACCAGATCGAGCGCACCTTCGCCACCAACGTGTTCTCGCCGTTCTGGCTGGTGCAGCACCTGGCCGACGAGCTCGAGGGCGGGGGAGTGGCCCTGGTCACCACCTCGGTGCAGGCCTACCAGCCGTCGGAGCACCTGCTCGACTACGCCGCCACGAAGGCCGCGCTCAACAACCTCGTGGTCAACCTCGCCGCCGACCTCGGCCCCCGCGGAATCCGGGTGAACGCGGTCGCTCCCGGGCCGATCTGGACGCCGCTGATCCCGGCCACGATGTCGGAGAGCAAGGTCAAGGGCTTCGGCGCCGACACCCCACTGGGGCGCGCCGGGCACCCGGTCGAGGTGGCTGCCGCGTTCGTCTTCCTCGCCTCGGACGAGGCCAGCTACGTCTCCGGCACCGTGCTGGGGGTGACCGGCGGCAAGGCGATCTTCTGAGCCTGCGCTGGTCTGCCCTCTGGGGGCCCGCCCCGGCGGGCCAGCGTCAGTGGCGCAGCTCGAGTCCCGTGACCTCGATGATCGAGGCCACCAAGGCACCGAAGTGCTCCCCGAAGTGGGGCGAGCGAAGCTTGAGGTTGCCACGGTCGTGCTTCACCAGCAAGGTGGTGACCCCCTGAGCTTGCTGCAGGCCCAGTTGCCGGATGCTCTGGGTCGGGATCTCGACGATCGCACGGCTGGTCTCGCCCTTGGGGACGCTGATCATCGCCTCAGTGACCACCACCTCGCGCCGGCCCATGCCCAGCATTCGGAAGGAGGCGATCGCCAGCGGAACGCCGATGGCCACCAGCGCGGCGAAGACCACCCACACGTACTCGGAGTCGAGGGGGACAGCGCCGAACACCGACAACCCCCAGTCCTTGACGATCGCGAGCACCCCGCCGATGGCCAACGCCAGACCGAGCACCACCCCCAGCAAGGCGGTGGTCTTCGGTAGGCGGTACTCGAACCGCTGCTCCCGCATCAGGAACCCCCTTGCTTTAATCGGCACTCGAAGCACCCTAAGGGGTTGCCAGATCACCCCGCTGGGCGGGTCACCCGCGCGAGCATCTCCTCGAACGGCACCAACTGCTCGCCGGCGACGCAGGTCGATCACGCCCAGGGCGGCTCGACCTCCCCTCGACTCGAGAGCCTCGAGGCTGGCCGGCGTGGTCGATCAGGAACATCTGGCGCTGGTAGTCGCCGACGTAGTCGCGGAAGCCCAGGGTGCGCTCGATCACCTGCTGCGGCGATCCGACGGTCAGCGGGGTCTCGCGGGTGAAGTCCTCGAGGCTGGCTCACTCCCCCGCTCTCCTCGCAGAAATCTGTCTGACCTGCCGGTTATCGTCATCGGCATGAGGACGGTTGCGGGAGTCGGGCTGCTGATGTCAGCCTTCGCGCCGCTCGTTGCCGTCCTTGCCCTGGTGCGGATGGCTGAGCTTGGCTGGGTCGCCTGGGTGATCCTGGCTGGCTGCGCCCTCTCGTTGCTGTTCCTGGGCATGGTGCTGCGCAGTGTCGGGAAGCTGCAGGAACGCACGGTGACGTCGACGTCGGTCAAGCAGGCCGACGAGCGGGTGATCGCCTTCAGCTCCAGCCAGGTGCTGCCGATCGTGGTCGCGACCATCGCTCCGCCGCAGGTGTCGTCCTTCATCGCCACCCTCGCTCTGCTCGCGATCATCGTGGTGATCTACGTGCGCGCCGGGCTGTTCCATCTCAACCCGACCCTCGCGGTGCTGGGCTTCCATCTGTACGAGGTGACGGCCAGCAACGGCACCTTCATGCTGCTGACCCGCGATCGACATCTCCCCCAGGACGGTGACGTGACGGGTCACGCGCTCGGCAGGCTCGTGCTGATCTCGCTGCGGAGGAACGCCCCATGACCACCGACGACGCGCGCCAGACACTCGAGCAGGCGCTGGAGGTTGCCCGCGAGGCTGAGTCGCTCCCGCTGACCAACCACGTGCTGCGAGGAACGTCCCTGAAGGATGCCCTCGTCACCCGCTTCACGCTGACCGCTGACCTATCTGCCGAGGCGGTCGCTGACGTGCGCCGCGCCGCGGAGTCGATGCACGACAAGCAGCTACTCACCTATGACCCGAGCTACCAGACCAGCAGCTCGCAGGTCATGGTCGAAGCGCTGGCCGAGATCCCTGAGCTCGCCCGCGTCGACACGCTGATCCGGCTCGACGATGTGCCCGACGACCAAGCGAACGACCCGGTGGTGGCGATGTCGCACTCCGTCGGCGTGGGCACAGACCAGATCGTCGCGATCCGTATGAAGGGTGCAGGCATCGCCACCAGGCGGGGCGGCTTCCCGCTGGTGCCCAGCGACGGCATCTACCAGCGGGTGGAGGGCGAGATCCTCTACTACGAGCCTTCCTTCGACGTCATCACCGCCGGCGGCTTCGCGTTCTTCACCGCCGTCACCCTGATCCAGACCAAGCTTCAGGCGCCCGAAAAGGCCCGCGAGCAGGCCCGGCAGACGCTCAAGAAGGTGACGAAGCAGGTCAGGATCGAGGGGTACGACGAGCTGGAAGCCGCTGTGATGGACGATCCGACGATGCGCGCGAAGATGGCCCACGTGGCGCGACGGATCTCTGCCGACCCGAGCTACGCGGCCTTCCTGACCACTGAGAAGCTCGTCACCTTCGTTACCGACCACCCTGAGTACGAGATCGCCACGGTCGAGGCCGGCGGCGAGCACCGGCTGTCGTTTGAGACGTCCCCGCAGCACCGCCACAAGATCCCGCGACTGCTCGCCGATGACTACCTGCACAGCTACCTGACCAACCGCAGCTACGAGGCTGGCTCCAAGCAGGAAGCCAGCCACGGAGGTGACACATCCGGGTAGCGGGCAGCGTCCCCGTACCGCTCGTCACTCGTCACTCTGGTGAGCACCACCTACGCTGGTTTGCATGTGGTCCAAGCGAGAGAGCGTCGACTATACGCTCCAGCGCCGGCACACGCTGCGAGCGCTGGGCAGTCGCGTCCGGGCACTGTCGAAGGCGGATGCCTGCGACGCCGACCCGATGCTGATCCGCGCAGCCCTCAACCACGGCTCGCTGTCGGAGGTGCGCTGCCCGGTCGGCGACTGCGGCCGGCTCGTCACGCTGAGCTACGTCTTCGGGGAGCAGCTCGGCCAGTACTCGGGCCGGATCAAGTCGCCCGAGGAGCTCGACGAGATGCAGAACGAGTTCGGCGAGTTCAAGGTCTGCGTCGTCGAGGTCTGCACCGACTGCGGCTGGAACCACATGATCAGCTCCTACCTGCTGGGCGACGGCGTCACCAGACGCCCCCCGCGCCGGCAACGAACCGTCGAGGACATCTATGGCTGAACCCACCAAGGGCCCTGCTCGCGCGGCGAAGGGGTCCCGTACGAAGCCGTCCGGCGGAGCCAAGCGGTCCGGGACCGCCTCCCGAGCCAGGCAACCATCCTGGAAGCGACGCCTGATGTCCGGTCTCAAGGTCGGCACGATCCTGGCCCTCGTGCTCGCCCTGCTCGGCATGGGGGGCCTCGTCTACGCCTACCAGCGCACCGACTTCCCCGACCCGAACTCGGCGTTCCAGACCGAGAAGACCACGGTCTACTACCGCGACGGCACCACCCAGCTCGGCTCGTTCGCCGAGCAGAACCGCACCTCGATCCCGTACGACCAGATGCCAGCCAGCATCAAGGATGCCGTGATCGCCGCGGAGAACCGTGACTTCTGGACCGACAAGGGCATCTCCCCCAGCGGCATCATGCGGGCAGCGTGGCAGATCCTGCGCGGCAAGCCCCTCCAGGGCGGCTCGACGATCACCCAGCAGTACATCAAGATCTTCTACCTGACGTCAGACCAGACCCCGACCCGCAAGATCACGGAGCTGCTGCTCGCGGTCAAGATGGGCCGCTCGATGCCCAAGGAGCAGGTGCTCGAGGGCTACCTGAACACCATCTACTTCGGGCGTGGGGCGTACGGGATCCAGGCCGCCGCCAAGGCGTTCTACAACAAGGACGCCAAGGACCTGACCTACGCCGAGTCGGCCGTTCTGGCGAGCGTGCTGAACAACCCGAGCATCTTCGACCCGTCGGTGAAGGCCAGCAACATCGACCGGCTGACGAACCGCTACCGCTACGTGCTGGACGGCATGGCGGAGATGGGCAAGATCACCCCCGAGCAGCGCGCGGCGGCCCAGAACCTGCCCCCCTTCCCGGAGGTGCCGAAGTCGCAGCGGTACGGGGGGCCGAACGGCTACCTGCTGAAGATGGTCGAGGCCGAGCTCGGCGCCGTCGGCATCCCGTCGGACATGGTCTCCGGTGGTGGCCTGAAGGTGATCACGACGTTCGACCAGAAGGCACAGGAGGCCGCTGTGGCCTCTGCCCAGAAGTACACCGCGCAGGCCGCGTCAGCGGCGCGAGCCAAGCCGGATGCGGCTCAGCTGCACGCCGCGCTGGCGTCGGTCGAAGTCGGTACGGGTGAGGTGCTCGCCCTGTACGGCGGTCCGGACTACCTCAAGAACAACCGCAACTGGGCGACAACCGACCGGATGGCCGCCTCGACGTTCAAGACCTATGCGGTGATCGCGGGCCTGCGAAACGGGTTCAACCTGCGCACCCAGCTCAACGGCAACACGTTCACCCCGAAGGGCGACACCTCGACCGTACGGAATGAGTTCAACTACCAGTACGGCCAGGTGTCGCTGGTGAAGGCGACCGCCGACTCGATCAACACCGCGTTCGTCGACCTCACCCAGCAGATCAAGAACGGGCCGCAGGAGATCATCAAGGCGGCCAACGACTCCGGGGTTCCCACGGGTGCTGGCTGGGACCCGAACAACCGCATCTCACTGGGAAGCGCCGAGGTCAGCCCGCTCGACCAGGCCACCGGCTACGCGACGATCGCCAACAACGGCGTCTATGTCGCCAGCCATGTGGTCAAGGAGGTACAGAACTCGAAGGGTGAGGTGCTGTACAAGGCCACCCCGGAGAAGAGGCAGGCCTTCGACGCCGACCTGGCTCGTGACGTCACCTTCGCGCTGCAGAACGTCGTCAACGAAGGTACGGGCGCGCGCGTCTCCTCGCTGGGTCGCGACATCGCTGGCAAGACCGGAACCGCCGGTGTCAACGACGACGTGCTGTCCAGCTGGTTCGTCGCCTACACCAAGCAGGTCTCCACGGCGGTGATGTACGTGGCGGGTGATGCTGGCACGGCCGACCTCGACCCGTACGCTCGGCCTGGTGACGCGACCTTCTTCGGCGGCACCTACCCGGCGCTGACCTGGCTCGACTATATGAAGGTGGCGATGGAGGGCCGGCCTGCCCAGAAGTTCGACCCGCCGGCCTACATCAACGGAGCGAAGACGGCGACGCCCGTAGCGCCGTCGGAGACACCGTCCAGTGCACCGCCCTCCTCGAGCGCGCCACCGAGCTCCGTGGCACCGTCGGCGCCGATCACCACCTCCGCCCCGCCAGCCACGCCCCAGGTGCCCTCGACGGGACCGACGACCACGCGGCCGACCCAGACGCAGGGGCCCAGCCAGCCTCCCTCCGCGAGCCCCACGACGACCCCGTCGTAGCGACGGCCGTTAGGCTGGCGCGGTGACGAGCTGGAGCACCCCGACGGCCAACGCCCGGACGGGGCGGGGCGGCGAGCTCGACCCCTGGACCGACGTCCTGACCCGCCGGCTGGGTGGACCGCTCGGTCGGCATGCGGCCCCCGGTGGGTCGTGGCAGGACGGGGCCCTGTGGCTGATCCTGATCAGCGCGATGACCTGGATCGTCCTGATGATGCGGCAGCTGCCCTGCCGGCAGACGGTGGTCGGCAAGACCGTCGACACCTTCGGCGCCATGTGCTACTCCGACATCCCGGTGCTCTACCAGGTGCGCGGCCAGGCACAGGGCCAGCTGGTCTACCTGCAGACCCCATGGGAGTACCCAGTCCTGTCGGGCGCCTTGGTCGAGGTGGCGCGGTTCCTCACCGACCTCCTCGGCTACCGCTCCGGACCGGGCGTCCAGGGGCAGGCAGCGCTCGACCACGCCAACGTCTACTTCGCCGTGACGGCCGTGCTGCTGTACGGCTGCTTCGTCGCCCTGGTCGAGGTGCACCGCCGCCTGGCCGGCAGCCACGGCTGGCGCACCGGCCTGATGCTCGCGGCCTCCCCGATCGTGATCGCCGAGGGCCTGATCAACTGGGACCTGCTCGCGGTGATGCTCACCTCCGTGGCGATCTACCAGTGGGCGCGCCGCCGGCCAGGCTGGGCAGGGGTCGTGCTGGGGCTGGCCATCGCGGCGAAGCTGTACCCGCTGTTCCTGCTCGGGCCGCTGCTGCTGCTCTGCCTCCGCGCAGGGAAGCTGGAGGCGTACGGGAAGGTGCTCGTGGGTGCGGCCGGCTCCTGGCTCGCCGTCAACCTCCCCCTCTACCTGGCGACTCCCTCGGGCTGGACCTACTTCTGGACCTTCAACTCTGACCGGGGCGCCGACCTGGGATCGGTCTGGTACGTGCTCAAGCTCGGCGGCCTCGACCTGTCGGTCGGAATGGTGGGCGCGCTGTCGTTCGGACTGTTCGCCGCCATGTGCGCGACCGTCGCGATGCTGTGCGTGGTCGCCCCGCAGCGGCCGCGCCTCGGGCAGGTGGCGTTCCTGGTGGTCGCGGCTTTCCTGATGGTGAACAAGGTCTACTCACCGCAGTACGCCCTGTGGCTGCTGCCCCTGCTCCTGCTGGCCCGGCCGGTCGTGCGCGACGTGGTCGTCTACACCGTGGCCGAGCTGGCCTACTTCGCCGCCATCTGGGGCCATCTGGCGGGCACGTTGACCCCCGGCGGGGGCGGACCCGACCGGATCTACTGGCTCGCCGTCCTGATCCGGGTCGGCGTCTCGCTGTGGCTGTGCGTTCTCGTGTCGATCGACATCCTGAGCCCTGCCGAGGATCCTCTCCGTGGGGTTCCGGCCCCGGGTGAGTCCCTGCGCGATGACGAGGTCGGCGGCGTCCTCGACGCGGCGCCCGACACGCCGTTCTTCGCTCGCCTGGCGGCCATGGCTGGCCCCGACCCTCGGCCCGGCGCGGATCCGCCCCCGCAGGCGGCTGAGTGACGGCCACCGGCGCCCGCCGCAGGCGCCGTACCCGCGAGATCCCCTTCCCCGATGGACCGCGCGTCGTCGTCCAGGCCTGGGTTGGCAGCAGGTTGCTGCTCCTGATCGCTGGGCTCTATGCCGCGTGGACCTCTGGCCGTACGGCGGCTGAGCTCGTCTCGGGTTGGGACGTGCAGCACTTCTTCCTGATCGCCCGCGAGGGCTACGTGAAGCCGCAGGAGGTCGCGTTCTTCCCGGGGCTGCCGTTGCTGCTGCGCGGGTTCGCCGGGGTGGGCCTGCCGATGGAGCTGGCCGGGGTGCTGCTGTCGGCGGTCGGGTCGGCGTTCGCCGCGTGGGGGCTGTACCGGCTCGGCGGTCCACGGGCCGGGGTGGTCGCCGCGGCTGCCTGGCTGGTGGCGCCGACCGCGGTGTTCACCGTCGTTCCGTACACCGAGTCGCTGTTCTGCGCGTTCGCGTTCTGGGCGTGGGTGAAGGCCCGCGACGACCGCTGGGCCTGGGCTGCGCTGCTGGCGGGCGGCGCGTGCGCGTTTCGGGTGTCGGGGCTGTTCCTGGTCGGGGCGCTTGGAGTCTTGGCGCTGACCCAAGCGACCGGACTGAAGGGCGCCCGCGACCGGACAGCACGGCTTTGGCGGTTGCCCTGGCTGCTGGTGCCGACGGCCGTACTGGGCGCCTACGTCGTCTACCTCCGCATCACCCAGGGCTCCTGGACGGCGTGGTACTCGGCCCAGGCCGCCGGCTGGCAGCGCACCCTGACCTGGCCGTGGGACTCGATCCGCCACACCATCCCGGCGATCGTGCCGGGCGCCTACCCCGACCATCCCGGCTGGGCGACGATCTTCCGGTTCGAGGTCGTGTCGCTGGCCGTCGGCGTGCTGGTGACGCTGGTCTGCCTGGTCAGGCGGAGGTGGGCCGAGGCCTCGTGGGTCGGCGTGCAGGTGCTGGCCTTCTCAACGTCGTACTGGCTGATGTCGGTGAACCGGGCGGTGTTGCTGTGGTTCCCGCTGTGGGTGCTGCTCGGGGAGGTGGCGACCGGCGGTCGACGAGCGCGGTCTCGACGGGTCCGTACGGTGATCGCGTGGGTCGGCCTGGCTGCTTCAGCGTTGCTGATGATGTGGTGGGCGCAGACGTTCTTCCGGGGCGGTTGGGCGAGCTGAGGGGTCGGCGTCAGACGTCGTCGGTACGGTAGCTGCCGGTGGCGTAGGTGCCTGAGTCCAGGAGGGCTCGTCTGGAGCCGGTCATCACCATGATCACCAGGACGACGGCGAGCACCAGGAAGAGCACGAGCGAGATGCCGAGGAAGATGGGGATCCGAGCAGCCTGGGGGTCCCGTCTCCGAACCACCGCACGAGTCGGCGGACACTTCCAACGTGCCGGCCAGGCTGGCCAACCAGTGCCGCCAGATCCGTACCAGGTAGGTGGGGCCCGGGCGAACATGTCAGAATCCGCTTCTCAACGCGAGAGCAATCGGTTGCCCTACCATCTCTGAGACGTCGAGAAGCGGATTCTGACGGATCCGCTCGGCAAACCTCGCTCAGTTGAACGTGCGCGGGTCCGGCCCGACCCGGGTGCCCGCCTCGAGCCCGTCGATGGCGGCCATCTGGTCGTCGGCGAGGCTGAAGTCGAAGATGCGCATGTTCTCCTCGAGCCGCTCGCGACGCGACGACTTCGGGAAGACCACGTAGCCCTTCTGCACATGCCAACGCAGCACGACCTGGGCCGGCGTCTTGCCCACGGCCGCCGCGATCTCGGTCACCGCGGGCGAAGTCAGGTCATCAGCCTTGCCACGGCCGAGCGGTGACCACGACTCGGTGACGATGCCGAACTTCTCGTTGGCTGCGACCGCGTCGCGCTGCTGCAGGGTCGGGTGGATCTCGATCTGGTTGATGGCTGGCACGACCGAGCTTTGCGCGACGAGCTTGTCGAGGTGCTCCGGCATGAAGTTCGACACGCCGATCGAGGTGGCCAGCCCCTGGGCCTGGACCTCCTCGAGGTCGAGCCACGCGCCGACGTAGGTGTCCTTCTCCGGGGTCGGCCAGTGGATCAGGTAGAGATCCACGCGGTCGAGCTGGAGCTTGTCGAGCGACTCTCGCATCGCGGTGTGGGCATCAGTCTGGCGCGCGTTCCAGAGCTTCGTCGTGATGTACAGCTCGTCGCGAGGGATGCCCGACTTGGCGATGGCCGCACCGACCTCGGCCTCGTTCTTGTAGATGGCTGCAGTGTCGATGTGGCGGTAGCCGAGCTCGAGGGCCTCGGAGACGATCCGCTCGGTCTCGCCGGGCTCCATCAGGAAGACACCGAGCCCGAACTGCGGGATCGTACGGCCGTCGTTGAGGGTCACGTCAGGAATCTGGGTCATGCTCCTAACCTACCGAGGGGGCGAGCACGGCGCCCCGGCCGTCCGCCCAGGAGGGCGTCAGACCGTCGTCGCCCGCCGGACGAACTCGGTGATCCCATCGGCTTCGGCATCCCTCGTCGCATCGCCCAGGTACGGCATGTGCCCGGTCTCGAAGTACGCGTGCTCGATCCGCTCGAACGCCTCCTCCGAGAGCCGCAGGTGCCGCACCATGTCGGTCGCCGCCCCGTACGGCGTAGCCAGGTCGTAGTAGCCGTACTCGATCCTCACCTGCAGGTGCGGATTCGCTCGCATCACCCGCTCGAGCTTGTCGGTGACGTTGACCGGGCGGCCCATGAACGGCTCGTACCGCCACTCGCTGCCGACCTTGCCGGACAGGACGGCGTACGGGTGTTCGAGGCTGGAGCCCAGCTCACCCTTGAGGTAGTGGTGGATCCCCGCCGCGTACGGCCCGACGAGCATGTCGATCGACGGGTCGGCATCCATCCCCTCGGCGATCCGCGAGACGAGCGCGCCCGTGACCCGGCCATCGATCCGCCCCACGGTCAGGCCACGGTCGCGCAAGAGCTCCGTACAGAACCGCCAGTGCTCGGGGCGTAGGTCGCAGCGGTCGAGGTAGTCGGCAGACAACCCGGTGAGCCGAGCCAGGGTGGCCACCACCTCGTCCCTCTCCGCCCCTGACAGCTCCAGGCCGCGCGACAGGGCCCAGCGGTACCGGTCCTGGTACGCCTCCGCCTCGTCGAGCACCTCGCGAAGGCCCTTGTCAGGGTGGAAGCCGTGGTAGTGGGCGATCGCGGCATAGGTCGGCAGGTAGCAGACGCACGCCTCGTCGAAGCGCTGGAACCGGAAGTCCTGCGAGCCGAAGTCGAGCACCGAGGAGATCAGCACGAGCCCGTTCAGCTGCATCCCGTACGTCTCGAACAGGTGCGCAGCCACCGAGACGGCGCGGGTCGTTCCGTACGACTCACCGCACAGCAGCTTCGGCGACATCCAGCGGTCCTCACGGGTGCACCAGAGCCGGATCAGCTCCGAGACCAGCTCGACGTCGCGGGTGTAGTCGTGGAACTCCTTGGCCTTGCCGCCCTCGACCGCGCGGGTCCAGCCGGTCGACATGGGGTCGATGAAGACCAGATCCGAGGCGCGTAGCAGGGTGTGCGGGTTGTCGAGCAGCGCGTACGGCGGCGGCGTCGGCCGGTCTGGTTCGCCAGCGTCGACGACCCGCGGCCCGAGCACGCCGAGGTGCAGCCAGAGCGAGCTGGAGCCCGGCCCCCCGTTGAAGACGAACGTGACCGGACGGGTGGCGGGGTCGGCGTCGTTCAGGGTGTACGTGGTGACGGCCACCTCAGCCCGCGGCCGGAACCCCTGGAAGACGTCGTCCTTGGTCTCCTCCTCACGCACGACGATGCGCCCCGTCCGGGCGGTGTACGCCAGGTCGCCGTCAAGCGTGGCCAGAGTGTGATGCGTGGTGACGAGGGAGTCGAGTGGCTCCTTGGCCGGAGCCTCGGTGGTCTTCTCGGCAGTGGGGTTGGCTGCGTCGGTCATGCTTGCGACCCTATGCCCATGGGCCACTCAGCTGCCGCGCTTACCCTCGGCAACGATGTAGCTGACCGACTTCTTCGCCGGTGCGTCACCACACGACAGTGGTACGGGCGGGTGGTGCACCGCTCGAACGACCACGTCGTACGGGGCTCCGCCCACCGTGACCGTCACTGTCCAGACGTCCGGCTCCAGAGACCGTGACGTGACCGCCAGCCCGGCGACAGGCGGGATGACCTTTCCAGGTGCGACCTCTTCCCTGGCGAGACCGTCGGGGACGCGCCCAGACCTCGGTCCCTGAGCTTGTCGAAGGGCCGCTCCCACGCCCGCCTGTCGCACAGCCAGCACATGCGCCACGGCTGCCTGTTCCCAGCCTTCCTGGGAGCAGTAGCCACGCAGCAGATCCGCCCTCACCCGTCCCTCGAGCTGGCCTGCCACGACCTCTGGCCCTTCCCCCGCGGGCACTCGCCCGTAGCAGACCCCGTCGGGCAGCACGAGAAACGTCGGGGCGAAACGATGGCCGCCAAGGTGCGTGCACTGCCAGGTCGCCTCTGGCCAGCGCTCCGCCAACGCGGCCGCCAAGGGTCGTCCCTCGATCGCGCAGCACTGGTCTCGCTTCGCGTGACAACACACCAGCAGCGCCAGCTCGGCTGGCCTCGCGGTGGGGCTCTCCCCTCGACTCGCCGGGGGCGGCGCGGGCTGATCAGAGGCAGCGCCACCGTTCAGCACGGACGCCGCAGCAGCCAGGTCAGCCTCGGCCGTCCACGAGCCGTCGATCTGGGTACGGGAGTCCGTATCAACCACCCACCACCGCAGCGGCAGGTCTCGGATCGCCTCGGGCTCCAACAGCGGCGCCCCCGGTCGCCGGACGAGCAGCACCTGCCCGTGCACCGCCTTGGTCGCGGCCTTCAGCCAGCCCCGCGCCTCGGCTCCGAACGCGTCCAGCGGTTCCGACGGCCAGTGCCCGGGGTACTCGACCACCAGGAACCGGGTTGCCACGGGAGCCGTCCCGGCCAGGGGCTCCTGCCGTACCAGTGAAGCAGCCGAACATCTCACGCGCCGAAGCCTACGTCGCTCCGCTGTTGCCAACGGCCGCGTCACCACGTGAACGGGCCTCGCCCGGACCACCAACGCCAGTCTCCGCCACCGTCCAGGGATACCCGCAGTCAGCTAGTCGCCAAGAGCACGGCGCCACGCCGGCAGAACGTCGCCCAGGCTCGCGTCGATCCGCAGGTCGGCCAGGTCATCACCCCTGGTCACACCGCGGTTCACGATCGCCACAGGCCGCCCGTTCTTCACGGCGTGCCGCACGAACCGAAGCCCTGACATCACGGTCAACGACGACCCCAACACGACCAGCACGTCACTTTCGTCGACCAGGTCGTACGACGCCCGTACGACCTGCCTGTCGGCCGACTCACCGAAGAAGACCACGTCGGGCTTCAGGGTGCCGCCGCATGTCTCGCAGGGTGCGACGACGAACGACTGCCAGTCGTCGACCACCGCGTCACCGTCGGGGCGGAGCCGGGCAGTGGCCAACTCGGCAGCACCGGCGGGCAGATAGCCGTCCACGCCCGGGTTCAGCTCCTGCAGGCGTCGCTGCAGCCGGGCACGGTCGGTGAGCGTACGGCAGTCGAGGCAGATCACACGGTCAATCCGGCCGTGCAGATCCACCACCCGGTCACTGCCGGCGGCCTCATGCAGCCCGTCGACGTTCTGGGTGACGATCCCGGTCAGCCCCGGCATGCCGACGAGGCTCCGATGCCCGACGTTGGGCGACGCCGTCGAGAACGCCTGCCAGCCAAGCATCGACCTGGCCCAGTAGCGCCGCCGCTGGTCGGGGTCACCCATGAACTCGTCGAACAGCATGGGCGTGGTGCGTACGGCGCCTGGCCCGCGATAGTCCGGAATCCCCGAGTCGGTGCTCATTCCCGCTCCGGTGAGCGCGGTCCACGTGCGACCCGCGACCAGGGCTGCCAAGTCGTCGACGGTTGCTCCCTGAACACCACGCTGGGTCACGCGAAGAGGGCGTCAATCTCGTCGAGCACCGCGGCGTCGAGCGTTGTACGGCCAGCCTCAGCGTTCTGCGCCACCTGCTCGGGGGTGGTGGCGCCCGCGATCACCGAGCAGACCCCGGCGCGCGACAGCAGCCACGCAAACGTTGCCTGCAGCATGGTGACCCCCGCCTCGGCGCAGATCGCCCGGTACTGCTCCAGCTGGTCCCAGTTCACGCTCTCCAGCACCTCGGGCTTGAGCCGGGTGAGTCGGCCCTCGCCACTCGTCCGGGTGTACTTGCCCGTCAGCAGGCCGTTGAAGAGCGGGAAGTACGGCAGGAAGCCCATCTCCAGCTCGTTGACCGTCGGCAGCACCTCCGCCTCGACCCCACGCGCAAGCAGGGAGTACTCGTTCTGGGCGGTGACGAACCGGGGCAGCCCCAGCTCACGGGCCACCCCGTCGGCCTCCCTGAGCTGCTCGGCCGAAAAGTTGCTGTTGCCCAAGAACCTGACCTTTCCGGCGGTGACAAGGCTAGACAGCACCTCGAGGGTCTCCCCGATCGGGGTCTCGTCGTCTGGGGTGTGCATCTGGTAGAGGTCGATGTGGTCGGTCCGAAGCCGGCTGAGTGACCCCTCCACTGCCTTCGTGATGTACGACGCCGTCCCCCGCCGGCCCCAGTCCGCCGAGCCCGGAACACCGCCAGCCCGATGCCCGAACTTGGTCGCCACGACGAAGCGGTCGCGCCGCCCCTCGAGCGCCTGGCCGATGTGGTCCTCGCTGCCGCCCGCCCCGTACAGCTCGGCCGTGTCGAGGAACGTGATGCCGGCATCCAGCGCCGCGTCGAGCACGGCCCGGGTGCCGGCAACTGACTCAGTCGCGGTTCCCGGGCGGGAGAAGTTGTTGCAGCCGAGTCCGACGGCCGACACGGTGAGCTGGCTGTCGCCAGCGGTACGAAGGGTCATGTCCACAGCCTAGGTGGGCTTGCCCGGAACGCGGTTCGGTCGCTCCGAGTCGCGAACTGACCAATCGGTCACGTCCGCGAGCCCACAACCGTCCACCCGGCGTGCCGCGCACGAGACTGACCATGTGGTCACCGTCGCGACTCCTGGCACCCGCGACGGCATCACGTCCGGCAGTGCCTGTGCCCGGCCCACCGTAGGGTGTCCGGATGATCATCTGGCGTGGCTGGGGAATACTCGCACTTGTTCTGACACTGGCAGGGCTGGCCATCGGAGCCGCCATCCGGCCCGTCGCTGGCGACTGGGCCTTCGGCCTCGGCCTGCTGCTCGGCGGTATCGGCACGATCGCGGTCGGCTACTGGCTCAATCAGACCCGGCCCACGCAGAAGGCGGAGGCGTTCCGAGCCGAGCGGGAGCCCGAACTGGCCCGCGTGGTCGAGGCTGGCCAGTACCGGCCGCAGACCATCGGCCGTACGGAGGGTGGCCGTTACGTTCCGCCCCAGGAGTTGCCGCTGCCTCGGTCACTCGAGGAGGCCAAGCAGCTCGCCGCCCGGCAGCTCGATGCTGAGGTGGCCCACGTCAAGGGGCAGCTCACCAACGCCCACAGCCTGTTCTTCGTACCACTGCAGTTCGTCGGCATGGCGCTGGCCGTGGTGGGCGTGGTCCTCGCCGCGTACGAGCTCGCCGTCGCCTAGCCCCACCCGAGCAGAGAGAGGCTCAGCTTCCGGCCCAGCGCCGAGATCAGCGAGTCTCGAAGCAGGCCATCACTTCCCACGGCCTGATCTCCTCGCGCTTCATCACGTCGACGAACAACCCTGCCGCCCGCGTGATCCCCTCACGGGTGGCTGGCAGCATCACGGCGTACGACTCCCCTAGCGACCCTGACCGCGATGCGATCGGGACGAACGGCGCCTTGCCCTTCCAGACCCGCCCGATCCGCTCCGGAACGGCGGTGACGATCACCTGTCGACCCCGAGGACTGTCCTGGGTCACCATGCCCAGCTCGAACTCCGACCGGTTGTAGCCAGCCTGCCGCAGCGCCCAGCGGTCGCCTCGTCGGTAGGCGGCGTCGGCGATCCGGTCGATCTGCCAGCCGCCCCAGGGATCCATCATCTGGTTGGGCATCGTGCCTTGTCGCAGCTGGACGCGACGGGGGACGGCACCGTACGGGTCACGATGCCGCACATGCAGCAGCCCGGTCGCCGGATCGAGGTGGCCCACCTCAGCCCAGCCCTGGTTGGTCTGCACGCGCTCGACGATCCCCACGCCCAGGGTGGAGGCGAGCCGTGCCGGATCCTCGACCTGCCAGACCTCAAGCCCGTACGACGTCGACAGCCCGACCAGACCAGCGCCGACCAACGAGACCAACACCTCGGCCAACCCGTCGGACGGGTTCGTCGCGGCCGAGCTGAGCGTGAGCGGCTGCTGGTTGGGGTCTGGAGGAAGGTCGAGCCACGACATGGGGTCAAAGGTAGCCGCTCGGGTTTGCCGTACGGAGCGCCGAGGTAGGCTCCCCGACACACGAACAGGAGGAAGGCGAGGTACGGATGGCACAACAGCGGGTGACCGTGACGCCCACCCCGGCGCCAACTCCCTTGTCGGCCGAGTCACCGTGGGACGAGTCCACCCGGCCCGAGCCCGGCGACGGACAGCCGAGGACCTACCCGCCGGCCAAGGCTGGGGCTCCGCAGCACCTGATCGACATCCACGACCATCTGCGTTCAGAGCTCGAGCAGGTACGGGACCTGGCCCGCCAGGTGCGCGAAGGCGCCAAGGATGTCGGCGCGGCCAGATCAGAGCTGCACGAGATGTCGATCCGGCAGAACAGCTGGACCCTCGGGGCGTACTGCCAGTCGTACTGCCGGATCGTGACCGGGCATCACGGCCTGGAGGACCGCAGCGTGTTCCCGCACCTTCGCCGGGCCGATCCCACTCTCGCACCTGTGCTCGACCGGCTCGAGGCCGAGCATCTGGTGATCCATGACCTGCTGAACGAGATCGACCGCGCGCTCGTCACCCTCGTCACCGACGGGCCAGAAGGCCTGGGCCAGCTGGATGCGGTGGTCGACCTGTTCACCGACGCGCTGCTGTCACACCTGTCGTACGAGGAGCGCCAGCTGGTCGACGCCCTCGCGGAGCACAGCTTCTACTGACCGTCGTGACGCCGAGGCCGCGCCGGCCCCGCGACGTGGTGGTGTACCCGGGCCGTCGGCGCAACACCGGTGCCTGAGCCTGTCGAAGGGCCAGTCATCGGTCAGCGGGTTGCTGTGGCGAGTCCCCGTACAGACGCTGCGAAGTAGCGCTGGAAGATCGACGATGCCGGCGGCAGACCGGGCGTGCCGACGGCCGAGTTGGAAGCAACGGACGCCTTCGCCTGGGTGCGCCGACCAGCGCTTGCGCGGCGCTCACGAGCACGTCACGGGACTACAGTGACGACCGTGACGTCCGCCCTCCGCTCGCGCCTTCCGCGCTGGTCGGCGTGACCAGTCACCCGCCCCCGGCCGTACCGCTGACCAAGCCGGTCCGTCGTGCCGGGCAGCGGCCCACCCCTCGGTGGGTCGGCTGGTTCCTGATCCTGCTGCCGACACTCGCCGCCCTGGGGCCACTGCTGGGGGGCGAGCGGTTTTCCGCCTTCCGGATCGCGATCGTGGTGCTCTTCATCACTGCGGCGTGGGATTGGTGGCGGTTCCAGGACCGGTCTCGTACGTTCTACGCGACCCTCGCCCTGGCAGTGGCGACGATGGCTGCCGGCGGTATCGCGTTTGGGTGGTCGCGCCCCCCGGTTGATCCAGCGCTGGCGGAACTGGCGGCGGTGGCGCTGCTGTTCGCACTGGGGCTCGCCTTCGTGCAGCTGTACCGCACCAGTGAGACCGTCCTGACTGTCGCCCGCGGAACCCTCTACATGCTGGTGCTCGTCGTCATCGAGGGGGTCTGGGAGATCCTGTCCGGACGCCGGCTGCCCACCTTCCACCTACCGCCCGAGGCGCGCGGCACCGACCCCGCCTGGAACCTGATCGCCGGGCCGTTCGGCGAGCCGAAGCAGCTGGCCGCTGCGTGCTGCGCGGCGCTGCTGGTCATGCCCGTGGGGTTCGCCCTCGAGCACGACCGCCGGTTGAAGTGGGCCTACGTGGCGGTCACTCTTCCCGTACCGCTGATCGTGCTGCACACCGGGTCGACGCTGGGCCTGCTGGTCTGCCTGGCGATCCTGGTCCTGTGGTCGCTGCTGCATCGGCTGACCCGGTTCGTCGTGGCACCGCTGGTCCTGGTCTGGCTGGTTCTCCAGCCGCGCGGGATCGCCTTCTTCGCCAACGTGTGGGGAGAGCTGACCGGGCCGTGGCTGTCCCCCGTACCCGATCGGTGGTGGGCATCGCAGGAGCGGTTCAACCTCATGCTCGACGGCGTGGTCATGCTGCGCCGCAGCCTGTGGCTCGGGGTCGGGCCGGGCGGCTTTCCGTACGTCATGCAGACCCAGTCGTTCCCCTTCCCCACCAACGGTGTCATCGAGCCGCACTCGGCGATGGTCGAGATCGTCGCGCAGTACGGCTTGTCGATCTTCATCGCGTTGACGCTGGCGGTGATCGGGGTGATGCGGTGGTGCGTGCAGCGGCTGCTGTCGACGCGTGGCCAGGCACTGATGTCGAGCGATCGGGTCGTCGCCTTCTGGCTCCTGGTCACCCTGGCGCTGTGGCCAGCGACGTCGATGATGGCACCGACCTGGCTGGCAGCACCGATGTCGGCGCTGCAGGTGGCGACGATTGTGATGTGGGCCCGCCACATTGAGCGCCCGCGCGGCCGGTTGGTGATGCCGTCGGAGACGGCGCTGCGGCACATCCCCCCGGGTCCCGGGGCACCCCCGCCGACGAGCGCTGACACCCGATAGGTTGGGCTCATGCTCGCAGGCAGCGCGAGGGTCATGACCTTGACGAGTGTGACGAGCTTGACGAGGTTCACGCTGTTCACCGGGGTCCCGAGGAGGACGTTTCATGGAAGTTGTCATCTGCTCATCGCCGGCCGAGGTGGCCCAGCGGGCCACGGCGAAGGTGGCGCGGATCTGCCAGGAGGTCGGTCCGAACGTGGTTCTCGGCGTGGCCACCGGGTCTTCGCCGCTGGCGTTGTACGAGGGGTTGGCCGCCCGGGTCGCCGACGGCAGCCTTGACCTGTCGCAGGCGTCCGCCTTCGCGCTGGACGAGTACGTGGGCCTGCCGAAGGGGCACCCGGAGTCGTACGCGACCGTCGTGAACCGTACGGTCACCGAGCCGCTCGGCATGGATCCCGCCCGCGTGAACACCCCCGATGGAGCCTCGAGCGACATCGACGGAGCAGCCAAGGCGTACGAGGAGGCGATCGTCGCCGCCGGCGGTGTCGATGTGCAGATCCTCGGCATCGGGTCGAACGGTCACATCGGCTTCAACGAGCCGGGCTCGTCGCTCGCCTCCCGTACGCGGATCAAGACGCTCACCCCCACCACCCGTGAGGACAACGCGCGCTTTTTCGACTCGCTCGACCAGGTACCGACGCACTGCCTGACCCAAGGCCTGGGCACGATCATGGCCGCGCGCAACGTCGTGCTGGTCGCGCAGGGTGAGGGCAAGGCCGACGCGATCGCCGCCCTCGTGGAGGGGCCCGTCACCGCCATGTGCCCCGGCTCGGTGCTGCAGCTTCACCAGCACGCGACGATCTTCGTCGACGAGGCTGCCGCGGCGAAGCTCACGCTGGCCGACTACTACCGGTTCACCTACGACAACAAGCCCGCCTGGCAGCGGGACCTCTCGGGACTGTGATGCTGGTCACCGCCGCCCGGGTGCACACCGGGCACGAACTGCTGAACCCTGGCTTCGTGGTCGTCGAGGGCGACCGGATCGTCGAGGTCGGGGTCTGGTCGGAGTCGCGTGGGGCCGCCGATCTGCATCTGGGTGACGTGACCCTGGCTCCCGGCTACGTGGATGTCCACAACCATGGCGGCGGCGGGGCTTCGTTCACGTCCGATGCCGAGCTGGCCGCCGCGACCCATCGGTCGTACGGGACGACCACCGTCATCGCGTCCACGGTCACCCAGGAGCTCGGCACGCTCGGGCACCAGGTGGAGGGGCTCCGCCCGTACGTCGAGGACGGCACCGTTGCGGGCATCCATCTGGAGGGTCCGTGGCTGTCGGAGCTCTACCACGGGGCGCATCCCGTACCGCTCCTTCGTGACCCCGATCCGGAGGAGGTGGCCGGGGTCGTCGACGCTGCCGGCGGCACCGTACGGCAGGTCACCCTGGCGGTGGAGCGGCCGGGTGGCATCGGCGCCGTACGGGTGCTGGCCGAGCGCGGAATCGTCGCGGCGGTGGGCCATACCGACGCAACCCATCCTCGCGTTCTTGAGGCGATCGAGGCGGGGGCGACCGGTGCGACCCACCTGTTCAACGCCATGCGTCCGCTGCGGCACCGCGACCCCGGACCGGTCGTCGCGCTGATGGCCGACGAGCGGGTCTGGTGCGAGATCGTCGTCGACGGGGTGCACATCGACCCGGCGCTGGTGGCGTACGCGTTCTCGGTCAACCCCGACCGGATGGTGCTGATCACCGACGCGATGGCTGCTGCTGGCGCGGCGGACGGCGACTACGACCTGGGCGATCTGTCGGTCGAGGTGCGCGACGGCGTAGCTCGGGTGGCTGGAACCACGACGATTGCGGGCTCGACGCTCACCATGTCGGCTGCGGTGCGCAACGCGGTGTCGTACGGGGTGGACCCGTTCGTCGCTGTTCGCGCTGCGACGCTGCTGCCGGCGCGGTACATGGGGCTGGAAGGCTGTGGCGAGCTCGTCCCCGGCGCGGTCGCGAACCTGGTGGTGCTCGACGATGCGTACGACGTGGCCCGGGTGATGTGGAAGGGCGACTGGCTCACGGAGAGGTGAAGTCGCGGATCGGGGCCAAACCCGCTTCTCGATCATGATTCGATCGTTTCAGAACGCTGAATCGCGCATCGAGAAGCGGATTCGGCCCCGGGGCCCGCGCGGCGCCAACCTCAGGGGCGTGGCCGCTGCGCTGCCGCGCTCAACCTGGCGCGTAGCGGCGAGGAGCGTCGAGAACTCGAATGGCCGCTTCGCGGGCCAGTCGGACCAAGTCCTCAGGATCGGTCACCCGACCATCGCCGAGCGGCGAGGCCACGTGAGCACGACGTCGACGCCCGCCAGCGCCTCCGCCCAGCCTGCGTCCGACGTCAGGTCTGCACCGTGGAAGTCAGCCGATCCGGGGCGGTGTGCTGGGCGACCGCCTCCGGTACGGTGTCGGCCTTGGCGAGCGACCGTACTGTCGTCCGCGCACTGTGACCGGCCTCGAGCAGCTGGACCAGGCACCAGCCCGCGACGTACCCAGAGCCTCCGCTGACCAGCATAACCATTGCCGAGGGCACGCCCGTTTGAGCGAACTCCGGGCTAGCGCCGTACGGCGTCGATCTCCAGGCGGACGTAGTCGATCACCGGCTCGGGCATCGCGAGGCGCACCTCGCGGACGAAGGCTCGTCCCTCGGGGGTGGGGCGGTCACCGACGTACGAGCTCAGACAGACCGTCGCGAGGTAGGCCTCGAGCAGGTCGGGATCGGCGAGCCGAAGTGGCTCGGGGCGAAGGATGACCTGCTCGGCGCGCCAGCCCGACGACTCGAGATCGGCGACCGTGTCATCGACGCCAGCGAACACCGTGCCGAGCTTGTGGCCGCCGGTCACCAGAACGAGAGCGGCGTCGAGGATGGCGAGCTGACCCTGCCCACCGCAGTCCGACGTGAGTCGTCCACCGGGGGCGACCACGTCCGCGAGGTTCCGAAACAGCAGGCGATGGTCAGTCACCCAGTGGAAGGCGGCGACGCTCATCACGGCGTCCACGGGCTCGATCGGCAACGGCTGGGTCAGGTCTGCCACGATCAGCTCTGCCCGGTCGCCCAGCCGTTCCCGAGCCTTGGCGATCATCGCCGATGACCCATCGACGCCGACCAAGGTGACCTCGGGCCACCTCTCGAGCAGGGCCGCGCCGTCCCGCCCCGTGCCGCAGCCCGCGTCCAGCACCCGTTCGTTCCCGGCAAGCTGCATGCGATCGAGGACGCGCTGCCCCCACCCGAGATGTGGCAGTGGGAGGCTGTCGTAGGTCTGGGCGTCCCACTCGTGCGTCGTCACGTTGCCGAAGGCTACCCCTGGCCAGCAGCCTTCTTGACGAGCGCAGTGATCGCCTTCTTCTCGGCGGCGCCGACCTTGAGGATCGCGTACGCCGCGGGCCACATGTTCCCGTCATCGAGCTGGGCGTTGGCGTCAAAGCCCAGCGAGCCGTAGCGCGTTCCGAACTTGTCTCCCGGCTGGTAGAAGCAGATCAGCTGGCCGTCTCGAGCGTAGGACGGGAAGCCGTACCAGGTCTTCGGCAGCAGGTCGGTGTTCGCCAGCACGATCTCGTGGATCGCCTGCGCGATGGCCTTGTCGTTCGGCGACATGGCGGCGATGGCGTCCTCTGCGGCCTTGAGCTCGGCCGCGGCCTTCTCGGCGCCCTTCGCTGCCTTGGCTTCGGCCTTCAGCTCGGCGGCGCGCTGCTTCATCGCGGCCTTCTCCTCGGCGGAGAAGCCGGGGCCGGTCGTCTTGGCCGCCATCAGATGGCCTGGATCCGGAGGAGGTTGCCCGACGGATCCCGTACGGCCATGTCTCGCGCTCCCCACGGTTGGTCGGTGGGCTCCTGGATGATCTCGGCGCCCTTCTCCTTCAGCGAGGCGAAGGTGGCGTCGAGGTCGGTGCTGGCGAGGATGACACCGAAGAAGCTGCCCTTGGCAACGAGCTCGGTGAGCACCGTCTTCTCCGTGTCGGTGAGGCCGTGGCTGGCGGCGATCGGGTGCAGGACCACGGCCGTGTCGGGCTGGTTGGCCGGGCCGACGGTGACCCAGCGGATAGCGCCCTTGCCGACGTCGAGGCGCACCTCGAAGCCAAGCGCGTCGCGGTAGAACGCGATCGACGCGTCCGGGTCGGTGTGCGGCAGGAAACTGTTGTGGATGGTGAGTGTCATGACCGTCACGCTAGACGCGGTTACCTGGCTGGGCTTCTTGATTCGTGACCTCTTCTGCGGAGGTGCTCGAGTCCTCTCCGGTCGCGCCAGCGCTGGAAGGGCTGCGAGCCAACGAGGCGCGGTACTTCCACAACAAGTACGACCACGCGTTCACCATGGTCCCTGCGTCGGCCGATCCCACCACGCTCGCCTGGGTGACTGACATCCTCGACACTGAGCGCGGCATCGTCATCTCCTCGCCGGCCCTGGAAGTGGCGGTCTGCGACGTCGAAGGCATCCACTGGGTCCACGTCTTCTACGAGTCCGGTCTGGCGGTTAACGTGCTCTACACGCTCGACGATGCAGGCAACCGGGCGGTCGGGTTCAAGCTGTCCGAAGGGATAGACGTGCCGGAGGAGCTCAGCGGCTTCAAGTTCGCCCGTCAGAAGTCGAATCTCGCAGGCACGGTCCGCGGGACGTACTTCGTGATCAAGGGCGAGCACCCGCCAACGGCGTGACCTGAAGGATCCCGGAGAAGTTGCGGGCAGCCCACTGGAAGGGGTACGAAGCCGCTCCGGCTCGGGAAGTACCGCGGGCGGACGCCGGGCCAGGCTCACTCGCGGGCCCCATCGCGACCCTCACCGTACGGTCTATCTGGACATGACCTTCGCGTTCGTCACCGTGGCTGGCCAGGTCGTCGGCTCCGTCGCGGTCCCTCGCGACGTCACCGAGCGGCACCTGAGGGAGCGGGAAGAGCGGCGGGCGCAGGCTGGGGCGAGGTCTCCCGTTGCGGGGTCCGCTGCGGCGCCCGCCTCCTGATCGGTCGTTCCACCTGCTTCGCGACGCACGGCGCGAGCCCCTCTGCCTCGCCGGAGACGCGGCGCTTGAACTCGCGCGGCGACTCCCCGACCAGCTCGGTGAACCGCGTGCTGAACGTGCCCAGCGAGGAGCAGCCGACCGCGAAGCAGACGTCGGTCACCGAGGGGCCACCGATCCTGAGCAGTGCTTTGGCTCGCTCGATCCGACGAGTCATCAGGTAGGCGTACGGCGACTCCCCGTATGCCTCCTTGAACTGTCGGCTCAGATGACCCGACGAGAGGTGCTCCCCACGGGCGAGCTCCGCGAGGTCAAGGGGTGATGCGTACTCACGGTCGATCCGGTCACGGATCCGTCGGAGGCGCGCGAGGTCGGCCAGGCGCTGCTTCGACACGACCTCGGACATGGCGCCAGTCTCGCACCCTGGCAAGCCGGACTGCGATGCGCGACGGTGGAGGTCGACGGGCGGAGGCACGATAGGGACAGTGCCGGTACGACGCATCTACGACGACCCAGACCCGACTGATGGGCAGCGCGTGCTGGTCGACCGGCTGTGGGAGCGTGGGAGCAGCAAGGAGCCCGCCGCCCTCGGCGAGTGGTGCAAGGACGTGGCCCCCTCGACCGAGCTCCGGACGTGGTACGGGCACGACCCGGCCAAGTTCGACGCGTTCAAGAAGCGGTACACCGCGGAGCTGAAGGATCCCGACCACGCCGACGCGCTCGATCATCGGGGCGCCATGGCGAAGAAGGGGACCCTGACCCTGCTGACCGCCTCGAAGCGGGACGACATCAGCGAAGCGACGTGCTCGCCGACCTGCTCAACAGTTCGCGCTAGCTCTAGGCCGGGGTCAGAGGTCCTTCCGCATGACCACGGTGACGCCGTACGGACTACTCTCCCGGCGCCCAGAGTCGGTGAAGCCGACCTTCTCGAGCACCCGGATCGAGGCCCGGTTCCAGTCCCAGACGGTGGCCAAGAGACGCCCATGGCCCAGCGTGCGTGCCCAGTCGATCACTGCTCCCGCTGCCTCGGTCGCGTAGCCGTGACCCCAGTAGCGGGTGAGCAGTTTGTACGCGAGCTCCCACTCGCCGGCTCGGGGCGACCGCTCTCGACCAGGCCGCCGTAGCCGATCACGTCACCCTCGACCTGGCGTTCGACCGCAAGCATGAGCCGCTGGGGGTCTCGGTCGCTGATCGTCGCCTGAATGTCGGCCAGGGTCGGGTGACCATCGGCGCCGATCCGGCGGTGCAGGGGGACGCGGGGGTCACGCTCGGTCCACAACTTCCGCATGGTCGGTGCCTCCGCGGGGAGCCACGGCCGAAGGATGAGCCGTACGGTGAGGAGTCGAGGATCGGGGCTGACCGATGGAGTGCTCAGATCCACGGAGGCCCTGATCAGCCCTGGGACCGCAGGTAACGGCCGAAGTGGGGCACCGTGAAGGCGACCCGGCCGCGTTCGCCGGAGTAGACCAGGCCCTTCTTGAGCAGCGCATCGCGGGAGGGTGAGAGGGACTGGGGCTTGCGATCGAGGAGCCTGGCCACCTCGGCCGAGGAGACAGCCCCCTGCGCGTCGGGGTCGGCGTCGGCCATGGCGCGGAGGTACTCCCGCTCGGCTGGGGTGGCGCGTTCGTACCTCGACCCGAAGAAGCCGACTGCCAGCTCGGCCTCGGCTTCGGGTTCGGCCACCCGGACGTCGTCGCCGGTGATCGGGGAGGACGGCGCCACGTCCCAGACCACCTTCCCGTACGCCTGAACGAAGTAGGGGTAGCCCCCGGTGACCTCGTACATCGCGTCGAGCGCAGCTGCCGACCAGGCGACGTCCTCCTCCTCGGCGGGAGCGACGAGGGCAAGGTCGGCGGCGGCGCGGCCGAGCTTGTCGATGCGTTGGTAGCTGAAGAGCCGCTCGGAGTAGGACTTCGCGGCCGAGAGCACCGCCGGGAGGTGCGGGAGACCGGCGCCGACGACGACCAACGGGAGGCGTTGCTGGCCGAGCTCGTGGACCGCGGCGCACAGGGCCGAGACGTCGTCGGGGCCGAGGTCCTGCATCTCGTCGATGAAGACGCCGACCCCCTTGCCGCGGTCGGCTGCCAGCGAGGCGACGTCTGAGAGCAGCTCGACGAGGTCGATCTCGATGTCGCCGGAGTCGGCGCGGCCGGTGGTCATCGGAGCGAGGATGCCGGGGTTCCAGCGCTCGTGGGCTTTGGCCGTACGGGGCGAGTCCCGCTCAACGAAGGCCTTCAACGTCGACAGCACCGAGGTGGAGTCGGGGTGACCAAGCTCCCGTACGGCCATGTGCAGGGCAGCCCCCAGCGGACGCCGAAGTCCCTGGTCGGGGCGGGCTTCCAGCTTGCCGGTCCCCCAGCCCGCCCGTACGGCAGCGCCCCGCATCGCGTTGAGCAGCACGGTCTTCCCCACACCACGAAGTCCGGTGAGGATGATCGACCGCTCCGGCCGCCCCCGCGCGATCCGCTCGAGCACGACGTCGATGTGGGCGAGTTGCTCATCTCGACCAGCCAGCTCCGGCGGGCGTTGGCCTGCGCCGGGGGCGTACGGGTTCTGCACGGGATCCATGGATCGCACTGTATTCAGATCTCTACCGAAATCCCGAGACATCGGAAGACTTCCCGATCGTGTCGCGGGCTCGCCCTCGATCGGGCGGTGCTCTAGCCGAGCCGGACTCATGGGAGTCCCCGCGGCGTCTGGGTGGCGATGTTCGCCAACGCATCGTCGAGCCGCGGGAAGGCGAACTGGTAGCCGGACTCGAGCAGCACGCCCGGGTGCACCCACCGGCTCTTCAGCACGAGCTCCGCTTCGACCATGGTCAGCTCACTCCATCACCAGATGTCCTGGCAGACACGCCTGTCGGGCCCATCGTGCGGCGGATAGGGTCTGTGACCATGAGTGCAGCGTTGCAAATCCTCGGTGATCGGCCCGGCTCGCAGCAGGACGGGACGTACCCTCGCCCGCAGCTGGTCCGCGCGTCGTGGGTTGGTCTCGACCGTCAGGTCGGGTTCGCCCATGACGATGCGATGGTCGGGCTGGCCGAACGCTGGTACACCACAGCCGACCCGTTCACCCGCCAGATCCAGCTCCCTTTCGCACCCGAGTCCGACGCTTCAGGCATCGGTGACAAGGCGTTCCACCCGTGCGTCTGGTACCGGATCGAGCTGACTGACGCCGACCTCACCGCCGCCGCCCACACCGAGGGGCAGCGGCTGATCCTGCACTTCGGCGCCGTCGACCACCAGGCCACCGTGTGGGTCAACGGACTGCTGGTTGGGGAGCACGAAGGTGGCCAGGCGCCGTTCTCGTTCGACATCACCGATGCCCTCGGCGAGGGTCCGCAGGTGGTCACCGTTCGGGCGTACGAGGATCCACTCGACATGACCCAGCCGCGCGGCAAGCAGGACTGGATGGCCGAGCCGCACGCCATCTGG
Organism: Propionibacteriaceae bacterium; assembly: GCA_035416185.1. Classification (GTDB taxonomy): domain Bacteria; phylum Actinomycetota; class Actinomycetes; order Propionibacteriales; family Propionibacteriaceae; genus JBHAES01. Next base: position 11,079 of record DAOOHL010000002.1, on the reverse strand, counting down.
TACCACCGCACCACCGGCATCTGGCGTACGGTCTGGCTCGAGTCGGTGCCAGCGTTCCACCTGACCAGGTTGGCGTGGCGCCCCTCGGTGGCCGCCGGCGTGGTCGAGTGCGTGCTGGAGTACCCCGTACGCCCGGATCCTCCGGTCGACGTCGAGATCGTGCTTGCGCATCAGGGCACGGTGCTGTCGTCGGTGACCGTACAGATCTCTGAGCGCACCACCACCGGCACCCTTGACCTGCCAGGCGACTCGTGGACGCTCGCCCACGACTCACTGCTGTGGACGCCGGATCGACCGACCCTGATCGATGCCGTGGTCGTCACCAACGGCCCCGACGGGGTCGATGAAGTGTCGTCGTACCTCGGCCTGCGCGACGTGGGCGTGGTCGGTAAGCGGCTCTCCCTGTCGAACCGACCGTTCTACCTGCGCTCAGTGCTGGAGCAGGGGTACTGGCCTGAGTCGCACCTCACCCCACCCTCGGTCGACGCCCTGCGCGAGGAGGTCGAGCTGATCCTGTCGCTCGGCTTCAACTCGGCCCGGATCCACCAGAAGGTCGAGGACCCCCGCTTCTGCTTCTGGGCCGACAAGCTGGGGCTGACGCTGTGGAGCGAGACAGCAGCGGCGTACGTCTTCGACTCCTCGGCCGTCTCCCGGCTCACGAAGGAGTGGATCGACCTCGTCCGTACGTACGAGTCGCACCCGTCGATCATCTGCTGGGTGCCGTTCAACGAGTCGTGGGGCATCAACGAGGTCTCCACCAGCCGTGCCCAGTCCGCCTTCTCCCGCGGGCTGGCCGACCTGACCCGCGCCCTCGACCCGTCGCGGCCGGTGATCTCCAACGACGGCTGGGAGCACACCGACTCCGACCTGCTGACCATCCACGACTACCAGTGGTCGCGCGACATCATCGGCCCGCGGTACGAGAACGGGGTCGAGGCGCTTCTCCGTACGGCGACCGCCGGCCCCAAGGTGCTCGTCGTCGGCGACAAGCAGCGGACCGACGTGCCGGTGCTGTTGACCGAGATCGGCGGCGTACGGTTCGTGCCCGACTCCGACGCCTCCACCTGGGGCTACTCCTCGGCGACCGGCCCGGACGACTACGCCGAGCGGATCGCCGCGATCCTCGAGCCGATCCAGGCGTCGCGCCACGTGGGCGGCTGGTGCTGGACCCAGCTGACCGACACGCTCCAGGAGGCGAACGGGCTGTGTACGGCCGACCGTACGCCCAAGCTCCCCGCCGACCAGATCAGGGCGCTGGTCGAAGGACGCTGAGCCCAGGCCGTTCGGCCATGCTCAAGGCGAGCGTTGCGATGGTCACGGCCACCGCGACTCCACGAAACGATCGCTAGCCAGACGCCTTTGCAGCGCTGCAAATCTATGTCATGATTCCGATAGAAGGGGCTTGGGGAGCACCGGAGGGGAGGTCGGGGCGGTGACGAAGCGGCCGAACGTGCTGTGGGTGATGACCGACCAGCACCGCGCCGACCTCACCGCACCCGACGGCCCGTACACCGCCCAGGTGATGCCGACGATCGCTGCCATGCAGGCCCGCGGCGCCACCTTCGAACGTGCCTACACCTCGTACCCCGCCTGCGTCCCAGCCCGCGTCTCGCTCCTCACCGGACGTTTCCCGTCGGCCCATCAGGTACGGCAGAACTCCAACGCCGGCCACGCCTTCTTCGCTGAAGACCTCCTCGATGTGCTGAAGCAGCAGGGGTACGAGACCTTCTTCGCTGGCAAGCCCCACATGCACCGCAAGGCAGCCGACTTCGACCACTACCGCGGCCCGTACATGCACACCGACGGCCCGGAGACGACGGAGGAACACAGGGCCTTCGACCGGTGGCTCAACGACCTCGACCACGGCGTCTCCCACGAGTCGACCCCGTACCCGCTCGAGGCCCAGCTGCCCCACCGGATCGTGTCCGACGCCCTCGACGACCTGACCGCGGCAAGGCCCGACGGCCCCACCGACAGACCCTTCTTCGCCTTGGTCTCGTTCCCGGAACCGCACAACCCCTACCAGGTGCCCGAGCCGTACTACTCGATGTTCACCGACCTCGCCGACCAGCACACTCGCCTCGCGGGCCCCGAGGCCGTCGACCAGCTCTCCTGGCGCTACCAGTGGCTGCGTGAGCTCGTCGAGCAGAAGCGGCCCGACTTCGACGACGAGTGGCGCCGCTACCTGGCGAACTACCTCGGCATGCTGCGCCTGATCGACGATCAGGTCGCCCGGCTGTTCGAGGGTCTGCAGGGCCATCTCGACGACACCATCGTCGTCTTCCTCGCCGACCACGGCGACTACGTCGGCGAGTACGGCATGCAGCGCAAGGGGGCCGGCCTGTCCGACCACCTCACCCGCATTCCGCTGGTCATGGCCGGCCCAGGCGTCCCGGCGGGCTCCCGTACGGAGCTCGTCTCGATCGTCGACATCCTGCCCACCATGTGCGGCCTGCTCGGCCTCGACCTGCCTGCCGGGGTCCAGGGTCGCGACCTCAGCCCGCTGTTCCGCGGCACCCCCGCGCCCGACAGCGAGTTCGGCTCGATGCTCGTCGAGCTGGGGTACGGCGGCGTCGCCTACGGCTCGCAGGCTCGCCCGGAGTTGCACTTCCCGTACGACGGCCGCACCTTCGACGAGCTGAACACCGTCACCCAGTCCGGGAACGAGCGGATGGTCCGTCGGGGCGACAAGAAGCTGATCATGGATGACCGCGGCGAGACCTGGCTGTACGACCTCGCCACCGACCCGGCCGAGGTCACGAACCTGGCCGACGATCCCGCGTACGCGACCGAGAAGGCCGAGCTGACCGCATTGCTCGCGCGCTGGCTGATGCGGGTCGGGGACGACCTGCCGTACGGCCGCTACACCACGAACGTCCCACCGGCCAACTGGCGGTGGGCACCCCAGACGAGGGGCGGCGACGGCGCCGGGCCGCAGACTGACCAGAAGTCACCACGGATTGACCAGGGAGGGATCATCCATGACCAGCACCTTCAACCGTCGCGCCATGATCGGCCTCGGAGCGGGCGGACTCGCCCTGGCTGCAGGCTGTAGCGGCAGCGCCACCAAGGCCCCGTCGGCCGGCACGAGCGGCGCCGCATCGGCGTCGGCCGCGCCCTCGAGCGCCGGCCCAGTCTCCGGCACGCTGCGCGTGTCGTGGTACGGCGGACAGCCCGTCCACGACGCCATGAAGACCTCGATGGAGGCGTTCAAGACAGCCAACTCAGGCGTCACCATCTCCGGCGCGGGCGTCGGCTTCGGTGACTACTGGGACAAGCTCGCCACCGAGACCGCGGGCGGCACGATGCCCGACGTGTTCCGCATGTCGATGACCTACTTCTCCGACTACTCGGCCCGCGGCGCCCTGATGGACCTCACGCCGCAGGTCGACAAGACCATCATGACCAACACCCTCGACGCCGACGTCAAGGGATCGGGCCTGGTCAACAACAAGATGTTCGGCATCGGCCAGAGCTCGATCACTCCTGCGGTGTTCGGCAACAAGACGATGCTCGCGTCGGTCGGCGGCGCGATCCCGGCCGACTGGACCTGGGACTCGTTCAAGACCTGGACGACCGACTTCGCCAAGAACGCCGGCCCGGGCAAGTTCGGCTCGACCGACCTCGCCGGCAACTGGCAGATGTTCGACGTCTATGCTCGCCAGATGGTCGGCAACCAGTTCGATGACGCTGGCAAGCTGAAGGTGACCAAGGAGGTCGTCGAGTCGTGGTTCTCGTTCTGGGAGGGTCTGCGCAAGGCCAACGTCGTCCCGCCTGCCTCGTTGACGGCGGAGTCGACCACCTACGAGCTCAACCCGATGACCAAGGGGCTGTCGCCGATCACGTACGGGTGGGTGCAGCAGGTCACCTTCTTCGCCTCCGTGATGAAGGATCCTCTGCTGGTGGGCCCGCTGCCGCAGAAGACCAAGGGCGATCTGTCGGGTCAGTTCGTGAAGGCACTCGACTTCTGGTGCGTCTCGTCGAAGACCAAGTCTCCCGAGGCGGCGGCCACGTTCGTCGACTTCCTGATCAACAACGAGGCGGCGACCAAGCCGATCGGCCTGCTGCTGGGTGTGCCGCCGACGAAGGCTGCGCGCGCGCTGCTCTCGAGCGGGAACGACGCCACCAAGTCGGCCGTCGCGTTCGTGGAGCAGACCGCTGGCAAGGCTGGCAAGGCGCCCGGGCCGTGGCCGCGTGGCTACAGCGAGGTCATGTCGTCGTTCACCCGGGCCAGCGAGTCGGTGGCGTTCGGCAAGGCGAACGCCGGAGCGGCCGCGACCGCGTTCCTCACCGAGGCCACGGCAGCGCTGAACAAGTGACCACTGGCCCGGGGCGGCTCCGCCACCCGACGACGACGGGGAGGGTGCGGCCGTGACCCCACCACCGCCCACCCACCCTCGTCTGGTCGACGTGGCCAAGCGGGCGGGGGTGTCGATCCGTACGGTCTCCAACGTCGTCAACGACTTCCCGTACATCTCGACGACCACCCGCGAACGGGTCGAGCAGGCGATCGCCGAGCTCGGCTACCGGCCGAACCTGATCGCCCGCAACCTGGCACGGGGGCGTACGGGGTTGGTGGCCCTCGTCGTACCGCAGGTCGCCATGCCCTACTTCGCCTCGCTGGCCGACAGCATGCTCGAGGCGACCCGCGACGAGGAGATGGTGCTGGTCATCTCGCAGTCGCGGGGGTCACACCAGGTCGAGCTCGAAGCACTTGAGGGCAGGTTCGGGCAGCGGATCGACGGCGTGGTGCTCAGCCCGACGACCCTCACCGACGCCGACATCGCACACCGGCGGTCGACCATCCCGCTCGTCATGCTCGGCGACCGGACCTGGGGCGGGGTCGTCACGTCGGTCGGGATCGACCACGTGTCGGCGGCGACCGAAGCCGTACGGCATCTGATCGCGCAGGGTCGACATCGGATCGCGATCGTGGGGCCGTACCTCAACGAGGAGGCGAAGCGGTTCCGGGGCTGGGCAGCGGCGCTGCGCGAGGCCGGGATCGAGCCGGACCCGACCTGGGTGATCGGCACCGACGGCTCCACGGGTGAGGACGGCTTCGCGGCGGGCGAGCGGCTGATGCAGATGTCACCGCGCCCCGACGCCGCCTTCTTCGTCACCGACTGGCTCGCCCTCGGCGCGGTCCGGGCGTTCCAGCGCGGTGGTCTGACTGTGCCGGACGACGTGGCCGTGGTGGGGTACGACGACATCCCGTACGGCAGGGCGTCCAACCCGACGCTCACCACCATCCGGCCGGACCGGGCCGAGATCGCCCACCAGGCCGTCGCCTCGCTGGTCGCCCAGCGTGACGGTGACTCGGCACCGGTGGCGATCCAGGCCAGCTGGTCGCTGGTCGTCCGGGAGTCCAGCGGCGCCCCTGCGACAATCGAGGCGTGACGAGACCGGCGCCCCGCCAAGACGCCGACTCAGACCCGTCCTCCGAAGCCGACGCTGGCGCGGGCTCCGCCGCCACGGCCAAGGCCACGGTCGGCGGGAGCCTGGGCCGCCGCGTCCTCGGGTTGGCGCTGCCCGCCCTGGGGGCGTTGATCGCCGAACCGCTGTTCCTCATGGCCGACAGCGCAATCGTCGGCCACCTCGGCGTCGCCGAGCTCGCCGGGGCTGGCCTCGGCATGACCGTCGTCCACACGGTGATCGGTCTGATGATCTTCCTCGCCTACTCGACGACACCCGCAGTGGCCCGGCGCGCCGGTGCGGGAGACCTGCCCGGCGCTCTCGCCGCGGGCCGGGATGGGCTCTGGCTTGCCGTGGGTCTGGGCGCGGTGGTGGTCGCGGCTGGCGCGGTCGGGGCTGGTCCGCTGATCCGAGGCCTGGGCGGTTCCGGCGAGATGGAGGTCCATGCCACGGCGTACGTGCTGGGGTCCTTGCCAGGGATGCCCGCCATGCTGATGGTGCTTGCCGCGACGGGAATGCTGCGCGGCCTGCTCGACACCCGTACACCACTGGTGGTGGCCGCGGTCGGCTGCGGCGTCAACGTGGTGCTGAACCTCGCGCTCGTGTACGGCGCAGGGCTCGGCGTGCTCGGATCAGCCATCGGCACCTCGATCACGCAGTGGCTGATGGCGGTCGCCTACCTGGCGATCCTGCTGCCACGGCTCCGGCGGTTGGAGGTGTCGCTGCGGCCTGACCTGGGAGGGGTGCTGCGTACGGCACAGGTGGGCTCGTGGCTGATGCTGCGGACGGTGACCCTCCGGGTCGCGCTGATCGCCACGGTCGCGGTGGCCACGCACGCTGGCACGCTCACCCTCGCCGCTCACCAGCTCGTGTTCACGATGTTCGGCACCCTCGCCTTCGCCCTCGACTCGCTCGCGATCGCTGCGCAGGCGCTGATCGGAAACGAGCTGGGCGCACGGAACCTGGCGGGAGCGCGGCTGCTGACCCGCACCCTGACCCGCTGGGGGCTTGGGTTCGGGGTGGTCGTCGGGGCGGTGCTCGCCGGGCTGGCACCGTTCATCGCACCGCTGTTCACCCCCGACCCGGCGGTCCAGCACGCATTCGTCGCCGGAATGTGGGTGCTGGCGCTCGCCCAGCCGCTGTGTGGGTACGTGTTCGTGCTTGATGGCGTGCTGATCGGGGCAGGGGACGCGCGCTACCTGGCGCTCGCCGGCTGCCTGACCCTTGTGCCCTACCTGCCCGCGCTGGTGGCGGTCTCGATGGCTGGGTTCGGCGACGGGGTCGGCGCGATCGTGCCGTTATGGCTCGCGTTCGGGCTGGTGCTGATGGGCGCCCGGGCGCTCACTTTGGGGCTGCGGGCCCGTACGGACGGGTGGATGCGGTGACCACGGGCAACACGGTGGGTGGCGGCGTACACAACCCCTGACATGCGTGCAGGATCGCCCCACGAGGCCGGACCTCTGCACGTATGTCAGGGGTTGTGTACATCAGTCGCGCGGCACGTCCTCCAGGTCGGCCAGCCAGACCGTCGCGTTCCCGTCGGACGGGGCCCGCCAGTCCCCGCGCGGCGAGAGTGCCCCGCCAGCCGACACCTTGGGTCCGTTCGGCAGCGCCGAGCGCTTGAACTGCGAGAAGCCGAAGAAGCGCCTGATGAACACCTCGAGCCACTGCCGCACCTCGGCCAGGTCGTACGCGACCTTCTCGTCGTCGCCGATCCCCGCCGGCCACGCCCCGTCGCTCGCGTCGCGCCACGCGTTCCAGGCCAGGTAGGCGATCTTGCGGGGGCGCAGGCCGTACCGCAGCGTCCAGTAGAGCGAGAAGTCCTGCAGGTTGTACGGCCCGATCGACGCCTGGGTGGACTGCGGCTTGGCGTCGCCCACGGTTGGCACGAGCTCGGGGGTGATCTCGGTGTCGAGCACGCTGCGCAGCACCTCGTTGACCTCGTCGGAGAACAGGTTCTCGCTGATCACCCAGCGGATCAGGTGCTGGATCAGCGTCTTCGGGATGCCGGCGTTGACGGTGTAGTGGCTCATGTGGTCGCCGACGCCGTACGTGCACCAGCCGAGCGCCAGCTCCGACAGGTCACCGGTGCCGAGCACGATGCCGCCGCGTTGGTTGGCGGCGCGGAAGAGGTAGTCCGTACGGAGCCCGGCTTGCACGTTCTCGAACGTGACGTCGAAGACCGGCTTGCCGTCGGCGAACGGGTGCTTGAGGTCGCGCAGCATCTGCTCAGCGGCGGGCACGATCGAGAGCTCCTCGAATGTCACCCCTAGTGCCTCCGCGAGTCGGGTGGCGTTGTTCTTGGTGTGGTCGGTGGTGGCGAAGCCGGGCATGGTGAAGGCGAGGATGTCGGTCCGGGGCCGGTTCATCCGGTCCATCGCCCGAGCGGCGACGATCAGCGCGTGGGTCGAGTCGAGACCGCCAGAGACACCGATCACGATCTTCGGCTGGCCGATTGCCTTCAGCCGCTGCTCGAGGCCGGAGACCTGGATCGAGTACGCCTCGTAGCAGTCCAGCGCGAGCCGGGCCGGGTCGTTGGGCACGAAGGGATAGCGGTCGTGGGGCCGCTTGAGCCCGATGTCGTGCCGCGGGGGGTCGAGGGTGAACTCAACCACTTCCCCGTACGAGCCCTCGGCGAGCCGGTTGTCGTCGAACGTGCCCTGGCGGAGGCGCTCTTGACGGAGCAGGTCGAGGTCGATGTCGGCGACCGCGCGGCGGGCGCCCTCGGGGAAACGTTCGGTCTCGGCGAGCAGGGCACCGTTCTCGTGGATCATCGTCTGGCCGTCCCAGGACAGGTCGGTCGTCGACTCGCCCTCCCCAGCTGCGGCGAAGACGTACGCGGCGAGACAGCGCATCGAGGCTGTACGGCAGAGGTCGCGGCGGGACTCGGCCTTCGTCACGGTGATCGGTGAGCCAGAGAGGTTGGCCAGGATGGTCGCCCCGGCAAGCGCCGCGTGGGTCGACGGTGGGATCGGTACCCACATGTCCTCGCAGATCTCGACGTGAAGGGTCAGGCCCGGCACGTCGATCGCGCGGAACAGCAGCGAGGTGCCGAAGGGAATCTCGTCGTCGCCGTTGATCTCGATGAACCCATCGGTCCCCGCGCCTGCGGCGTAGTGGCGGCCCTCGTAGAACTCGCGGTAGGTGGGGATGTACGACTTCGGCACCGCTCCCAGCACCACGCCGCGATGGATGACGAGGGCGCAGTTGTAGAGGCGGCCGTCGTGGGCGAGCGGAGCCCCGATGACGATCACGGGGAGCAGGTCGAGGGAGGCGTCCCGAACGGTTTCGATCGCCTCGAGCGCCGCGTCGAGTACGGCGTCCTGCAGCACGAGGTCGTCGATCGCGTACCCGGTCAGGCACAGCTCAGGGAAGACCGCGACCGCGACGCCCTCGTCGGAGCACTCCTGTGCAATCTCGAGCACCGTCGCGGCGTTGGTGGCTGGGTCGGCGATCGCTACCGGCATCGTGCACGCGGCGACGCGCGCGAAGCCCTGGTCATAGGCGGAGTAGAAGTCCACGGCAGCAGTCTTGCGCACCGGGGCGCCGTCGACCGTCCCGAAGGTGCCGAAAGGCACCATAGTCACCGCCCGCCGTTGATTTTCGTGCCGAAAGGCACCATAGTCACCTCCCGCCGTTGATTTTCGTGCCGAAAGGCACCATAGTCACCTCCCGCCGTTGATTTTCGTGCCGAAAGGCATCGCAGTCTCCGACGGGCGTTGATTTCGGTGCCTTTCGGCACGGTGGGTGGGCAGTGTTTCGCCCACGTGGGCGACCGGGGCTGGGGCTAGGCCGTCGCCAGCGTCGCCAGCACGCCCGCGAGTTCTTGCCGTACGGTTCCACTCATGTCTCGCGCCGGGGCGAAGCAGAAGCCCGCATCGACGCCCCGCATCCGCAGGCCCTCCTTGAGCACGACCGGGAAGGTGGCGCGGTCGAGGAGGTTCCGCAGCGGGGTGAGGGCGTCCTGCCGTACCCGGGCGAGCTGCAGGTCGCCGGCGGCGAACGCGTCGTAGATGCCGGCCACCAGCTCGGGCGCCACGTTGGCGGTCGAGGCGATCGCTCCTTCGGCGCCAGCGATCAGGGCGTCGAGGATCAGGGTGTCGCGGCCCATCAGCACCACGAACCCCTCCGGCCGCTGCGCCAGCAGCGCCTGGGTGTCGGCCAGGATGCCTGCGGAGTCCTTCAGCCCGACGATGTTCGGTACGGTCGCCAGCTCGAGCACGGTGTCGAGGGCGAGGCGCACCTGGGTCCGGCCCGGGTTCGTGTAGAGCAGCACCGGCAGCGGGGTCGACTCGGCGATGGCGCGGTAGTGCTCCACCAGCTCGGCCTGGGTCGGCGTCATGAAGTACGGGGTCAGCACCGACAGTCCGGCCACGCCGCCGATCTTCTCCACCATCGCTGCCGTCGCGATGCAGTCACGCGTGGTGATCTCGCTCGCTCCGGCGTAGATCGGTACCCGGCCAGCCACGTGCTCGACCGTGATCTCGACCACGCTCCGCTTCTGCTCGTTCGACAGGCCGTAGATCTCACCCGACGAACCGAGCACGAAGATGCCATGCACCCCACCGTCGATGACGAAGTCGAGAACATCGCGCAGACCCTGCTCGAACAGTTCACCCTCGGCCGTCAGAGGGGTCACGAGGGCGGGAATCGTCCCGTACGTCGGAGGCATCATTGTCCTGTCGGTCGTAGGTTGGGTTCATCCTCCCACGCAGGATCGGGAGCGACGCGGGAGTCCAGCAGACCGGTGACGGCGCGAGCTTGCACAAGGACACAGTCGCGCGATATGATTGAATCCTCAACTACTTAGGAGTGACCATGAGCCTCAAGGACCTGACCGGCACATACGTGATCGACCCCAGCCACACGCGGATCGGCTTCTCTGCCCGGCACGCCATGGTGACCAAGGTGCGCGGCGCCTTCACCGAGGTCGAGGGCCTCGCCCATGTCGACGGCGCCAACCCGAGCGCGTCCAATGTGACGGTGACGATCCAGGTCGCCAGCTTCGACACCCGCAACGAGGGCCGCGACGCCCACGTCAAGAGCGCCGACTTCCTCGACGCTGAGAAGTACCCCACCATCACCTTCGTGTCGACCAACGTCGAGCAGACCGGCGACGACACCGTCGAGATCACCGGCGACCTGACCATCAAGGACCAGACCCGCCAGATCACCATTCCGTTCACCTTCGAGGGCGAGGCCACCGACCCGTTCGGCAACCACCGGATCGGCTTCGAGGGCGGAACCTCGATCTCCCGCGCCGACTACGGCATCACCTGGAACGCGGCCCTCGAGTCCGGCGGCGTCCTGGTCAGCGACAAGGTCGCCCTCGAGTTCGAGATCTCAGCCATCAAGCAGAGCTGATCCAGCGCGAACCACCCCGTAGGGCGGGTCCGACCGGCCCCGTCCGCCACACTCGGACGGGGCCTTCGCATGTTCCGGTACGAACGCTCCGCGTAGACGACTCAGTGCCGGTTGCGGGAGCGAAACCAAGCGAGTACCGCCAGAGCCGCCGCCAGGATGAGCAGTGCCGACACCACACAGGCGACTCCGACGAGGTAGGCCCGAGGTTGGCCGAGCAGTCGCCCGTACGCCACCGCGAACAGCCCCCAGGCGACCGCGCCGCCGATGAAGAGGCGGCCCGGGAGATCGCGCACCAGCGCCATC
>DAOOHL010000001.1:0-40526 GCA_035416185.1 Propionibacteriaceae bacterium | reverse complement strand
CGGCGGTGGGCTCGTTGATGATCCGGTCGACCACCAGGCCCGCGATCTCGCCGGCCTCCTTGGTCGCCTGACGCTCCGCGTCGGAGAAGTAGGCCGGCACGGTGATGACCGCGTTGGTCACCGACTCGCCCAGGTAAGCCTCCGCGTCGCGCTTGAGCTTCTGCAGGATGAAGGCAGAGATCTGCTGTGCGTTGTACTTCTTGTCATCGATGTTGATGTCCCAGGTGGTGCCCATGTGACGCTTCACCGACCGCACCGTACGGTCGACGTTGGTCACGGCCTGGCGCTTCGCGGGCTCGCCCACGAGGATCTCGCCGCTCTTGGTGAACGCAACGACCGACGGGGTGGTACGGGCGCCTTCGGCGTTCGGGATGACCGTCGGCTCGCCACCCTCAAGGACGGCGACGACGGAGTTGGTGGTGCCGAGGTCGATGCCTACTGCACGAGCCATGTGTGTTCCTCCAGTGATCTGGTTGTCATGTCTTGGATCTCACGACCGAGGTTGAGCCTAGCAGGCTCAATCCGGAGATTGAGTCACATACACTCAACCCTGCTCTACGTACGGGTATTCCGCGATTGCGACGGAACTTTCCGCCCCACCCAATGACCAGGCGACCGGGCTTGCCTCCTTGCAGGAGGCCCCGTCACTGAGTGAGAGTTGGTTCGGCCGAGGCCACCTCGGCGCATCGGCGCGTCGATAACGGTCGGCTGATGGGCCGAAGTCGCTTCTCGACGATCGATTGATCGTTTCAATCGATGCCAGCCGCCATCGAGAAGCGGATCTGGCCCACGACGAGCCGTGTCACCCCTCAGCACCAGGGTCAGGCCGCAACGTACGCCGCGAGGTGCTGGCCTGTGAGGGTCGGCTTGGTCCTGACCAGGTCCGCTGGGGTGCCTTCGTAGACGATCCGGCCCCCATCGTGGCCCGCGCCCGGCCCTAGGTCGATGATCCAGTCGGCGTGCGCCATCACGGCCTGGTGATGCTCGATCACGATCACCGACTTGCCCGAGTCGACCAGCCGGTCGAGCAGTGCGAGCAGCTGCTCCACATCGGCCAAGTGGAGGCCCGTAGTGGGCTCGTCGAGAATGTAGATCCCGCCCTTGTCGCCCATGTGCATGGCAAGCTTCAGCCGCTGCCGCTCGCCGCCCGAGAGGGTGGTCAGCGGCTGGCCCAGGCTGAGGTAGCCGAGTCCGACGTCGGCCAACCTCGTCAGGATGGCGTGCGCGGCAGGCGTCCTTGCCTCGCCAGCACCGAAGAACTGCTCGGCTTCGACGACCGGCATCTCCAGCACCTCGCTGATGTTCTTGCCGCCGAACCTCAACTCCAGCACCGACGCCTGGAACCGCTTGCCCTCACACTCCTCACAGACCGAGGCGACGCCGGCCATCATGGCGAGGTCCATGTACGTCACGCCCGCCCCGTTGCAGGTCGGGCAGGCACCCTCGGAGTTGGCGCTGAACAGGGCAGGCTTGGCTCCGGTCGCCTTCGCGAACGCCTTGCGGATCGGCTCGAGCAGCCCGGTGTACGTCGCGGGGTTGCTCCGCCGTGATCCCTTGATCGGCATCTGGTCGACCGAGACCACGCCCGCATCTGTCGGCATCGAGCCGTGCAGCAGCGAACTCTTCCCCGAGCCGGCGACGCCCGTCACCACCACGAGCACACCGAGCGGCACGTCGACATCCACGTTCTGCAGGTTGTTCCGGCTCGCGCCGCGGATCGCCAGGGCGCCCGTCTTCTTCCGTACGGAGGCCTTGACCTTTGCCCGGTCGTCGAGGTGCCGGCCGGTCAGGGTGTCCGACGTACGGAGACCATCGAGGGAGCCCTGGAAGCAGATCTGTCCACCAGCCGTACCGGCACCTGGGCCGAGGTCGACGACGTGGTCGGCGATCGCGATCGTCTCGGGCTTGTGCTCGACGACCAGAACCGTGTTGCCCTTGTCGCGCAGCTGGAGGAGCAGCTCGTTCATGTTCTGGATGTCATGTGGGTGCAGCCCGATGGTGGGCTCGTCGAACACGTAGGTCACGTCGGTCAGCGAGGAGCCGAGGTGCCGGATCATCTTCGTCCGCTGCGCCTCACCTCCCGACAGCGACCCGGCAGGACGCTCGAGGGAGAGGTAGCCGAGCCCGATCCGTACGAATGAGTCCAACGTGTCGCGCAGCCGCTCGAGCAAGGGCGCCACCGAGGCGTCTTCAAGCCCGCGCACCCACTCGGCCACGTCGCTGATCTGCATGCGGCAGACGTCGGCGATCGACAAGCCGTTGATCTTCGAGGAGCGCGCACCCTCGTTGAGACGCGTGCCGTCACAGTCGGGGCAGACCGTGAACACGACCGCGCGGTCGACGAAGGCGCCGATGTGGGGCTGCATCGCCTCGCGGTCCTTCGACAGGTACGACTTCTGGATCTTGGGGATCAGGCCCTCGTACGTGATGTTGATTCCCTCGACCTTGATCTTCGTCGGCTCCTTGCGGAGCAGGTCGTGCAGCTCCTTCTTCGTGAAGTCGCGGATCGGCTTGTCGGGGTCGAAGAAGCCGGAGTTGAGGAAGATCCGGCCGTACCAGCCGTCCATCGAGTAGCCAGGGATCGTCAGCGCGCCCTCGCGCAGCGACTTCGAGTCGTCGTACAGCTGGGTCAGGTCGAAGTCAGTCACGTCACCGCGGCCCTCGCAGCGCGGACACATGCCGCCGGTGACCGAGAACTCGCGCCGCTCCTTGACGGTCTCGCCACCCTTCTGAATCGTGACCGCGCCCGCGCCCGATGCCGAGGCGATGTTGAACGAGAACGCCTGCGACGAGCCAATGTGGGGGTCGCCGAGCCGGCTGAACAGGATGCGCAGCATCGCGTTGACGTCGGTCGCGGTGCCGACGGTCGAGCGCGGGTCGGAGCCCATTCGCTGCTGGTCGACCAGGATCGCGGTGGTCAGCCCGTCGAGCACGTCGACGTCGGGCCGCGACTGGCTCGGCATGAAGCCCTGGACGAACGCGCTGTACGTCTCGTTGATCATCCTCTGCGACTCCGCGGCGATGGTGTCGAAGACGAGGGAGCTCTTGCCCGAACCGGAGACGCCGGTAAAGACCGTGAGGCGGCGCTTCGGGATGTCGATCGAGATGTCCTTGAGGTTGTTCTCCCGCGCCCCCTGCACCCGGATCCGGTCGTGGCGGTCGGCCTTGTGCGTCATGGGTTCCCCCTGGTCGTCGCGTACGAGGGACAACCTTAGAGCCGCAAGACCGGAAGTTGCTCACGCCGATCCGTGGCGACAGACTCCACCAGCATGAGCCTCGACCGCGCCCGTACGCACCTCGAACGCTATGGTCTTGCCGACCGGATCATCGTCACCGAGCAGTCGAGCGCCACCGTCGCTGAGGCGGCGGCCGCGCTCGGTACGGAACCGGCGCACATCGCGAAGACCATGTCGTTTCTCATCGATGGGTCGCCTGTGCTGGTGGTGGCCGCCGGCGATGCCCGGATCGACAACGCGGCGTTCAAGGCCACGTTCAGGACGAAGGCACGCATGATCCCGGCTGCCGACGTAGAGCAGCTGGTCGGCCACGCGGTCGGCGGCGTCTGTCCCTTCGGGATCGAACCTGACGTTGCCGTCCACCTCGACGAGTCGTTGCGCCGCTTCGAGACCGTCTACCCCGCCTGCGGAACGGCCTCCAGCGCGATCCCGCTGTCGTTGGCTGAGTTGGAAACCGCGTCGGAGATGGCGTCCTGGGTTGCGGTCACTTCCTTCGGGAAGGCACCGAGCCTTGGCGAGCCCGAGGGGCTTCACTCGTGACCAGGGTCGAGAAGTGGGAGCGCCGAGCTGAGGTGCCGCTGCTTCTCCTCGCGGTCGGATTCCTCGTCGCATACGCCTGGCCTGTGCTCGATCCGCGGATCGACGCCAACCTCCTGACCGTTCTGGATGCACTCTCGTGGACGGTGTGGGCGGCTTTCGCCGTGGACTTCGCGATTCGTCTGTGGCTCGCCGATCAGCGGTGGCGATACGCGCAGAAACACTGGTACGACGTTGCCTTGATCGCGATTCCGATGCTCCGACCCCTTCGGCTGCTGCGGTTGCTCGCGCTCGCAAGGATCCTCAACCGATCTGCCTCGTCGTCCCTTGCGGGGAGGGTCGGCACTTACGTCGGTGGCACCGCCCTCATGGCAGTCTTCCTGGGGGCCGTGGCCATGCTGGACGCCGAGCGTCACGATCCGAATGCCAACATCACCACTTTCGGTGACGCGCTCTGGTGGGCATGCACAACGGTCACCACTGTCGGGTACGGAGATCGCTTCCCGGTCACCGCCGAGGGAAGAATCGTCGCGGTCGCGCTGATGCTGGTCGGGATCGCGGTCGTGGGCTCGATCACCGCGATGGTGGCCGCAGTCCTGGTTGCCCAGGTCCAGAAGGACCAGGCTTCGACCTGACCCCGTGGTCGTCGCGTGGCAGGATACTGCGGGTGACCCCGACGACCATGTGGCAGGAGGCGCCCGCCATCGTCGGCGCCCAACGTCGGGCTCGCACCGCGCTGATCGTCGCCCAGGTTGCTGGCAGCCTGGGCATGGGAGCCGGGGCGTCGATGGGGTCGATCATCGCCTATGAGGTGACGGGTACGGAGAGTCTCGCTGGCATCTCTCGTACAGTCTCGGCCCTCTCCGCCGGACTGGCCGCGCCCCTGATGATCGGGCTCGCGATGCGGTCAGGGCGACGGGCCGCCCTCTCCCTGGGATGGGCGTCGGCGCTTGTCGGCGCAGTGATCCAGATCGTGGCCGTCGCGATGCTGAGCCTGCCGCTGCTGCTCGTCGGGTTGCTGGTCTTCGGATCCGGACAGGCCGCCACGATGCAGTCCCGGTTCGCAGCCACCGACCTTGAGCTGCCATGGCGGCGAGCCAGATCGCTGGCGTTGATCGTCTGGGCCAGCGCTGTCGGATCGGTCGTCGGCCCAAACCTGGCTGGCCCGGGCGCAGCGCTGGGGACCTTGCTGGGACTCTCCCCCATCTCCGGGGCGTACCTGATCGGCTCGGTCGGCTTGTTCGTGGCCGCCGCGACGGTGTTCATCGGCCTGCGACCCGACCCATTGACCCTGGCCCAGGAGCACGAGGACCTGGCTGGTCCGGGCGCTCGGCGACGGATCCGGGACGTGCTGCCATACGTGGGGGCGAACCCCCTGACGCGCTACGCCTTCGTCGGGCTCGCGGTGAACCAGACGATCATGGTCACCGTCATGTCGTTGACCCCCGTCCACCTGGTCAACCACGGTCACTCGCTGACGCTCGTCGGCTTCACCATCAGTCTGCACACGCTCGGCATGTTCGGCTTCTCGCCCCTGCCGGGCTGGCTCTCCGACCGCTGGGGCACCAGACAGACGATGCTGCTCGGGTGGGCGATCAACCTCGCCGCACTGGTCTGCGGGATCGCGGGGGCAGGGTCGGTCCACGTCGTGATGCTGGGGCTGTTCCTGCTCGGTCTGGGCTGGAGCTTCGTGATGGTCGCCGGATCTGCACTGCTCAACGCGTCGGCGGCACCCGAGTGGCGGCGTCCGGTGCAGGGCGCGGTCGACTCTGTCACCCAGCTCGGGGCGGCCTTCGGTGCCGGCGCGGCTGGTCTGCTGCTGGCGTGGCTGGGCTTCCCGGGCCTGAACGCCGCAGCCATGTCACTCCTGCTGCCCGTCGCGGCCCTCGCCTTCACCGTTCGTGGGCGTCGCGCAGCCGTCCGTGACGAAGGCGCACCGTCCGACACGTCGCCCGGGACCTGACAGCTGGCAGCGGGCCGCTCGTAGGGATAGGTCAGCCGACACCGGCTCCCCGGGCGGCAGCGTCGTCGTCACCCAGCCAGACTCCACCTTTCCGCGGAACTGCTCCTGCGTGACCCACCCCCAGCAGTCGACCATGCCGTCGGCATAGACCAGAAGGTCGGTGAGGTAGTAGTTCACGTTGTGATGAACACCGGTCGCCACGACCCCTCCACCCGTTCGGCGCCGACCATCCGGTACGTGCGCTCCCATGCCGCCAGGGCCGCACCCTACGTCTCCCTCGTTGCGCATCTGCCGGAACGCTGGCAGGGGGACAATGGACCATGACCGCTCCCACTCTCAGGCTCAACGACGGACACACGATCCCCCAGATCGGGCTCGGCACGTACCCCATGGACGACGCCGAGGCGACCGCCGTGATCGCTGACGCACTCCAGGCCGGGTACCGCCACGTCGACACCGCTTACAAGTACGGCAACGAGAAGGGCGTGGGCGCCGGTGTCAGAGGCTCCGGGGTGCCCCGCGCCGAGGTGTTCATCACCACCAAGATCGACGGGGACTACCTGGGGCCGAAGGCACGCGAGGGGGTGGAGGGCTGCCTGGAACGGCTGGGCGTCAGCTACATCGACCTGCTCCTGATCCACTGGCCCCTTCCCGCCCGGGGGCTCCACCTTGATACGTGGCAGGCGATGATCGGGTTCGTCAGCGAGGGCCTCGTCCGCTCGATTGGCGTCTCCAACTACAAGCCGGCCCACCTGGATCGGTTGATCGCGGAGTCAGGTGTCACTCCGGCGGTGAACCAGATCGAGCTGAGCCCGCGGATCACGAGGGCCGACCACCGCGCGTACGACGCTGCGCATGGGATCGTCACCACGTCGTGGTCACCCCTTGGCAAGGGGGTCCTCGAGGACGACCGGGTCGCCCACGTGGCGGCCAAGCATGCGGTGACCCCCGCTCAGGTGATCGTCCGGTGGCATGTGCAGCAGGGGCTCGTGGTGATCCCGAAGTCATCGTCACGCGAACGGCTGCGCGCGAACCTCGACGTCTTCCGGTTCGTGCTCGACCCCGCCGACCTTGCCCTGCTGGCCCAGTTAGACGAGGGTCCAGGGGCTGGCGTGGACTCGGACCAGACCGGCCACTGACTCGCCAGCCTACGGGCCTCGCGGCCAAGCCCGCCGACTACCTGCCGGCGCTGCCCACAGCTCCTAGCTGGCGCCGTGCACGTCACCGGGCCAGGCGATCAGGGCAGGTGTCAGCCAGATCGCACGGGCGTCGGTGATCACGAGGTCGGACCCTCGTCAGTCGAGATGGAAGACCTCCTCGAGGGAGACAAGCGACTCGTCACCTGTCTTCTCGCCCGTGTCGAACAGATGCGCCACCGAGGCCTGCCACCGCGCGTTGACCTCCTCGAGCTGCATCCGCGCGGTCGCCTCCTCGAGCGAGTCGGGCACCTCGACGTACCCGAACAGCGTGCCGTCGGGTGCGAGGAAGAGCGAGTATTTGCTCCACCCTGTCCGGCGCAGCGCGTCCTGCATGTCGGGCCAGACCTCACGGTGGCGGGCGGTGTACTCCTCAAGATGTTCCGGGGCTACCCGGCTGATGAACCCGACCCGTGGCATCGGCGTACCTCCTCGAATGACGACTTGCTGTCCCACCCTAACCATCCGCTGCCCCGCTCGGCCCCGCGCCGCACTAGCCTGCGAGCATGACTCAGCCACCCCAGGGATGGAACCCGCAGCAAGGCAACCCTGGCCAGCCACCACAGGCCCCCGGCTACCCGCAGAGTGCGGGCTACCCCCCGCAAGGACCGACCTACCCCCAGCAGCAGCCCGGCTACCCGCCCCAGGGGCCTGGCTACCCACCCCAGAACCCCGGCTACCCACCCCAGGGCGGCTTCAACGCGCCGGGTGCTGGTCAGCGGCCCGCGTTCTCCGCCCCGCCGCCGAGCTCGGGGCCGAACACCGGCAAGGTCTGCCTGATCATCGCCGCCGTGGCGATGGTGATCATCATCGGCATCGTCGCGCTGATCGCTGTCTTCGCTGGCGGGCTGCTGGCCGCTCTTTCGTCGGGCACGACGACGACCTCGCCCGCACGGGTCTCGTCGGCACCCGTCACGCGGGCCACCACCAGTTCCACGACCCCGGTCACCCGTCCGGCCAGCACCTCAGCCACCAGCCGGCCAGCGAGCACGACCGCCACCGTTGCGGCAGGGACGAAGTCGGTCCAGGGCCAGACCATGCCTGACAAGGTCGGTTCGTACACGAAGCTCTCCTCGCAGGACAAGCCCAGCACCGGCGTCGCAGCGACCGCTGTCTACACGGCCAACGGCAAGCCGCTGATCGTGATCCTGTTCGACAACACCACTGACGTCGCGAAGGCTCTGCCTGACTGGAAGCCGGTCGGCAGCAACATCTGCGGTACACCACCCGCGGGCGCTGCCGCCAGCGGATCCGGCTGCGGTCGTGTGATGAAGGACGGGTTCCTGATGGTGATCGGCGACGACACCCCGGCCAACCTGTCAGTGGCGACCGACCAGCTCTACGCGTCGTTCAAGTAGACCGGGTCAGGCGTCGAGGAACTCCCGCATCGCCGCGGCAAGGGCGGCGGGCTGGTCCCGTACGACGTCTGCCCCGGCACCAGAGATCGTCACCACGCGGGCGTCGGGCAGCCCAGACCGCAGTTGCTCGGCGTTCGCGGCACCGGCCGGGTCGTCTGCCCCGGCCACCACCAGCACCGGGACGCGGACGTCGGCGAGGGTCGTCGACATGTCGGACGCGATCATGGCGTCCAGACCCTCGATCATCTGCTTCTTCGGCACCCCTGAGGCCAGCAGCCGCCGCTCGGGAACGAGCTTCAGCATCGTGCGCTGCACCTTGAGCGCGGCCTTCGGCGGCACGACGAAGCCAGACACCACGACCAGTCGGCGCACCTGGCCCGGGAAGGAGACGGCCATCCGCAGCGCCACGAGGGCGCCGAGGTTCAGCCCGCACACATCAGCCTGCGGAGCCCCGCGAAGCTCCAGCTCAGAGGCCACGGTCGCGGCCGCGGTCGCCAGGTCGAAGGAGATCCGGTCGCCCGGCTTCAGCCCTTTCAGCCAGGGCGCGATCATCGGCCGGTCAGCGCCGAGGTCGGTGACGACGTCCTGCCAGACGGGCGGACGCTGACCAGAACCGTGCAGGAGAACGAGAGGAGCAGGCACCCCACGATCCTGACACAGACCGCTGCCGGTGCTAGGTTCGCAGGGCAGTTCACGACGCAGCGGGCGAGGACAACCACAGAGGGGACAGGCGTGACGGAGAACATCGGTGGCATGGGCGCGATCATCACCGACACCGGGGTGGCCTTCCGAGTCTGGGCCCCGAACGCCACCAGCGTCTCCGTGAAGGGCGAGTTCAACGACTGGTCGGAGGACGCCAACCCGCTCGGTACGGAGTTCAACGGCTTCTGGTACGGGTTCGTCGAGGGCGCCCAGGTGGGTCAGCAGTACAAGTTCCACCTGACCAATGGGGAGAACGGTTTCGACCGGATGGACCCGTACGCCCGGCAGGTCACCAACTCCGTCGGAAACGCCGTCATCTATGACCATGCCGCCTACGACTGGGAGGGCGACTCCTTCGTCTGCCCCCCGCACAACGAGCTCGTGATCTACGAGACCCATGTCGGGTCGTTCACCTCGGGTGAAGGTGTGGGTACGTTCGAGGGGCTGACCGGCAGCCTCGACCATCTGCAGGAACTCGGAATCAACGCCGTGCAGCTGATGCCGGTGGCCGAGTTCGCTGGCGACCATTCATGGGGCTACAACCCAGCCCACATCTTCGCCGTCGAGACGGCGTACGGCGGCCCGGACGCCCTGAAGGACTTCGTGAAGGAGTGCCACCGCCGCGGGATCGCCGTGATCATGGACGTGGTCTACAACCACCTGGGCCCGTCCGACCTCGACCTGTGGACGTTCGACGGCTGGAGCGAGAACGGGCTCGGTGGCATCTACTTCTACAACGACGACCGCGCCCACACCCCGTGGGGCTCGACCCGCCCCAACTACGGCACTGGCGAGGTACGGCAGTTCCTGCACGACAACGCCCTGTCGTGGCTGCGCGACTTCCACGTCAACGGGCTGCGCTACGACATGATCCCCTACATCCGTTCCGCCTCCGGCACCGGCTTCGACCTGCCTGAGGGCTGGAGCATGATGCGCTGGATCAACGTCGACGTACGGCAGGAGTTCCCCCGCGCGATCACCATCGCCGAGGACATGCATGGCCACGCCAGCGTCACGTCGACCGCCGATGACGGCGCCTCGTTCCACGCGCAGTGGGACGCGCTGTTCGTCCACCCCGTACGAGAGGTGCTGGAGACCCCTGACGATGCCAACCGGTCGATGGCCGAGTTGCGCGATGCGATCGGGTCGTCGTACGGCGACACCTACTCCCGGGTGATCTACACCGAGTCGCACGACGAGGTCGCCAACGGTCGAGCTCGAGTCCCAGAGGAGATAGAGCCGGGCAACGCGACCGGATGGGCCGCCCAGAAGCGCTCCACCTTGGGCGCCGGGATCATGCTGGCCTCCCCCGGCATCCCGATGCTGTTCCAGGGACAGGAGTTCCTCGAGGGTGGCTGGTTCCGCGACGACGTGCCACTCGACTGGAGCAAGGCGGAGAACTTCCAGGGCATCGCCCGGCTCTACCGCGACCTGATCCGGCTGCGGCGCAACTGGTTCGATACGACGAAGGGGTTGTCTGGCCACGGCCTCAACGTCTTCCACACCCATGAGAACGCCAAGGTGATCGCGTGGCAGCGATGGGCCGAGCATGGCGCGGGCGACGACGTGGTGATCGTGGCCAATCTCTCCCACGAGGCACGTGACAACTACCGGATCGGGTTCCCGTCGTACGGCCTGTGGAAGCTCCGGTTCAGCTCGGACGCCACGATCTACTCGTCCCTGTTCGGGGACCACGACTCGTTCGACGCCGATGCCACCGGCGCTGGCCAGGACGGCCTCGAGCACTCGGCGACCGTCAACGTCGCCCCGTACTCGATGTTGATCTTCAGCCAGGACCGGTAGCTGGCCCGCTCAGCTCACCTTGTCGGCGGGGGCTGCCCACGTGTTGCAGTCCCCGATCTTGGTGCCGGCCAGGCCGGTCTGGTTCCACAGCAGACGGGAGGCTGCCGAGCCATGGTGCGGGGTATCCCGGCCCCAGCCCTGCTTCATCCGGTCAAGGTCGGCAGGAGCTGTGCCGAGGCCCTTGGTGGTGGCGAACTGGTACATCGACAGGCATTGGGCCTGGAGCTCTGAGCGCCGGGTCAGTTCCTCCTTGTCACCCGTAGCCCCTTCTCTGGCGCTGATCAGGTACTGCACGTGGTGGGCGTACTCGTGTGACAAGGTGACGAAGGCCTCAGCCCTGGTGGCCACGACCGCCGGCGTGATGGTGTCCCAGATGTAGATCGTGAAGGTGTCGTCCGCGCAGTAGTAGGCCGGGTAGACCTTCGGGTCGGGCGGGTCGCCCACGCAGCGCGTGGTGGGGTTCTGGGTGACGAACTTCACTTGGGGTGGCGCGAACGTGCGGCCGGCCTTGGCGAACACCTCTGTCCACTGCGCGTCGAGGCAGGCCTGCTGCGCTGAGAAGACGGCCTGGGTGCTCGCCCAGTCGGTTGCAGCCGCGATCGGCTTGCAGGTGGCCGACAGCGATGCGGCGTAGACGATGGGGATCGCGTCAGCCCTCGTCGTGGTGGACGGCCGCGGAGTGGTGGGCGCCTGGGAGAACGAGGGCATCGCCACGCTGCTGGGACCAGCCACCACTGACGGCTGGGCGCTCGCCGACAGCCACCGTACGGCGAAGAATCCCGCCGTGATCATGACCAGCAGCACCGCCACCACCACCACGATCAAGATGATCGCTGCTGGCGACGACGGCCTTGGCGCGGGCCGCTGGGGCAGATGGGCGGGTGGCCGAGGCGGGGGCATCGCGGACATGTCCACGATCGTACGGCTGCCTCAGGTGACCAGGTCCTCGCTGACGCTGAAGGTGTCACAGGCGGCCAGGCTGGTGGCCTTCAGCGCCCGGGAGCCCCAGTACAGCTGCGCCTCCGCCGAGCCGTGCCCTGCGGGGTCGCCCGAGTAGTTCCAGCTCGACCGCAGCTGGTCCCACTCCCGCGCGGTCACGGCCAGACCGTCCATCGCCTGCATCGCGACGTAGGCCATGCAGTGGGCCTGGAGCTCGATCCGGCGGGTGGTGAGGTCGCCTCGGCCCTGCGCTGATGCGGCGGTCAGGATGCCGGTCAGCTCCTGAACGTGGTGGGTGTACTCGTGGGCGATCACCTCGAAGCCGAGCATCCGATAGCGCACGACCGGATCGGTGACAGCGTCGGAGATGTAGATGGTCTGGTTTCCTGCGCAGTAGTGCGCTGGGGCCTTGTCCTTGTCCGGGGAGGGTCCGCAAGGGGACCTCCTGATCGGGTCGGAGTAGAAGAGGAGCACAGGCTTGCGCCACGTCGCGCCCGCCGCCTCGACCACCGGCTGCCACATCGCGTCAAGACAGGCTGCCTGGATCTGGATCGACTTCTGGACACCCGCCCAGGTGGTGTCCTTGGCTGGCTTCGAGCAGGTGCCCGACAGTGTGAGCGGGTACAACTTCTCGCCGATGACCGGCGCTCGCATGGGCGTGGGTGTGGAGGTCGGCGTGGGTGTGGGAGTCGGGGTCGGAATGGGCCGTGCTCGAGGCTCCGGCACGGCCGGCACATGGCTGGCCTGGGACGCTGGGGCGACGACTCGCGGCTGCGGTGCGAACGGCGCTACCGCCGACACCAGCACGATCGAGAGAACGACGACCGCCGCGCCCACCAGACCCGCGACGCCTTGCCCGAGCGTGAGCCGTGGCCTCGGCTGGGTTGGGCGCGCTCGAATCGCCGGGATGGGTGCGCGCAACGAAAGAGCGACGGCACGCCGAGGAGCGACGAAGTCAGGCCGCTCCTGGCCGATCCAGCTGCCAGGAGCGTCGAGTTGGCCGGGTTGGCCGGGCACGGCGGGTTGGCTCACAACTGCAGGTGGCACATGAGCAGCGCTCGCGGCATGTCGGGCAGAGACGTCTGGAGTCCACAGGGGGGTCGCCCAGTCACGGGGCGGCTGCCCCAGACTGCCGGGACCCACGTCGACCATGACCGCCCTCTCGTTGCCTCGCAGCCTACCTGCGCTGTCGAGGGGTAGACCGGGTCAACGACTCGCGGCGACGACCACGTCGTTGACGAACGCGTCGAGGCTGGGATCCTCACGACGTCCGAGGTTGACCTTCTGGAGTCCTGCCGCCGACGGCACCCAGGCACACAACTCGCTGGTCGCCGCCCCTGAGTCTGGGTCCGAGCCACGCTCGGAGGTGAAGAAGAGCCGCTTCGTCGGATCGTCGTTGGCGACGAGCATGGCGTACTTGGCCTCCGGCTCCTGGGTGGCCTCAGGCAGCGTGACCAGCACCCCGTTGAGCTCGGGCAGCACCACCACGTACGCGGCCAGTCCGTCCGGATCGATGGCCTCCGACTCGCCTGCGCGGCGGTTCATCTCTTCCCAGAGCTCGACAAACCGCGGCCCGAGATCCACCTTCTCGGCCTCACCGAACAGGTCAGTGCGGGGGTCGAGCGCCGCCTCGGGCAGCACCTGATGGGCGAAGAGATGGTGTACGCGACGCGGAGCCATGGCGGCATCCTGCCACGTCCCCGGATCCACCGGGGAGAAAGCTTTCCGCACCTGTCTCACCGGGGGAAACTCGGCAAGATTCTGCAACTCTCCGACCCTCGACGAGAGTGGAGTTGAGTGTCAGGTGTCCACCCCTGTGAGTGAGGAGCCCCAGATGCCACCGATTCCGGATGCCGCACAGGTGCTGGTCGACTTCCAGCCGACCCGAAGCTTCTTCGTCGGGATCGACTCCGACGGGTGCGCCATGGATGCCATGGACATCAAGCATCAGGAGTGCTTCACCCCCTGTTCCATCAAACACTGGAACCTCCAGCCGATCTCAACACTGGCGCGCGAGACAGCGCTTTTCGTGAACCTGGGCTCGGTGACCCGCGGCCTCAACCGCTGGCTGGCTCTCAAGCAGCTGCTCGATCTCCTCCGAGACCGAGCTGACGTGGCCGAGCGGGGGGTGACGATTCCCCCGTACCCGGAGCTGTCGGAGTTCATCGCTGCGGAGGGGTACCCACTGTCGGACACGGGCATCGCTCGGTACCACGCCGACCATCCGTCGGCAACGATCGCCCGAGCCATCCGGTGGGGAGACGCCGTCAATGCCGCTATCGCCGACATGGTGCACGGCTGCGGCCCGTTCCCGGGAGTCCGCGACGCCATCGAGGCGATGCAACCCGACGTCGACTGCATGACCGTCTCGGCAACGCCGCTCCACGCTCTCGAGTATGAGTGGACCGCCCACGGCCTCGCCCCCTTCATGAAGGTCATCGCCGGCCAGGAGATGGGCAGCAAGGCCGAGCACGTGCAGTACGCAGCCACCGGCAAGTACGACCCCGAGCGGATCATGCTGATCGGCGACGCCCCCGGCGACCGCGACGCAGCCCAGAAGGCAGCCTGCCTCTACTACCCGATCGTGCCTGGCCGCGAGAAGGAGTCGTGGGCCAGGTTCACGGCCGAGGCGCTCCCGAAGTTCCTCGCCGGCACCTTCGTGGGCCCCTACCAGAGCTCACTCATCGCCGAGTTCAACGCCGCCCTGCCCGACGAAGTGCGCTGGGAGACCATCTCCGGCAGCCGTCGGATCTCCATGCCCGCCGTCAAATAGCCCACCTACCCGACCAAGGACCGACCATGCCTCAGCTCGTCAACCTCGCTGCCGCCCCGTACCACCTTGACGCCGACCAGATCGCCTGGGTCGAAGAGACCCTCGCTGGCATGACCCTCGACGAGCAGGTGGGTCAGTGCTTCACCAACCTGTTCTTCTTCGGAACCGATGGCTTCTCCGGGAACCCGTACACCGCCGAAGAGATCCTCGAGAAGTTCCACATCGGGGTCGCCCGCTATCACGGCGGCTCATCCGACACGGTGCAGGACCTGCTCAACCGGCTGCAGTCGGCCTCGAAGATCCCGCTGCTGGTGGCGGCCAACTGTGACTCCGGCGGCAACGGGGCCATGTCTGATGGCACCTACATCGCCTCGGGCGCCCAGACCGAGGCGACCCGCTCCACGGAGGTGGCCTACAACGCCGGCTGGGTCTCGGGCCGCGAGATGAAGGCCGTCGGGGTCAACGTGAACTTCGACCCGTGCGTCGACATCCTTTTCAACTGGCGCAACACCATCGTGAACACCCGCGCGTACGGTACGACCGCCGACGACGTGATCACCTACACGATCCCGTTCGTCCAGGGGCAGCGGGAGTCCGACATCATCACCTGCATCAAGCACTTCCCCGGCGACGGCTCTGAGGAGCGCGACCACCATCTGGTGCTGGGCGTCAACGAGCTCTCACCAGAGGAGTGGGACGACTCGTACGGCCGTGTCTACCGCGCCCACATCGACAACGGCGTCGAGATGGTGATGGCTGGCCACTTTGTCCTGCCGGACTACCAGAAGAAGCTGAACCCCGAGCTCGCCGACGCCGACCTGCTCCCGGCCACCCTGGCCCCTGAGCTGATCAACGGGCTGCTCAAGACTCACCTGGGTTTCAACGGCGCGGTCATCACCGACGCCTCGCACATGCTGGGGATGACCTCGGCGATGCGACGCGAGGACTACGTTCCGGCCGCGATCGCCGCAGGCTGCGACATCTTCCTCTTCTTCAACAACCTCGAAGAGGACTTTGGGTTCATGAAGGCTGGCGTCGAGAAGGGGATCATCTCCCAGGAGCGTCTCGATGACGCCAACCGTCGGGTGCTGGGCCTCAAGGCGAAGCTGCGGCTGCACGAGAAGAAGGCGGCTGGCACCCTGCTCACCACGCCCGAGGACCTCTCCGTCGTGGGCTGTGCAGAGCACCTCCGCATGCGCGACGAGGCTGCCGACCTGGGCATCACGCTGGTCAAGAACACCCTCGACCAGCTGCCGCTCAACCCGAACGACCATCGCCGGATCCGGCTGTACCACCTCACCGGCGAGAGCGGGATGTTCGGTGACGTCTCCGACAAGCTCGCGCAGACGTACGTACGGCTGCTGACCGAGCGTGGCTATGAGGTGACGATCAATGACGGCACCACCCGGGTGAAGGGCCCCACGCTGCAGTACCGCGAGGATGTCGATGCCGCCCTGATCATCGCTGA
The DNA here is from genome assembly GCA_035416185.1 of Propionibacteriaceae bacterium. Taxonomy (GTDB): domain Bacteria; phylum Actinomycetota; class Actinomycetes; order Propionibacteriales; family Propionibacteriaceae; genus JBHAES01. The sequence continues at coordinate 24,551 of DAOOHL010000001.1, read as the reverse complement.
GGTCGTCGGGTACGGGGCGCAGAACAACTACCGGATCATCTGGAAGACGGCGATGAGCAACGAGTGCCCCTGGTACGTCTGGGAGGTGCCCACGTTCATGGTGAGCCACAACTACACCACCCATCTGCACGACGCGACCATGGTGAAGTGCTACGTCAACGCCTATGACAAGAACGACTCGAACGTGCTGGCCACCATCGACAAGCTCGAGGGGAAGAGCCCGTTCAAGGGTACGGCGAACGATCTGGTCTGGGCCGACAAGTGGCAGGCCCGCCTCTGAGCTTCGAGTCGCCTGACCCCGGGGGCCGTCCGCCCGCTGAAACCTAGTCTTGCCGTACGGGAAGGTGCCTTGTCGACTTGACGGCCCGTCGTCTGGGCGGCGAAGGTATCCACGACGAGAGGCTGGAGGCACGTGTCCGAGAGTGACGACTCGATGGTCCCCCGCGCCGACGCCGCGGCACGGGTCATCTTCGTGGGGATGGGTCCCGGAGACCCCGATCTGCTGACCTTCGGGGCGGTCCACGCCATCGCTGGGGCCGATGTGATCATCGCCGACACCGAGGCGCTGCTGTCGACAGCTCAGAGCCTGAAGACTCGCGACGACGCCATCCTGACCACGCTCGACGACCTCGGCGGCCGCGATGCCCTGTCTGTTGACCAGCGCGCTGACTACCTACTCCAGTCATGCAGCGGCGGTCGTACGGTGGTCCGGCTGGTGCCCGGTGACCCCTTCGTCGATGGCGGCGTGGGTGGCGAGGCGCAGGCCTGTGTCCTGGCTGGCGTTGACTTCGAGGTGATCCCTGGCGTCTCCCTGCTGACGGCCGTGCCGACGTACGCCGGTGTGCCGCTCGGCGACGGTCACGGCGTCGAGTTCGTCTCGGTCCCGGAGGTACGGCTCCGCGACGAGACCGCCCCCTTCTGGCGCTTTCCGAGCACCATCGTGCTGTCTGCCCACGCTGGCGACGGTGCGATGATCACGACGACCGCCCTTGCCGCCGGCCGCCCCGCGTCCGACCCGGTGATGGCGACCTTCAAGGGCGGCACCACCAGCCAGACGTCGGTCTCCACCACGCTGGGCGAGCTGGGCTATGTCGTTGCTGGCATGGAGTCAGAGGTGCCGATGCTCGTGGTGATCGGCGGCGCTGCGTCGAACTACAACGAGGACCTGAGCTGGTTCGAGTCGAAGCCCCTGTTCGGCTGGCGGCTGGTTGTTCCCCGTACGAAGGACTCGATGTCGCCCATGACGGCGCGGCTGCGGAGCTATGGGGCCAGGTTCGAGGAGGTGCCCACCATCACCGTGGAGCGTCCCCGTACGCCCCAGCAGCTCGACAAGGCCATCCGTGGCCTGGTCGAGGGCCGCTTCGAGTGGGTCGCCTTCACCTCGCAGAACGCCGTCAAGGCCGTGCGGGAGAAGTTTGAGGAGTACGGCCTGGACGCTCGCTCCTTCTCGGGCCTCAAGGTCGCCGCTGCGAGCCATGTCACCGCCCAGGCACTGCGGCTGTGGGGCATCGAGCCCGACCTGGTGCCTTCGCGCGACCAGTCGGCTGCGGGCCTGGCGGCCGAGTTCCCCGAGTTCGACCCGGTGCTGGACCCGATCAACCGGGTCTTCCTGCCCCGCGCCGACATCGCCACCGAGACCCTGTTCGAGTCCCTCACCAAGCTCGGCTGGGAGGTCGAGGACGTCACCGCCTACCGCACCGTGCGGGCGGCTCCCCCGCCCGCGCACATCCGCGAGGCGATCAAGGGTGGTCAGTACGACGCGGTGCTGTTCACGTCGTCGTCGACCGTACGGAACTTCGTCGGCATCGCTGGCAAGCCGCACGCCTCCACGGTGGTTGCTGTCATTGGCCCGGCCACGGCCAAGACCTGCGAGGAACACGGGCTCAGGGTCGACGTGATGGCGGTCAGCCCCTCAGCCACTGACCTGGCCGATGCCCTGGCGACCTACGCCACCGAACGCCGGAAGGATCTGTTGGCCGCCGGTCAGCCGATCACCCGGCCGTCACAGCGGCGCGGACGGCGCCGGGTCAGCTGAGTCAGGCCCGCACCAGCGCAGCGGCGAGCTGGTCACGATCGACGAACCAAAACGACAACACGTCCCCGTCAACGAATGTGACGGGGACGTGATCGGTGTAGGTGGCCTTCAGCTCGGGGTTTGAGTCGACGTCAATGGCAGTCCAGGGACGGCCAGCATCGGCACAGACCTCGGCGATCACTCCCAGCGCGTCGTCACACAGGTGGCAGCCTTCGCGCACAAGCACGACGACGTCGCCCGGGATGGTCACCGAGCGCGACGACTACTTGCCGGCGCGACGACGCTGGATGCGCGTGCGCTTCAGCAGCTTGCGGTGCTTCTTCTTCGCCATCCGCTTGCGACGCTTCTTGATGACCGAGCCCACGTGGGTACCTTTCGAAAGTTGCTGAGTCGATGGCCGCCCTCGGGCGACAACCCTGAGATCCTATCCCGACCCTCGCGGCGGCGGAAATCGTGTCCGTTCAGTGCTGCGCGCGGGCCTGGTCGGCCAGGTACTGGCCGCGATCCCTCGCCGCCTCCATCGCAGTGATGAATGCCGCCTTCACCCGGTGGTCCTCCAAGGCGCGAAGCGCAGCGGCGGTCGTACCGCCCGGTGACGTGACGTTCTCCCGCAGCACGGTGGGATGCTGCCCGGTCTCGCTGAGCAGCTTCGCCGACCCGAGCATGGTCTGCACGACGAGCTGGGTGGAGATGTCGCGAGGCAGGCCGAGCAGCACACCGGCGTCGATCATCGCCTCCACGACGAACATCAGGTACGCCGGGCCGGAGCCGGAGATCGCGGTGACGGCGTTTTGGTAGCGCTCCGGAACGGTCACGACCTTGCCGACGCTCGCCAGGATCGCCGTGACCCGGTCGAGGTGGTCCTGGCCAGCATGGCTGCCCGCGCTGATCGCGGCCATTCCCTCGCCGACCGCAGCCGGAGTGTTGGGCATCACCCGCACGACCGGGGTGCCGTGCTCGAGGTGCTGTTCGATCACCTCGGTCTCGACCCCCGCCACCAGCGACACCACCAGCGCGTCCCCTGCCAGGGCGGGGCGGATCTCGTCGAGCACAGCGGTGATGTCCTGCGGCTTGACCACCAGCAGCACGGTGTCAGCGCCCGCGACGGCTTCGAGGTTCTCGATGACGCGCACGCCGTACCGCTGCTTGATCTCATCGACGCGGGCAGGACGGCGGTCGGTGGCGACCACCTTGTCAGGGGAGATCCCGGAGCGCAGCAGGCCGGCGAGGATGATTTCGCCCATCACCCCGGCGCCCAGCAGGGCGATCGTCATCAGGCGACCGCAGTCTGCGTGGCCAGCACCTCGGCGATCTGGATCGCGTTGAGGGCGGCGCCCTTGCGCAGGTTGTCGCAGGAGACGAACAGGACGAGACCCTTGCCGTCGGGGACGGACTGGTCAGTACGGATCCGGCCCACGTACGACGGGTCGGCACCGGCCGCCTGGCGCGGGTTCGGTACGTCGACGATCTCCACGCCCGGGGCTCCCTTGAGCAACTCCGTGGCCCGCTCGGGGGTGATCGGGCGGTCGAACTCGGCGTGGATCGACAGCGAGTGGCCGGAGAACACCGGCACCCGCACGCAGGTGCCGGAGACCGGCAGGTCGGGCAGGTGCAGGATCTTGCGCGACTCGTGACGCAGCTTCTGCTCCTCGTCGGTCTCGCCGGTGCCGTCGTCGACCAGCTTGCCGGCGTAGGCGATCACGTTGTAGGCGATCGGCAGCACGTACGGAGCGGTGTCGCCCACCGGAGCGGCCGACCCATCGATGGCCAGCGCGGTCGGATCGTCAATCGCGTCGGTCTGGGCGGCGAGCGCCTCGACGCCCTTCACGCCGGAACCCGAGACGGCCTGGTAGCTCGACACGACCAAGCGGGCGAGCCCGGCCTCGTCGTGCAAAGGCTTGAGCACGGGCATGAAGGCCATCGTGGTGCAGTTGGGGTTGGCGATGATGCCCTTGGGCGGTTGCAGGGCGTCGTCGGGGTTGACCTCGGAGACGACCAGCGGCACCTCGGGGTCCTTGCGCCAGGCCGACGAGTTGTCGACGACGAGCGCACCGGCAGCGGCGACCTGCGGAGCGAACTCCTTGCTCATCGTCGCGCCCGCCGAGAAGATCGCGATGTCGATCCCGGAGAAGTCCGCCGTGGCGGTGTCCTCGACGGTGTACTCGACGCCCTTGAACGTCACCGTCGACCCGGCAGAGCGGGCAGACGAGAAGACCCTCAGCTCGTCGACCGGGAAGTTCCGCTCAGCGAGCAGGGTGAGCATGACACGGCCGACCTGTCCGGTGGCACCAAAGACTCCAACGCGCATGCAGTCAGCCTACGACTGCCGTACCCTCCCCAGCGAACGTGTTCCGCGCCCGGCGCCGCTCGGTCAGCCAGGTGACGAGGAAGAACACGGGCACGAGCAGGTGCCAGAAGAGGTACGGGTAGTCCCAGCCCAAGTCACCAGCGACCGGCATCCCCTCGCCCCGCAGCCTGGCGACGGCGCTACCCCTGGCACCGCCGAGTACCTGCATCACGGCGACGGACACGGCCCAGAGCACCAAGCCGACCACGAACCACCACCATCGCCGCGCGAAGCCGAGCCAGGCTGTCCCCCACCAGAGCAGGATGACGGCGACGAAGGGCAGGAAAAGCAGCATCCCCTGCTGGAGGAAGAGCTGGGGCTTGGCGCCCGAGCTGGTCACCAGGTACCAACCGACGTGTGGGATGAGCACGAACGCCACCGCCGAGACATAGCTGGCCAGAAGAGCCTCGGCCCACCTGCTGCGGACGGCGTAGACGACCAGCAGCACCACGACCGAGACAGCGATGCGCCCGTAGATGGCGCCGTCACCGATCCGGAACTGGGGGCACCCCGACGTGCCAGCGATCCCGCACTGGCTCGCTCGCGCCGCCGCGGGAGCCAGCCTCGCCGCGATGCTCGACACCTGGGCGCTGTACGCGAACGCCCACATCCCAACCACCGTCACCCCCGCGACCACGGTCATCGCCTTGACGATGCCCTGCCGGGGCTTGCCAGCCACTGCCGCGACCGCCTCGGCGAGCAGCACAGTGCTGACGACGGCGACGACGAACCCGATCCCGGCGGTCCGCCCGTACGAGAACAGCGGCTCGACCGTTGCCGTACGGCCGACACCGGAGACGTGGATGGTCCATCCCGACAGCGCCAACCAGGCACACAGAGTGGCGATGGCGCCGAGACTGAGCTGCGTGAGGTGGGTGCGCATCACCCGGCCCTAGAAGGCCCGCCGGTCAGATCCAGTCCACGTACGGGGCCAGGAGCGAGTAGCCGACGAACGCGAAGACATCCATCAGCGTGTGCGCCACGACAAGGGGCATCACCCGCTTCCAGCGCAGGTACAGGTAGCCGAAGGCCAGGCCCATGATGATGTTGCCGGCAAACCCGCCGAAGCCCTGGTAGAGGTGATAGCCGCCCCTGACGATGGCAGAGATGACGACTGCGCCGACCGGGGAGACGATCAGGTCGACCACGCGCGAACGGCCAGACTGGAAGGCTCGCGAGGTGCGCAGATCGGCGAACCGGGTGAGCAGGTAGCCGAGCATGATCACCTCCTCGACCATGCCGTTCATCGCGGCCAGCCCGATGTAGGCCGGGATCGTCCACCACTGGGCCGTCAGGTTGGCTGGCTGAACGTTGGTGTTGATGCCGAGCTCGCGGGCGCCCAGGTAGAAGGCGATGCCCGGGATCCCGATCGCTGCGCAAATGCCCACGCCATACGCGAGGTCGCGCCACGGCCGCTGCAGGTCGAAGCCGATCAGCCGGCGCGCCCGGCCGTGGACGAGGTGGAGCAGGTAGAGCACGAGCAGCACCTGGAACAGCGGGAAGGCGATGTTGAGGATCTGGATGCTGAGATCGAGCCACGGCCGGTCGGGGGTGACCGAGGAGTTCATCGTGGTGGTCTGCTGGTTGAGCGGCGGCGCCTTCGGGCGGGTCAGCTTCTCGATGATCGACACGACCGACCAGATCGCCGACTGGCCGAGTGTCAGGCCGAGCACGACCACCATCTCGAGCACCGGCCGGTCGCGAGGCCGCTCGGGTTCGACCACGGTCGCAGTATCGGACGGCTCCCAGGTGGTGCTCATGCGCGCAGTCTAGGAGTGCTGCCCGAGGGTGGGGGTCAGCCTCGGCCCACCAGTGAGCGCAGGAAGAACGCCAGGTTCGCCGGGCGTTCGGCCAGTCGGCGGATGAAGTAGCCGTACCAGTCGGTCCCGTAGGGCACGTAGACCCGCACCGTGTGGCCCAACGCAGCGAGTCGCTCCTGCTCGAGGGGGCGGATCCCGTACAGCATCTGGAACTCGTACGTTCCCGGCTCGCGGTCGGCAACGAGCCGCTCCCAGATCTCGATCAGCCGCGGGTCGTGGGTCGCGGCCATCGGATAGGCGTCGCCGTCGAGGAGGGCGCGCAGGCAGCGGACATAGCTGAGCGAGACCTGTTGGGGTGAGTCGAACGCCACCTCAGGCGGGGAGGCGTACGCGCCCTTGCACAGCCGGATCCGTGATCCGGGATAGGCGAGCCGACGGCAGTCGTTGACTGTACGGCGCAGTGACGACTGCAGCACAGCCCCCACCCAGGGGTGGTCGGCGCGCAGCTGGTCGACGAGACCCAGCGTTGAGTCGATCGTCGCGTGGTCCTCCATGTCGATGGTGACCGTGGTTCCGATCCGGGCGGCTTCGGCGCAGATCGTACGGGCATTCCGTAAGGCGGTCTCTTCACCGTAGACCGGCAGGAACTGGCCTAGGGCAGACAGCTTGAGCGACACCTCGACCGACCCGGCCAGATCGTGAGCCTCGATCGTACGGAGCAGGTCGAGATAGGCGGCGGCAGTGGCGTCAGCTTGCGCGGCGACCACCGTGTCCTCGCCGAGGTGGTCGACGGTAACCGTGAGTCCCTTCGCAACCAGACCAGCGATCACGGGCAGCGCTTCGGCGACGGTCTCCCCCGCGACGAACCGCCGTACGACACTCCCGGTGACCGGCAACCGCACCATCGCATCACGCACCCACAGCCGCCGAGACAATGCCAGCAGCAGCGACCTCATCATCGTCTGCACCCTCCCAGGAACAGTTCTACTCCTGCTCTGCCTCGGCCAGGAGGCCGAGGTGTTCCTTCGCGAAGTGGAGCGACTGGGCGAGATCCTCCTCGCGTTGGCCGCGGGAGCCGGACGACCTGGTGTTGACCTCGACGACCACGTGGCCGGAGAAGCCCGTGTCTGCCAGATGCCGCAGCACTCGGTCAGCGTGCTGGTCACCATGGCCGGGCAGGAGGTGCTCGTCCTTCATCGACCCCGTTCCGTCGGTGAGGTGGATGTGGGCGAGCCGCTCACCCCACGCCTGGGCGAGCTGGAGAGAGTCCTGCCGCGCGGTGGAGGCATGCGAGAGGTCGAGGGTGAGGTGCTCGTACGGCAGGTCGCTCGGGTCCCAGCCAGGCGCGTACGCCTTCAGCTCACCGGCTGGCGTGCGCCACGGGTACATGTTCTCGACCGCGAACGTGACCCCCGTGGTCTCGTTCAGCCGCTTGATCCCCTCGATGAACGTGCGTCCATACTCGCGCTGCCACCTGAAGGGCGGGTGGACGACCACGGTGTCGGCGCCCAACCGGCGCGCCGCCTCGGCGGAGATGTCGAGCTTGCCCCAAGGGTCGTCGCCCCAGGTCATCTGCGTGACCAGCAGGCAGGGAGCATGGATGGCCCGCACGTGGACACCGTGGTAGTCGCGCAGCTTCTCGACCGCGTCGATGTCGGCCGCCAGAGGGTCGATGCCGACCATCAGCTCGACGCCGTCGTAGCCGAGCCCAGCCGCGATCTCGAACGCGCTCGCAGTCGTCTCGGGATAGACCGATGACGTCGAGAGGAGCACCGTCGGCCGCTCGACGCCCATCGGTTCAGTCACGACTCCCACCATAGAGGGGGTGTGCGACAGTCTCGAGTGGCACCCGATTTCGCGTTGCTGTGGGCTCAGGGCAAGAATGTCGGTATGCATGTCGACCACGTCGTCTACGCCGTCGGACCCGCTGGACTTCTCGCGGAGGCCGAGCGGTTTGAGAATGCGCTGGGCGTGAAGTCACGCGACGGCGGCATCCACCCCCGGTTCGGTACCCGGATGAGGCTCATCCCGCTGACCGACCGGCGCTACATCGAGATCGTCGAGGTGCTCGACCACCCCGCGGCTGACAAGGCCCCGTACGGGCAGGCCGTCCGCGCGCGGATGGAGCTCGGTGGCGGCTGGCTCGGCTGGGTCATCTCGGTCGCCGATCTCGCACCGTACGAGGCGCGGCTTGAGCGCCAGGCCGTGACGGGCACGAGGCACTTCCCAGACGGTCGCCGCCTGGAGTGGCGCCAGATCGGGGTCAAGGGCCTGATCGCCGACCCGCAGCTTCCGTACTTCGTGTCGTGGGTCTCTGACGAGGATGTGCGGCCGTCGGCCCTGCAGGGCGAGATCAAGCTGACCAAGCTCGAGATCGCCGGCAACCAGCAGCGGGTCGCCGACTGGCTCGGCACCGACGTGCCTGAGACCTTCGACGGTGTCGAGATCGACTTCGTCTCGGAGTCCGGCTACCCAGGCCTCGACGCGGTGACCTTCGCCACCGCGAACGGCGACGTCAGGATCTGACCTCGTACGGGAAACCGTACACCTGCTCGATTGGCGCGCCTTCGCGAAACTGTCATAGCCGCCTGCTTGGCTGTCTCCATGGCGACGAAGACGAAGAGCACGGCCACCTACGCATGTTCGGAGTGTGGCTGGACCTCCGTGCGTTGGGTCGGTCGTTGTGGCGAGTGCCAGACCTGGGGAAGCGTCGCCGAACAAGGTGCGCCCAAGCTGAAGCAGGTAGCGGCGACCAGGCCGACGAGCCGCGCTGTGCCGATCGGCGAGGTCAGTGAGACCGCTGCCCTGCGGCGTCTGACCGGCGTGGGCGAGCTCGACCGGGTTCTCGGCGGTGGGCTGGTGCCCGGCGCGGTGCTGCTGCTGGCCGGCGAGCCAGGCGTGGGCAAGTCGACCCTGTTGCTCGAGGTGGCTGCCAAGTGGGCCAAGTCTGGTCGACGCACGCTGTATGTCAGTGGCGAGGAGTCCGCCGCGCAGGTCCGGTTGCGGGCGAACCGGACGGGCGCGGTCACCGACGAGCTGTACCTGGCAGCCGAGACCGATCTGGGCACCGTGCTCGGGCACATCGAGGAGGTCCAGCCGACGCTGCTGGTGGTCGACTCGGTGCAGACGATCGGCACGGCCGACGCCGACGGCTCGCCCGGTGGAGTGACCCAGGTGCGCGAGGTGACCGGGGCGCTCGTCCGAGTCGCCAAGCAGCGTGGCATGTCGACCGTGGTGGTCGGTCATGTCACCAAGGACGGTGCGATCGCTGGCCCGCGCCTGCTGGAGCACCTTGTCGATGTCGTGCTCGCCTTCGAAGGGGACCGGCACTCCGGCTTCCGGATGGTGCGGGCGACGAAGAACCGGTACGGGCCAGCCGACGAGGTCGGCTGCTTCGAGATGGCCGAGCACGGCATCGTCGAGGTGCCCGACCCGTCTGGGCTGTTCATGACGAGCAACGAGGAGCCCGTACCAGGCACGGCTGTGACCGTGACGATGGAGGGTCGGCGGCCCCTGTTGGCTGAGGTGCAGGCGCTGACGGTGCCGGTGTCGGAGGGCACACCGATCCGACGGATCACCCATGGCGTGGACGGCTCCCGAGTCGCGATGCTGCTGGCCGTGCTGCAACGACGCGCGAACGTGGCTCTCTCGGGGCGAGACGTCTACGTCTCGAGTGTGGGCGGCGCCCGGGTGTACGACCCGGCAGCCGACCTGGGCATTGCGATGGCGGTCGCATCGGCAGCGATCGAGCACAACTTCCCGGCGAAGGTGATCGCCCTGGGTGAGATCGGGCTGGCGGGGGACCTCAGGCGGGTTCCTGGGCTCGACCGTCGCGTGGCCGAGGCCGCGAGGCTCGGGTTCACCCGCGCGATCGTGCCGATGCCAGCCGCAGGACAGACCCTGCCTCAACCTGCGGGCATGACGGTGGTGCCGGTCGCGACGGTTGCCCAGGCGCTCGCACTCACAGATCTGCGGCGGCTGAGGCCGGCTCGGTAGGGCGTCGATAGGATCGCTGTTGACCCCAGAGGAGGATCGGTTGACCGACGTCGCCCTGCTTCGACGACACCAGGCCCTGCTCGCGCCGGGCACGGGTTTCCGCGATGGACTCGACCGGATCGTGTCGGGGCGGACCGGGGCCCTGGTCGTCGTCGGTACGAACGCGGTGGTCGAGAGTGCGTCAACCGGCGGCTTCCGGATCGACGTCGACTTCACCCCCACGGCGCTTCGGGAGCTGGCCAAGCTCGATGGCGGCATCGTCGTGACCGCTGACCTGTCCCGGATCCTGTGTGCGGGGGTGCACTTCATGCCCGACCCCGCCGTGCCCACAGCTGAGACGGGCACCCGCCACCGGACTGCTGACCGGATGTCACAGCAGGCGGGCGTGCCCGTGGTCACGGTCTCCGCGTCGATGTCGACCATCGCGCTGTACCTGCACGGGCATCGCCATGTGGTCGAGCGTCCCGAGGCTGACTTCGCCCGAGCCAACCAGGCGCTCAACACGCTGAGTCGCTACCGGGAGCGGCTCCGCGATGCGGCAGACGCACTGTCCGCCCTGGAGGTGTCCGACCAGGTGACCGCCCGCGACGTTGCTCTGACAGCGCAGCGCTACGAGTTGGCGCACCGGCTGGCCGACGAGATCCGTGGCTACGTCGTCACCCTGGGCGTCGATGGACGGCTGATCGCGCTCCAGCTGCACGAGCTCACGCTCGGTACGGCCAGCCTTGGCAACCAGCTCGAGTCCGACTACCGGCCCGACGGGGTGGAGTCAGCGATGCGGATCGCCGACCTCGCAGGGCTCTCCGACGACCAGCTGCTTGACGTGAGCGCGGTGTCACGAACATTGGGTATCGGCGGGCCCGAGACCCGGCTCACCCCACGCGGCTTCCGTCAGCTGGCCCAGATTCCGCGCCTGCCACCGGCCGTGGCCGCCCGCCTGCTCGACCACTTCGGTGGCCTGCAGGGTGTGCTGACCGCCACGCGCGCGGAGCTGACCGAGGTCGACGGGATCGGCGACGTGCGAGCCCGGGCGATCCGCGATGACATGCTGCGGATCTCCGAGGCTGCGTACGCGCGACTGACCTGAGACCTGGTTACGCGGAGCCTCGGCGTGCCTGACGAGGCAAGCGGAGACGATCCGTGACAATGCCCCCATGGAGTCCACCGACCGGGTCGAGGAGACCGCGCCCGAGCATGTCCCGGTGACGGTCTACTGGCAGCGTCGGGCGGCAATCGGGCTGCTCGTGCTGCTACTGGTCGCGGGCCTCTGGTTTGCTGTCGCCACGTGGCGGAGCCGGACGGCCGCTGGCGCGGAGCCGTCGCCGGCAACGACCTCGGAGCCCGCCGCACCGGCGAGCTCGCCCGCCCCGGCCACGAGCGCGGCACCCGAGGCGACACCCGTTCCCATGATGACCTGTGACGTGGCGCAGCTGGTACTTCGCCTGTCGGGCCCCGCTCGCGTGAAGGCGGGCACCGAGGCGAACCTGGTCGTGACCTTCACCAACGTGGGCGCCGACGCGTGCCAGCTCCCGCTGAACGGGGACACGTTCCTGCTGGCGATCACCTCCGGTAACGACCAGATCTGGAAGTCCACCGACTGCGCCGGCTGGGGCCCCGACTCGACGACCGTGCTGCAGCCTGGCCAGACCCTGGAGTGGACGAAGACCTGGAACCGGCACCGGTCCAACAAGTGCGCGATCGTGCCGACCGACCTGCGCCCGGGCACCTACGTCGCGACCGCGAGCTGGCGGGGCGGACCGTCGGCCCGCGCAGTGATGACCCTCACCTGGTGACGCTCGACGCCTCCACTCGTGCAGCCGTCGTCGCCGAGGTTCTGACCTGGTACGACGCCAACGCCCGAGACCTCCCCTGGCGAGCGACAGACACCACGCCGTGGGGTGTGCTCGTCAGCGAGATCATGCTCCAACAGACTCCCGTCGCCCGGGTTCTGGGACCGTGGCAGGAGTGGCTGGCCAGATGGCCCACTCCAGCCGCACTGGCCGCCGAGGAGTCCTCCAGCGCTGTCGCTGCCTGGGGCCGGCTCGGCTACCCCAGGCGTGCACGTCGGCTGTGGCAGGCAGCGGTCGCGATCACATCCACCCATGGCGGGGAAGTGCCCGCCGACCCCGAGGTCCTCCGTACGCTGCCAGGTGTCGGCGAGTACACCGCTGCCGCCGTCGCCGCCTTCGCGTACGGACGGCGCACGCTGGTGCTCGACACGAACGTCCGACGGGTGCTGACCAGGATCGAGCTCGGCGAAGCCCTCCCTGCGACGCACCTCACGGCCGCCGAGCGGATCCGGACGGAGGCGTGGCTTCCAGGCGAGCCCGCGACGGCTGCCCGTTGGAACGTGGCCGCGATGGAGCTGGGCGCCCTCGTCTGCCGAGCCGCGTCACCGGACTGCAACCAGTGCCCCGTGGCGGAGCACTGCGCCTGGTTGGCAGCCGGTCGGCCGCCGTACGGCGGGGTTCGACGAAGCCAGGCCTGGCACGGCACCGACCGACAGTGCCGCGGGGTGCTTCTCGCCGCGTTGCGGCAGCGCCCGTACGACCAGACGGACCTGCTCGCGCTCTGGCCAGACGAGGCTCAGTCAGCACGATGCCTGGCTGGACTCGTGCGTGACGGGCTGGCTCAGGTTGAGGGTGATCTCGTGCGTCTGTGAGGCCCGTCAAGCGGCTTGACGTCACGGACAGGCAACGATCCTCGTGACCCTGATGTTCACCCGCGCGTAACGGATGTACGTTCTGCCTGTCATCCATGCATCACCGATGCTGCTTGACTTCATCCGGCAACGAGAGGGGCATGAGTGGCAGAGCTGACAGTGGCGGATCGCCCACCGAAGCGCAAGAAGCGCGGCTGGTTCTCGATCCCTCGCAACCGCAAGGACGCACTCTGGTTTCTCGCACTGGCGCTGCCGAACCTGATCCTGATCGGGCTGTTCACCTACCGCCCGTTGATCATGAACATCCGGTTCTCGACGCTGAACTGGACCCTCGGTTCGCCCAGCGCCACCGAGATCGGGATCGACAACTACGTGCGTTGGTTCACCTCGGGTGACGCGAGCATCGTGCTGACCACGACCGCGATCTTCGCCGTCTGCACCGTGGGCGGTTCGATGATCCTCGGTCTCCTGGTCGCCCTCGCGCTCAACCTCAAGGTGCCGGGCCGCACGGTGGCCAGGGCGACGGTCTTCGCCCCCTACGTGCTCTCTGGAGTCGGTGTCGGTCTCGTCTGGCTGTTCATCTTCGACCCGGTGTACGGGCTGCTGGCCTGGGTGCTGCGCACGTTCGGGATGACCAGCCCGCGCTGGTTCAACGACCCGCCCCTGTCGCTGGCAATGGTGATCATCGTCTACATCTGGAAGAACCTCGGCTACTGCGCGGTCGTCTACCTGGCTGGCCTGCAGGGGATGAACTCCGACCTGATGGAGGCGGCGCAGATCGACGGTGCGAGCTCGTTCAAGCGGTTCTGGTACATGACGCTGCCGCTGTTGAGCCCGACCACGTTCTTCCTGACGATCACCACGATCCTCAGCTCGTTGCAGGCGTTCGACCTGATCAAGATCATGACGCCGACGTCGACGGGCACCCGGGTGCTGATCTACGAGGCGTACGTGCAGGGCTTCCTCGCCTACCAGCGGGCTGGCTACTCCGCGGCGATCTCAGTGATCCTGTTCGTGATCCTGCTGGTTCTGACGGTGATCCAGATCACCGTCGCCGAGCGGAGGGTGCACTACGCATGAGCACGATGATGGCCCCCGTGGGCGCACCGTCCGAGGACCTGCCCAAGGACCGCGGCTGGCTCACCCAGAAGAACCTGATCGGCACGCTGGCAACGGGTTTCATCCCGCTGACCTTGGCCACGCTCGTCGTGGCGCTGCCGCTGCTGTGGATGGTCCTGTCGTCATTCAAGTCGACACCGGAGATCATCACCCTCGACCTCCACATCCTTCCGGCGAACCCGAGCCTCCACAACTACCAGGAGGCGTTCAGCTCGGTCCCGTTCGCGCGGATCTTCATGAACTCCGTCTTCGTGACGGTCGTGGGCGCGACAGTGAAGGTGTTCTTGGCGATCATCACCGCCTACGCGCTGGTGTTCGTACGGTTCCCGTTCAAGAACGTGATCTTCATCGGCATCCTCGTGGCGCTGATGGTGCCGAGCCAGGTGGCGATCCTGCCCAACTACATCTTGATCGCCTCGCTGGGCTGGCTGAACACCTACCAGGGCATCATCGTGCCGAGCCTTGGGACGGCCTTCGGCACGTTCCTGCTTCGGCAGCAGTTCCTGTCGCTGCCGAAGTCGATGCTCGAGGCCGCCGAGGTCGAAGGCGCCGGACACTGGCGCCGGATCTGGTCGATCGTCGTCCCGGTCTCGGGGCCCAGCATCGCCACCGTCGCCCTCGTCACGATCGTGGCGGAGTGGAACGACTACATCTGGCCGCTGATCATCACGACCGACCCGAACCTGATGACGCTGCCGGTCGGCCTCACGCTGCTGCAGAACAGCGAGTCCGGCCCGCAGGGCTACGGCGTGATGATGGCAGGCGCCGTGATCGTGCTCGTCCCGGTGCTGCTGGTCTTCGCCATGCTGCAGCGCTACATCGTGGCGGGCCTCACCCAGGGCTCCGTCGCCAACTAGTCCACCCCTCCCCTCAGGCACCACCAAGAGAAAGAAAGGCAGTCATGAACAATCCGACTTCCGGCCTCAACCGCCGCCGGCTCCTCGCCCTCGGCGGCGCAGGCCTCGGCGCCGCCGCTCTCAGCGCCTGCGGTGGCCCGTCGACCTCGGGCCCCGCCGCTCCCGCCGCGAGCGCGAGCGCAGCTGACTACGCCAACGTGAAGCCCGCCTCCGAGATCACCTTCTGGTCGAACCATCCCGGCAAGAGCCAGGAGATCACGCAGAAGCTGATCGACAAGTTCCACGCCGCCCAGTCGGCGATCAAGGTGACCCTGGTCACCGCTGGCGCCAACTACGAGGAGGTCGCCCAGAAGTTCCAGACCGCGCAGCAGGGTGGCCAGCTCCCCCACATCGTCGTGCTCTCCGACGTGTGGTGGTTCCGCTACATGATCAACCAGTCGATCATCAACCTCGACCCGCTGATCTCCGCCCTCGACTTCAAGGTCGACGACTACCGCAAGGGCCTGTGGGACGACTACAAGTACAAGGGCCTCCAGTGGGCCGTCCCGTGGGCGCGTTCCACGCCGCTGTTCTACTACAACAAGGACATGTGGAAGACCGCTGGCCTCGAGGACCGCGCCCCCAAGACGTGGGAGGAGTTCGCCAACTGGGCTCCGAAGCTGAAGGAGAAGAACCCCGCCATCACCGCCCCGTACATGCACGTGGCCGCCTCGGACTACGACTCGTGGTCGCTGCAGAACAAGGTGTGGGGGTACGGGGGTGCATTCTCGAAGGAGTTCGAGATCACCTGCGACTCCGACGCCGTGATCAAGGCGCTCCAGTTCAACCAGGACGGTGTCTACAAGGACAAGTGGGGTGCGGTCTCCGCCAAGGACGCTGGCGCCGACTTCTCCGCTGGCGCGGCCGCTTGCACGGTCACCTCGACGGGCTCGCTGGTTGGCATCCTCGGCAACGCCAAGTTCGACGTCGGCGTGGGCTTCCTGCCCGGTGGCCCGTCCGCGGCGGACATGGTCTGCCCGACCGGCGGCGCCGGCCTGGGCATCCCGAAGGCGATCACCAAGGAGCAGCAGCTCGCCGCTGCGACGTTCCTGAAGTTCATCACCGAGCCGGAGAACACCGCCTCCTTCTCCGAGGCGACCGGCTACATGCCCGTGCGCACGTCGGCCAACATCGATGCCGTCATCTCGAAGCGGCCGCAGGCCAAGGTGGCGCTCGACCAGCTGTCACACACCCGTGTCCAGGACTTCGCCCGCGTCTTCCTGCCCGGCGGCGACCGTGAGATCGGCATGGCCAGCGCCGACATCCTCACCCAGCAGGCGAACATCAAGGAGCGGATGACCAAGCTCAAGACGACGCTCACCGGCATCTACACCAACGATGTGAAGCCGAAGCTCGGCTGACCACCTGTCCAACCCCATGCGGCGGGTCCTCCTTGCTGGAGGGCCCGCCGTTGGTCTTCCGGTTAGCAGACTGTGCCCATGAGTAGTCGCCGGATCCGTACCCTCGTCGACCTTGAGACCGACGCCACCTGGACCAGTGAGGTGACCGGCAGCGAGGTGATTGTCCGGACCACCGGGAAGCGTTCACGCGATGCTGACACCCTCACTCGGCGTGACTGGGCTGAGCTGGGCGATCTGAGGAGCTTCTCCCTGGCGGTGTCACCCGATGCCACCCTCGTCGCGGTCGCCGCTGGGAGCTCCTTGCTGATCCTCGACGCCAAGACGGGATCGGAGCTGGCGACGATCCCGCTCGAACATGTCGTGAAGGGGTCGTCGGTGGCCTGGGATTCGGACCACCGGTTGACCGTACGGACGGACATCGGCTGCCGGAGCGTGTACGGGGTCTGATCCCCGCCTTGCTCTGCGATATGTATATCGAGGGCAACGCCTACATGGGCCTGCCCGGGGCTGTGCGTATCCCAAAGCTACGTCCTGACGAGACGAGCGCCGGGTGGTCCGGCCCGCGGACCTATACTGAGTGCCGAACACGGGAGTCCGGAGAACCGGGCTGAGAGGAGGGCTACCGCCCTCGACCGTCGAACCTGATCTGGATCATGCCAGCGCAGGGAGGCAATCTCACACCGCCGAGAGTCGGCGGAACCCGTGCCCGAACGGAAGGGCACACCATGACCACCACCAACTCCCAGTCGACCACCGAACCGACCAGCCGCAGCTCCGCCAAGTCGTGGCGCGTGGTCGACATCGTGGTAGCCGCCGTGCTCGGCGTGGCAGTCGGGATCATCTTCGTGGGCTGGAACTACGTCGGCGGCGCCGGCTACGAGGTCTTCACCGCCGTCACCCCAGGCCTCGGCGGCCTTGCTGTCGGCATCTGGCTGATGGGCGGCGTCCTCGGCGGCCTCGTCATCCGCAAGCCGGGCGCGGCGCTGATGGTCGAGCTGATCGCTGCGATCGTCTCAGCGCTGGTCGGCAACGTCTGGGGCATCACCACCCTCTACTCCGGCATCGCGCAGGGCCTCGGCGCTGAGCTCGTCTTCCTGCTCTTCGCCTACCGACGCTGGGGTGCGGTGCCGGCGATGCTGGCTGGAGCCGGCGCGGGTGTGGGCGCTTGGCTGCTCGAGCTGGTGATGGGCAACCTCGCCAAGGGTGCGACGTACAACGCCATCTACCTCGTCGCTCTGCTCATCTCCGGCGCAGTCCTCGCTGGGCTGGTGGGTTGGGCGCTGACCAAGGCGCTGGCCGGTACGGGGGCGCTCTCCCGGTTCGAGTCGGGCCGGTCCGCTCGAGCTGAGGTCTGAGCCCCGTACGTGACTGCCGGGATCACGCTCGAGGGGTGGGGGTGGCGTCACGCCGGCCGCAGGGCCTGGGCCGTGCGCGACGCCACCCTGACCATCGAGCCTGGCGAGCGCGTGCTGCTGCTCGGCTCATCAGGGGCGGGCAAGTCCACGCTCATCCACGCCCTGGCAGGGGTGCTGGGCGGAGCTGATGAGGGCGAGGAGGCTGGCCGGCTGACCCTCGACGGCCAGCATCCCGCCGCGCAACGTGGCCGGACCGCTCTGGTCATGCAGGATCCGGACTCCCAGATCGTGCTGGCCCGGGTCGGCGACGACGTGGCGTTCGGGCTGGAGAACCTCGGCGTTCCACGCGATGAGATTGGCCCGCGGGTCAGGGCGTCGTTGGCTGCCGTCGGGCTTGACGTCGCGCTGGACCGCAACACCGACCACCTGTCAGGCGGGCAGAAGCAGCGCCTCGTCCTGGCGGGTGCGCTGGCCATGCGTCCCGACGTGCTGCTGCTCGACGAGCCTACGGCCAACCTCGACTCGGAGGGAACGCAAGAGGTCCGTGACGCCGTCGCCCGAGTCGTGGCCGAGCGTGGGTCGACCCTCGTCGTCGTCGAACATCGGGTCGAGACCTGGCTGCCGGTCGTCGACCGGGTCGTCGTCCTGGCCGCCGGTGGTGGCGTCGTGGTGGACGGTGCGCCCGACCGGGTCTTCCGTGACCACGGCGACACTCTGGCCGAGCTCGGCGCGTGGGTGCCGGGGCGCCCCACCGGCGTCACCAAGCGCACGATGAGGCCAACCCCGGCCCCGGTCCTGACCACAAGCGACCTCACTGTGGCGTACGACAAGCGCAAGCCTGTCCGTACCGGTCTCAACGTCTCGCTCCCCGAAGCCACCTCCACCGTCGTGACCGGGCCCAACGGGGCGGGCAAGACCACCCTGGCGCTGACGCTCGCTGGCCTGCTGCCGCCCGTGGCAGGCTCCGTCGACGCGGCTGCCACCCTCGCCACCCGGAAGAGCAGACATCCGATCGACTGGTCGAGCAAGGAGCTGCTGACCCGAATCGGCACCGTCTTCCAGGAGCCGGAGCACCAGTTCGTCACCACCACCGTCTTCGACGAGGTCGCGATCGGACTGCAAGCCCTCAAGGAGACACCAGCCGCGATCACTGCCCGCGTCAACGAACTGCTCGAGCTGCTCCACCTCGCCCGACTCGCCAAGGCGAACCCCTTCACGCTGTCCGGCGGGGAGAAGCGCCGGCTGTCCGTCGGGACCGTACTGGCCACGCGGCCACGCGTACTGGTCCTCGACGAGCCTACGTTCGGGCAGGACCGCCGTACCTGGCTCGACATGGTTGCGCTCGTGCAGCTGCAGCTGGCAGACGGCAACGCGGTCGTCTCGGTCACCCACGATGCCGACTACATCGAGGTGCTCGGCGAGCATCACATCGTGGTGGGCCGATGAGCCTGATCGCCCCTGACGTCCCCGCCACCCGGCTCGACCGGCTGAACCCGGTCACCCGGATCGTGCTGGCGCTGACCCTAACCCTGCCACTGCTCCTCACGCTGGACGTCGTCAGCGGCGCGGTTGCCCTCGGGCTGTCGCTGTCCGCCGCTCTCATCGTGGGTTACCGGCCGGGTTTCATCCTTCGCCGGACGTGGCCGGTGCTGCTGGCCGCCCCACTCGCGTCGGTGAGCATGGCGTTGTACGGCAGACCGAGCGGGCAGGTGTATTTCGAGTGGTTCCTGATCCGGGTCACCGACGGGTCGTTGATGCTCGCCGCGGCGGTGTTCCTCAGGGTGCTGGCGCTGGGCGTTCCGTCGATCCTGCTGTTCAGCGGGATCGATCCGACCGACATGGCAGACGGGTTGGCGCAGGTCTGGCGGCTGCCCGCCCGATTCGTCCTGGGCACCCTCGCTGGCTTCCGCCTGATCGGGGAGATGCTGGCCGACTGGCGCATGCTGGGTCTGGCCCGACGCGCCCGCGGCCTGGGTGACACCGGCGCCATCAAGCGGTTCATCACCATGGCGTTCGCCCTGCTCGTGCTGGCCATCCGACGCGGCTCGAAGCTCGCCACGGCGATGGAGTCTCGCGGCTTCGGCGGTCCCACCGAACGCACGTGGGCTCGCCCGTCGCTGGTGACCAGGCGCGACCACGCTGCCGTGGCGATCGCCGTCGTGATGGCCGTGACGGCTGTGCTGTCGGCCGTCGTGGCGGGCACCTTCAACTTCGTCGGGACCGGCACATGACCCGCACTGTGGCGCGTAGCGACGCCGTCGAGGCCATCGTTGCGCAGGCAGCCGTGGCTCCGGGACGGCTGGTGATCCTGCTCGACGGCGGATCTGGCGCCGGGAAGACCGTGCTCGCGAACGAGATCGCGGCTCGGATCGAGGGTCTGCAGGTCGTGCATCTCGACGATGTCTACCCGGGCTGGTACGGGCTGGACGCGGCCAGCCACGCGGTGACCGACACCATCCTGCGACCCGCCCGCCCGGGGTACCGGCGATGGGACTGGGTGGCCAACGAACCCAGCGGCTGGACGTCGCTCGACCCAGCCGGTCCGATCCTGGTCGAAGGCTGTGGAGCGATCAGCCACGAGTCTGCCCCCGTCGCCCCGGTGCGAGTGTGGCTCGATCTGGGCCCCGACACCCGCCGTACCCGAGCGCTGGCGCGCGACGAGGGCTACGAACCGTGGTGGGAGGTCTGGGCTGCACAGGAGCAGGAGCATTGGCGACGCAACCGCCCCTGGCAGCTCGCCACGCTCCGGGTCAGGGGCTGAGCCGGAGGCGCCGAGTAGGCTCGCCGATGTGGAACTGCTGCCCTTCGCCCTGCCCGACATCGGAGAAGCTGAGATCGAGGCGGCCGTCACCTGCCTGCGCAGCGGGTGGCTGACGACGGGCCCCAACGCCCGAGCCTTCGAGCAAGAGTTCGCTGCATTCGTCGGCGCCGAGCATGCCGTCGCGGTCAACTCAGCGACTGCGGGCCTCCACCTCGCCTACGAGGCGCTCGGGATTGGTCCTGGCGACGAGGTTCTCGTACCCACCTGGACATTCACGGCCACGGCCGAAGCGGTCCGCTACCTCGGCGCAGATCCGGTCTTCGTTGACGTCGACCCCCGTACCTACTGCATCGATGTCGCCCTCGCGGCCGAGTCCGTCACCCGCCGGACGAAGGCCATCGCACCGGTCCACTTCGCGGGTCGCGCCGTGCCGGAGCAGGATCTGCGTGCGCTGGCGGACGCCCATGACCTGCGGATCGTCGACGACGCGGCCCACTCCTTCCCGACCTGGTCTGACGGGCAGCTGATCGGCGGGCAGGGCCACGAGGCGACCGTCTTCAGCTTCTACGCCACCAAGACGATCACCACCGGCGAGGGCGGGATGGTCGTCACCCCCGACCCGGACCTCGCCGCCCGCATGCGGACGATGCGGCTCCACGGCATCTCGCGTGACATCTTCAACCGCTACACCGACGTCGCCCAACGGTCCTGGTTCTACGAGGTCGTCGCGCCCGGCTACAAGTACAACCTCACCGACATGGCCGCTGCGATCGGCCGGGTGCAGCTGACGCGGGCCAACGAGCTACGGGACCGTCGCGCCGAGATCGCCGCTCAGTACGCCGCTGGGCTGGCGGGCTTGCCCCTGACCCTCCCGACCGCCCCACCGTCGAATCCCCAGGCCGACAGCACCCACGCCTGGCACCTCTACGTCGTCCAGATCGACGACGGCGCCCCGCTCGACCGCGACGCCACCATCGATGCCCTCACGGGCCGCGGCATCGGCACCAGCGTCCACTTCATCCCCCTGCACCTGCAGCCCTACTGGCGCGACACCTACCGGCTCACCACCGACCAGTTCCCGGTCGCCACGGACCTGTTCAACCGGTCCTTCTCCCTGCCCATCTACACCCGGATGACGGACGCCGACGTCGACCGGGTCATCGCGGCTGTACGGGAAGTGCTCGGCGCCTGATGGATGCGAAGCGCGCCTTCGACCTGGTGGCCTCGGCGGCGGGATTGGTCATCACCTCCCCTGTGCTGGCCGCGGCGGCGATCGCGATCAAGGCCGACGACCCGACGGGACCGGTCTTCTTCCGCCAAGTTCGGGTCGGGCTCGGCGGGCAAGAGTTCCGCATCCTCAAGTTCCGCTCGATGCGCGCCTCCACGGGTGGTCCGGAGGTGACGTCCGCGTCCGACAACCGGATCACCAAGGTCGGCCGGATCCTGCGGAAGTCAAAGCTGGACGAGCTGCCTCAGCTCGTCAACGTGCTCGTCGGGGACATGTCGCTGGTCGGGCCTCGGCCCGAGGTGCCGCGGTACGTCGCGGAGTGGCCTGCGGCAGCCCGTACGGAGATCCTGTCCGTCCGGCCCGGCATCACCGACCCGGGCAGCATCGAGTTCCGCCATGAGGAGACCGAGCTCGCCGCCGCGGCTGATCCTGAGCGACACTACGTCGACGAGATCCTGCCGCGCAAGGTCGCCCTGTACGAGAACTACGTCCGTACACGCACCTTCCTCGGTGACCTGGCGATCATCCTCCGAACGGCCGCTGCTGTCGTCCGGTAGCCCTCAGCGCAGCCCGCTCCACTGCCTGTGCCGCTTCACGGTCGAGACGATGAAGTTCACGACTCGTTCGGAGGTGTTGGGGATCCGGTAGTCCTCTGGGATCTCGCGGGTGGGCTGCGCCATGGCGATCGCCACCGCTTCCAGCACGTTCGATGGGTCGAGGCCGGTCATGATGATCGACCCCGTGTCCAGTGCCTCGGGGCGTTCGATCGAGTCGCGCAGGGTGACCGCGGGGAAGTCGAGGATGGTCGACTCCTCCGAGATCGTGCCCGAGTCAGACAGCACGCACGCGGCCTTGGTCTGCAGGTGGTTGTAGTCGAGGAAGCCCAGCGGGTCATGGAAGACGACGCCCTCGACATGCCGCCCGAGGGCGTCCAGCCGCTTCCTCGTACGGGGGTGGGTCGAGACCAGGATCGGTTTGTCGTACGCCTCCCGGACCCCCTCGAGGCAGTCGAGCAGGGCGCCCAGGCGTGCGGGTGAGTCCACGTTCTCCTCGCGGTGCGCGCTGACGAGGAAGTAGCCGCCTGCCTTCAGGGCGAGCCGAGCGAGCACATCGGAGGCGGCGATCGCATCGCGGTACGAGTCGAGCACCTCACGCATCGGAGACCCCGTCTTCACCACCCGACGCGGATGCAGCCCTTCGGCCAGCAGGTTGCGCCGGGCATGCTCGGTGTAGACGAGGTTGAAGTCGGCGACGTGGTCGACCATGCGCCGGTTGGTCTCCTCAGGCACGTTCTCGTCGAAGCACCGGTTGCCAGCCTCCATGTGGTAAACCGGCACGCGCATCCGCTTCGCCATCACCGCCGCGATACAGGAGTTGGTGTCGCCCAGCACGAGCAGCGCATCGGGCTGGACCTCGTTGATCGCCTTCTCCGTACCGACCAGCACGTCGCCGAGGACCTGGCCGAGCGAGTCGGTGCGAACGCCCATCAGGATGTCGGGCGCACGCAGGTCAAGGTCAGCGAAGAACACCTCGTTGAGCAGCGGGTCGTAGTTCTGCCCGGTGTGCACGAGCACGTGGGCGACGGTCGCATCGAGTCGCTTGACCACCGCCGACAGCCGAATGATCTCGGGCCGCGTGCCAACGACGGTCATCACTTTCGTCACGCGCACCATCCTGCCCTGTCGCGGCGCGATCAGCGATACTGGGGCACGGCACGCGCGCCGGGAAGGTGGAGCTGTCTTCGACCGGGCAGCGCGGGCCGGCCGGCCGATCAGTGCAGCGGACTGACGCGTCAGCCCCTCACCTTCTCCCAGTACGTGTCCGGGTGGTCGGGGTCGAAAAGCTCGTTGGTCCAGAACAGCGTCGTCACGACGCCCGAGCCGGTCGCGGTGATGTTGTGGGTCCACATCGTCGGCATGTCGATCGCTACTGGTTCGTCGCCGGAGACCTGGAAGGCGACCACTTCGTCGGTCAGGGTACGGCGAAGCGCAATCTCCGCCTCACCGGCCACCACGGCGAACCGTTCGATCTTCCGTAGGTGGAAGTGTTCGCCCCTTGTCACGCCAGGTTTCGTCGTCGAGACGAAGGTCTGCCCGCCCGCGCCGTGGCACCGTACGGTCTCGACCAGACGGCCGCGGTCGTCGGCCCGTGGGACCAGCGAGATGGGTGACGAGCCAGGCCACGCCGCCGCCCGAAGCGTGTTGAACAGGTCGCGTCCGAAGCTCGCGTCCATCAGGTCGTCCCCTCCGGCGCCGGTGAACGACGGGATGTCGCCGGTCGTGAGGTACGTCGTTGCATACCGCTCGAAGGTGTTCCAGACCTGGGCGACCGTCGTCTCGACCCCCGCCGGCTCAACCCGCCCGCCGGGACTCTCGATGGCGTCCAGCAGCACCTGTGCCGCTGCCTGGGCGTGGAGCAGCCGGATCGGGCGGTCGGCCAGTTGCGCCGGGCGTTTCCCGGCGACCGCGTCGTGGGCGAAGGTCGCGACGAACGAGTTGTAACCCGGCCTGCCATGCTCCCCGAAGAGGTTGGGCAGGACCACGTCGGTGAAGCGCTCCCCGTACGCCGCTCGCATCACGTCGGCTGCGGCCTGCTTGCCCAGCCCGTACGGTGTCCCGTTCCCCGCCTGGGTGGAGTTGGCGTATGCGACCACGGGATCGATGCCGGCTGTACGGGTGGCGGCGACGAGCTCCTCGGCAAGAGCAACGTTGCCCTGGGACACCTCCGCGTCCGTCGCTCGGTTGATTCCCGCGATGTGGATGACGGCGTCGGCACCTTCGAGGTGCGTTGTCAGCGAGGCCCAGTTGGACCGCCCCACCCCGACGACCGTCCAGTCCGGACTCAGCGCGTGCAGCCGGACGCGGGTGTGCCAGCCGAGGAAGCCCTCCGCACCGGTGACGACGACCTTCATCAGCTCAGGCCCGCCTCGACGACCATCCGCATCTCAGGCACAGTCATCAGCAGCCGCTTCGTCTGCTCGAGGTCGAGCTGGGTGGTGCTGCCACCGTCGAAGAGGGTCTCGAAGCCCTGC